>CAUZDS010000005.1:0-129983 GCA_963578725.1 Vicinamibacteria bacterium
AATGATGCGGGAGTTGGGGGCGAGTAGCGGCGCAAGGCGCTACCCGGTCTCGGTGGTCGAATGGAAACCGACAGAACGACACAAGTAAAGGACGCACCGTGGCGACAGCGACATCCTTCCCTGGAAAGAAGAAGAAGATTAACCGGATCGGTCTCAGTCTTCCTGAGTACCGTGGCGGCAAGACGACGTTGTGCGCCGGGTGCGGGCATAACGCGATCTCCGAGCGAATCATCGACGCCTGCTTCGAGATGGGCATCGAGCCTACCCGGGTCGTAAAACTGTCCGGTATCGGTTGCTCGAGCAAGAGCCCTGCGTATTTCCTCGGGTCCGCCCACGGCTTCAACGCGGTGCATGGTCGGATGCCGTCGGTCGGAACCGGGGCGCTGCTGGCGAACAAGAACCTTGTCGCGATCGGTGTGAGCGGCGACGGCGACACCGGGGCGATCGGTATCGGACAATTTGTCCATCTGATGCGGCGGAACCTACCGATCATCTATATCGTCGAAGATAACGGCTGCTACGGCCTGACCAAGGGTCAGTTCTCTCCGACCGCCGATGTGGGCTCGACGCTGAAGACGGGTGTGGTGAACGACCTCCCGCCGATCGACCTCTGCGCGCTCGCCGTGCAGCTCGGCGCGACTTTCGTGGCACGGTCTTTCTCAGGCGATAAGAAGCAGCTGACTGCCATCCTGAAGGCGGCGCTCAGTCATCGCGGCACGGCCATGCTCGACGTGCTGTCGCCCTGCGTCACCTTCAACGACCACGAGGGGTCGACCAAGAGCTACGCCTACGTAAAGAAGCACGACGACCCACTGGAGGAGCTCGACTTCGTGCCGTACTTCGATGACATTACCGTAGATTACGCGCCGGGCACCGCTCAGGAGGTCACGCTCCACGACGGGTCACGTCTGTATCTGAAGAAGCTCGACGAGGCCCACAACCCGACCGACAAGGTACAGGCGCTGCGGGTGCTCCACGAAACCCACGGACGCGGTGAGTTTGCGACCGGGCTCATCTACGTGGAGCCGGTGGCCGAGGACTTTCTGACCATGCTGAACCTGGTGGATGAGCCGCTCGCCTCGCTGACCGAAGGTCAGGTGCGGCCACCGAGATCGGTATTGACCGAGATAATGAACGGCCTCGGGTAGGGAGACACCGAGGGCGCAGCCCGTAGTATCGGCGCGGAATTCGGCACGGGGTCGGGCGGGCGCCAAGTTGACTGGCACAGAACGGAATCGATGGAACGTACGTTCGCGATCATCAAGCCAGACGCAGTATCGGCCGGCCATACCGGAGCCATTCTGCAGCGGATCGAGGAGACCGGCTTCAGCGTGTGCGGGATGCGGCTGGTGCGGATGACCAAGAGCGAGGCGGAAGGGTTTTACGAGGTCCATCGGGAACGTCCATTCTTCGACGCCCTGACGACGTTCATGTCGTCCGGACCGGCCATCGTGCTGGCTCTCCAGGCGCACGACGCAATTATCAGATGGCGAACGGTGATGGGGGCTACTGACCCGGCGAAGGCAGACGAAGGGACCCTGCGGCGGCGGTTCGGCACTTCGATCGAGCGCAACGCCACACACGGGTCCGATGCCTCCGAGACGGCGGCGTTGGAGTTGAGCTACTTCTTCCGCGGCGTCGAGCTAGGCTAAGTGGTCCGTTTCCTGAAGGACTCCTGGCTGTCTTCAGAGCACAGGCCACCAAGGAGCAGCGCGACGGCCGGTGGAGTAATGGGAAAGATCCTGGTCGTAGCCGGTCTGGTGGCAGCTGGGGTCGGAGCCCTGCTGATGCTGGGAGTGCCCCTGGGACGCCTGCCGGGCGATATCGTGTATCGCCGTGGCAACGTCACGTGGTACGCGCCGATCGGGACCTCGCTGCTGCTGAGCGTTGCGCTCACACTGATGCTGGTGTGGTGGCGACGGTGAGTCCTTTAATTGAGGAGGTAGGAGGGGCCGAGGCTGCGTTGGCTCTCTTCGGTTCGCACGTCCCTGCCCGCGTGGAAGCGGCGCGGGCCGTTGGGGCCACAGCGAGCGCCGGCGCCGGAGTGTGGGGCGGAGCCCGACATAAGAAATGAGTATCAAGTCCGACCGGTGGATCAAGAAGATGGCCCGGGGAGGGATGATCGATCCGTTCGTCGAGAGTCAGGTGCGGCAGGATGTCGTGTCGTTCGGTTTGTCGTCCTACGGCTATGACATCCGCGTGGCGGACGAGTTTAAGATTTTTACCAACATCAACACCACGGTCATCGATCCGAAGGCATTCGACCCTCGATCCTTCGTCGACGTTAAGGAGCAAGTGTGCATTGTCCCACCCAACTCGTTTGCGCTGGCGCGGACGGTCGAGTATTTCCGGATTCCACGGAACGTTCTGACGATCTGTCTTGGAAAGTCGACCTACGCGCGCTGTGGCATCATCGTCAACGTTACACCGTTCGAGCCCGAGTGGGAGGGAACGGCGACTCTCGAAATCTCGAATACGACGCCGCTGCCGGCGAAGATCTACGCGAACGAGGGAATCGCACAGGTGCTGTTTTTTCAGAGTGACGAGGCCTGCGAGACGTCGTACGCGGACAAGAAGGGCAAGTATCAGGCGCAACTCGAGGTGACGCTGCCCCGGATCTGAGCGCTCGGGCGGGGCCGTGCAGGGCCGCCAGAGCCCTCCTTGGTTGGCAGCGCCGGATTGTGAGGGGGCTGGCCCGTCGGGTCGAGCTTGACCCTGCGCGTGGAAGCATAGTAGCATTCGCCGTCGTTAGGGGTTGCCGGCGGGAGGCCCGACATGCCTTGTGAATGAATGCACAAGCGCTGGTCGGCGAGCGCTCGGATTCCCTGATTTTCAAGACGCACCGATGCAGAAGCTTGGCGAGCGCGAGTCCGCGCGCCCGATCGATACGCTTGCGGCCGCACCGTCTCTTGCGGCGCAGTTCTTCCTGATCCCCCTCACGGTGGTTGCGGTGGTCGTGGCGATCTACGGTGGGTTCCGCATGATGGTGACCGACGAGCGCACGCCGCAGGAGTATTTGAACGACGTGCGTACCGGCGGACGTGAGCGAAGGTGGCCGGCGGCCTATGAGTTATCCCGGTTGATGGACGACCCGGACACCGAGATACGGTTCCCGGATCTGGCGCCGGCGCTGATGCGTGCGTTCGTCGAGTCGAGGGGCGACGACCCAAGGGTTCGGCGCTATCTCGCGCTCGCGATCGGGCGGCTCGAGTCCCCACCGTCCGAGACGATCTCTACGTTGGCCGAGTCGTTGGACGATCCGGATCCTGAGACCGTCATCAGTGTGATTTGGGCGCTCGCCTCAGTGGGCGACGAGGCGGTGGTTCCGCTGATTGGGGCGATGTATAGGTCGCAGGACGCCGGCGTACGCAAGATGGTGGTCTACGCGCTGGGGGTGTTGCCTGACGACGGGACCCACACGACGTTGCGCGCCGCGCTCGACGATCCGGTGCCCGATGTCCAATGGAACGCTGCGGTGTCGCTGGCCCGTCATGGCGACGGACGCGGCGTGAGGGTGCTCCGTCGCATGCTCGACCGGGATTACTTGAGCGGGCTCGTGATACCGTCCGAGACCCTGGTCGACCCGGCGAGTGACGTGATGATCAGCGGATTGCGTGCGGTTGCGGCGCTCGGTGCTCTCTCTGTGGCGGAAAATCTCAGGTCGCCGGTTGCGGTACTCGCGGAGCAGGACGACAGTTTTAAGGTGCGACAGGCGGCGATGGAGACGCTGGCGGCGATGGATCCCTCCCCGATGAGCTATAACGTCGCGGAACGACGGTAATGATCGGTCGGCCTAGTCATGCCGCCGGGGAGGTCGTCCTGAGGCAGGAGTCGGCTCGAACGCTTTGGTGCGGATACCGGTGATGATGAGGTACGGAGATGGCTGACGATCAGACAACCCGACCCGTTCCGGACAAGCCACCGCCCGCGCGGGCGAAATCGGTAGCCGCGGTGGCGGCTACTGATACGAAACTCGCGGGCCGCACGACACGCGTCGCGGCGCGTCCGGTGGCAAAGGCTGCGGCGGATGATATGTCGCCGCTGATGGGGCGGCGTGGGTGGATGGGGCTCGCCTGGGGGGCGTTCACCGCCGCCTCGGCTGGATGCCTCGCCGCGACCGGCCGCTTCATGTTTCCGAACGTACTGAACGAGCCGCCGTCCCAGTTTACCGTTGGGTTTCCAGAGGAGTTCGGCCTGGGGGTCGATGAGCGCTTCAAGGACCAGTTCGGGGTCTGGATCGTCCGAACGGAAAGCAACGCCGTCAGCGGCTCACCAGGGTTCTACGCGCTGTTCTCCGTGTGCACGCATCTGGGCTGCACGCCGAACTGGCTGTCGGCGGAGAACAAATTCAAATGCCCGTGCCACGGCAGCGGGTTCCGCCCGACCGGTATCAATTTCGAGGGACCGGCGCCCAGGCCGCTGGAGCGAACGCGGATCGTGCTGGCCGAAGACGGCCAGATTCTGGTCGACAAGGGCCGGAAGTTCCAAGAAGAGCTTGGCCAGTGGAGCGACCCCGAGTCCTTCCTTGAGATTTGACCGACCATGGCTGATACGAAGACTGTCAACCCGAAGGCCCCGCCGCTTGTGCGCGCATGGGACTGGATTACCGAGACGCAGATCTGGACGTCGATTTTCCGGCACGCCGCGCCGATCAACGATCGGAACCGGGTTCTCGTCATGCTGTCGAACGTGTTCCTGCACATCCACCCCGTCCGGTTGCGGAAATCGGGTGTTCGGCTACGCTACACGTGGTGCATGGGCGGCATCAGCTTCTTTCTGTTCCTGGTCCTGACCTTTACCGGGTTGTTGCTGATGTTTTATTACCGTCCGACACTCGAGTATGCCTACTCGGACATCGTGGGGCTGCGGGAGCACGTGCCACTCGGCATCATGCGGGAGATACACCGGTGGGGCGCTCACGCGATGGTCATCACCGTCTGGCTGCACATGTTCCGTGTGTTCATGACGGGCTCGTACAAGCCTCCACGTGAGTTTAACTGGAACGTCGGAGTCATCATGCTGGTGCTGACGCTGCTACTGTCGTTCACTGGCTATTTGCTGCCGTGGGATCAGCTGGCGATCTGGGCGATCACGGTCGGCTCGAACATGGCGCGCGCGACGCCGTTCCTCGGGCACGAGGGTCCGGGTGCTCAGTTGATGGCACTGGGCGACACGCAGCTGGTACACGCGGCCGCCGACGCACGATTCGCGTTGCTCGGCGGCACGTTTGTGGGCGAGGGTGCCCTGCTGCGATTCTACGTGCTGCACTGCGTCGCGTTGCCGCTGGTGATCGGGTTCCTGATGGCGATACATTTCTGGCGCGTCAGGAAAGATGGGGGCATCTCTGGTCCGCTGTAGCGATCCGTTGTTAGCGACCGCCGCGGGAGTCAGACTGCAGCATCGGTTTGTGGGCGTCGCCAGTTCCCGGTTCGGGGACGCCCGGTAGCAACGTTGATCGGAAACGAGCCATGGACGCGATCAAGAGCTTCATCGACCTGTTCGCCGACCCGCGACTGTTCTTCCTTACCACCGTCGTCGCGCTTATCCTGATTGTCTGGAAGCGGGAGGCGTTTGCGTCCGACCGGTGGGGCTGGGGCCTGATGGGTTTTCTGGCCGTGTTCTTCGGCTTCGGTTTGACGGACGAGAACTTCCACCTGATCATCGCCAAGCCGGACAATGTTCCTATCGTCGCGCTAATCTTTCTGCTCATCTTCTTCACCTGGTTTTCGATGCGCGAGGCGGTGCGCAACGACCGTCGGCTCGCCGCCGGCGAGCCGTTGATCGAAAAGGACGAAGAGGACCGAGTGTGGACCTGGCCCGATCTGGTCTACACGGAGCTGATCGCGATGGTGGTCTGCACCGTAATCCTGATCGTCTGGTCGATCGTGCTCGAGGCCCCACTGGAGCAGCCGGCCAACAACGCCGCTACCCCGAACCCCTCGAAGGCACCGTGGTATTTCCTTGGGTTACAGGAGATGCTCGTCTATTTCGACCCGTGGCTGGCCGGTGTAGTGCTGCCCTCGTTGATTATCGTCGGGTTAATGGCGATCCCCTACATCGACAAGAATCCGAAGGGGAATGGCTACTTCACGTTCAACGAGCGCCGCGCGGAGATCACGATCTTCTTATTCGGTTTCGTGGTCCTCTGGTCGTCTCTGATCGTGCTGGGGACTTTCCTCCGCGGACCGAACTGGAACTTCTTCGGTCCCTTCGAGTACTGGGATATCCACAAGCTCGAGCCGCTGACCAACGTCCAGCTGTCCGAGTACATCTGGGTGAGTGGATTTGGGATGGCGCTGCCAGAGAACTGGTTCATCCGGGAGATTTTCGGAATCCTGGCGGCGGTCGCCTACGTGGCCGTGTTGCCAGTTTTGCTGGCCAAGAAGGGGCTTGCCAAGTATTACGAGAAACTGGGGCCGGTCCGATATTACGTCGCGGTCCTGCTTTTTCTGATGATGCTGTCGCTGCCGGTGAAGATGCTGACGCGGTGGGTGTTTAACTTGAAATACGTCGTTTCGATTCCTGAGTTCTTCTTCAATATCTAGAAGCTAGCGCCATGGCAGACAAGAGGGCAGTCGGACACGCCTACAATATCGATTTCCTGAACGTGGTCTTCGCCGCGTCCAGCCTGTTCGTGCTCTTCGCGACGATATGGATGGTCTGGGACGACTACGATCGGGAGTGGAAGAACTATCAACGGCAGTTCACCCAGCTCGAGCGAGAGGTCACCCTCGCCAGCTTAATCCAGGCCGAAGCGGCGGTCGACCAGGCCCTTGTCGCCGAGCTGACGGCGGAGCGCACCGCGGCCGAGCAGCAGGTGGGGGCAAACCAGGTGCAGATGGCTGACGTGGAAAGCCAGTTGGCCGGCGTTGGGATTGAGCTATTCGTGGCGACCCAGGCCTTCCAGGGCACCAAGGCGATCTATGACGCGGAGCGCTATGCCTTCGAGGCACGGCGGGATGTGATCCGTGCCAGCGACCCGGCGGCGGAGGTGCCGGGCGGGTTGGAGGTCACTGCGCTCTACGAGCGCTGGGTGGAGTTGGGAATCGAGGTGGAAACCTTGACGGCGACGCGGGACGGGCTGCGGGACCGGCTTGCGTCGTTCAGTGGCGAGGTCACCGCCATTGACGAGCAGTTGTCGGCGCTGACCGGTGACACCGCGCGGCTGGAGGGCCTGGTCCGAGACCTCGATCCGAGTCTGATCGACGACTATCTCCTGAATGCACCGCTTCTGGATTTCCTGGCGCCGACGTTGACGGTGCGCCAGGTCATCACCCCGAACATCGTGGACGATGTGAACTTCACCCGCGTTCCGAAGATGGACCGGTGCCAGACCTGCCACCTCGCGATCGATCGCGCGGGCTACGAAGAGTATCCGCAGCCGTTCCGCACGCATCCTAACCTAGATGTCTATGTGGGCAGTGCGTCGCCGCACACGCTCCAGACTGTTGGGTGTACGGTTTGCCATGAGGGCATGGGGCAGTCCATCAACTTCGTCGACGCCGCTCACACACCGGCCACCGACGAGCAGATGGCGCAGTGGGAAGAGGAGTATCACTGGGAGGAGTCGCATCTTTGGGACTTTCCGATGCTGCCGGCCGGAATGGCGGAAGCCTCGTGCGCGAAGTGTCATCGCGGTGAGGTCTTCGTGCCCGAGGCTCAGAACCTGAATTTGGCTTACGGGATGTACGAGCGGGCAGGGTGCCACTCGTGTCATAAGACCGTGGGTTTCGAGGAGCTGCGTAAGCCAGGTCCGAACCTGACGAAGATCGGGTCGAAGCTTACCGAGGAATGGGCGGCGAACTGGATCCGGGATCCGCGCGCGGTCAAGCCGAGCACGTGGATGCCCAGGATTTGGTACAACTCGAACACGGAGGGTCCGGAGGACGCGATTCGGAACGAGGTCGAGATCGACGCCATCGTGGCCTACCTGTTCGCGAGTTCCGAGCCGCACGAGTACGCCATCGCGGACCCGCGCCCTGGCAATGTCGAGAACGGGCAGCGCTTGGTCGAGTCGGTAGGCTGTCTAGGGTGTCACATCGTCGGCGAGGAGACGCGGGAGGAGGCCGGGCCGCGTCGCACATTCGGCCAGCCGCTGCAGGCCGTTGGCAGCAAGACCACGTTCGATTGGTTGTTCGACTGGGTGCGGGACCCGCGGCACTACAACCCCGAAACGTACATGCCGGATCTGCGGTTAACCGACAGCGAAGTCGCGGACGTGGCTGCGTATCTCGTCGGACTGACCGGCAGTGCAGGCACGGGAGCCCAGGCAACCTATCAGGCAGCCGACATCGAGGCCGTGCTGCTGGACTACATGCGCGCGATCGTGCCCTATGCGGAGGCCCAGACGACGATTACGGGAATGAGCGCCGAGGAACGGCAGCTCGATCTCGGACGCCGCGCGATCGGTCGCTATGGCTGTTACAGCTGTCACGAGATCGGTGGCTTCGAGGACACGCAGCCGATCGGGACCGAGTTGTCGGAAGAGGGGAGCAAACTGCTGTCACGATTCGACTTCGCGTTCGTGCACGATATTCCGCACACTAAGCGGGACTGGATCAACCATAAGTTGCTCGACCCCAGAGACTATGACCGGAACCGCATTTTGCAGCCCCTGGAGAAGCTTCGGATGCCGGACTTCGGATTTACTGAGGTCGAGGCGCGGCTGCTGACGACGGCGGTGCTGAGCTTTCAGCGAGACGTGCAGCCGAAGGTGGCGCAGGTGCCGCGCTCGGCGCGGAAGGACGCCGTCATCGATGGTCGTAACCTTGTTCGACGTCGGAACTGTGTGGGGTGTCACGAGATCGAAGGGGATGGCGGAGACTACCGAGAGCTCGTTTCCGATCCGTCACTGGCGCCACCGCTGCTGACACCCGAAGGTGCGAAAGTGCGGCCGGAGTGGCTCTATGCCTTCTTCCGTGGCCCGATCACTATCCGGCCGTGGCTCGAGGTACGCATGCCGACCTTCGGGCTCGACGATGCGCACTGGAACGACGTGCTTGACTACTTCGCGGCGGTCTCAGATACCGTCGGCCCGTTTCGCACGCACGAGATGGTGGTGGACGTGGCTACGACCCGTACGGGCCAGGAGCTGTTTGAGTTACTGCGCTGTCAACAGTGCCACGTGCTCGACACGATTCCCGAGGATCAGGACGTTGCGAATCTGGCTCCAGACCTGCGGATGGCAGCCGAGCGGCTTCAGCCGGACTGGATCCTGGATTGGCTGATCGACCCGCTGGGGATTCAGCCCGGCACTAGAATGCCGACGTTCTGGACGGAGTACCCGGGTTCGTTCTACCCGCAGTTCGATCAGGATGGAATCGCGCAGATTACGTCGATCCGGGACTACCTGCTGACCTTCAGCGGTGGACCGAGCCCGGTGCGAGGGAACTGATCTCGGATCGCCGCAAGAGGCAGCCGGCAGCGGCGGGCGTGGCATCCGCGTCTGGCGGTGTCGTTCCTCGGTCGGTTATTGCCGGCATCCTACTTCGACGCGTTGTGCCAGCTGGGCTCCCGGTCCGGCGCTCACGGTGGATTCACCCCGGATAGTGCGAGCTAGTTCTACATCTTGTCCTCGCTTGTGCCCGCGAGCCGAGCGATCTAGTCCGCGTCGTGTGGAAACAGCAACCGATCGTGCATCAGTGCCTCGGCGGCATCGGACACGGCGCGCACGTAGGCACATGATCTGGATACCGTTCGTCGATTATGAGGCGCGGGTCATCCAATACCAGTAGGTCCCCGGGTGGACGCGGAGGGGATGAACGATCCAGCGCCGGTGCACTGTTGGCCCTCGGCGAAACCCTTCCGTGCTAGGTCCCAGCCGGTGTGTGCCGATCGGGGCCGCGAGGTTCTGGTGCCGGACTTCGTTTACCGTCGGCGTCCGTTCTTGCCACGAGCACGGTGTGGGCCGCTCTGTGTGATCTGGGCTCGGAGGTCCACGGCGAGCAGGAACAGGGTTGCAGCGGCTACGACGAGCGACGGTCTGAGTTTAGCCATAGTGCCTCCAATTGTGGACACATCATATTCACGCAGGCGGAGCCCACAACGGCTAAACGTGGTATCCCTGGTTTGGCGCCGGTAAGGGAACGGGTGTATTCTTCACTCGCTGGATCGGTGGATCGGCGCGTGGCTCTGGGACTTCGCGATGGTGGGCGCGCGGGCCTGCGGGCTAGGTTATGCGGATGTGCAGGACGTCCGTATGCGGCGACACCTGCGCGCGTGTTGTCGGCACATTGCTTGAGGAGGCCCCGTGGACAAGATCGAACGGATGTGGCGCCGAGGGTTCTCGCGTCGAGAGGCGTTGTGCGGTTTGGCCTCCTTCCTGGCCGCATCGCCGCTGCTGCACGCGCAGCGTGACCCGTATGGGCTGGACCGGCATCGACGTTTACTCGGCTTCGATGAGATGCGGACCGCATTCGACTTCGAGCCGATCTTTCGCGGCAATGTGCCGCTTGCGGTCTACGACTACACCGCGCACGGGACCGACTCCGAGTTCACGCTACGCCGGAACCGCGATGTGTTCGACTGGGTCGAGCTCATCGGGGGCGGAGGTGTGGATCCCTCGAGGGTCGACACGTCGACCGAGCTGTTCGGTTTCCGGATGGACAGTCCGATCATGATCGCTCCTACCGCACGCCAACAGGGACTGCATCCAGACGGCGAGCTGGGGATGCATCGGGCCGCGACGACCACGGCGACCACGATGATCGTGAGCAACGCTTCCAGTTTCCCGTTCCCTCGGATTGCCGAGGCCGCCGAGGGGCCGCTCTGGTACCAGTTCTACCCGCGGCGCGATCTCGACCAGAGCCGCGAGGCGCTCGATGAGGGGCAGAACGCTGGTTGTCAGACTGTCGTCGTGACGATCGACCAGCAGGGATCGTACTACGAGCGTGACCTGCATGATCGGAATCTGGGTGGCGCCCCGCGAGGGCCAATCCGGTCCCGGCGGTCCGAGTCCAACCCGTATGGAGTCGGTCAGAATCGGTTGTGGTACGAATGGCGATATTTCGACGACATTCGGCCCATGATCGAAGTCCCCATGCTGGCCAAGGGAATCCTGACAGGCGCTGGCGCCAAGCTGTGCATTGAGCATGGTGTTGACGGCATCGTGGTGTCCAACCATGGCGGTCGTGCCCTCGACTATGGGCCATCGACGCTCGAGGTGCTCGAGGAGGTCGTGGACGCCGTGGCTGGTCGTGTGCCGGTCCTGATCGATAGCGGGTTTCGGCGTGGCGCCGACGTGCTGAAGGCGCTGGCGTTGGGCGCCGACGCAGTCTGCCTCGGCCGCGCGGCGCGCTGGGGGCTGGGTGCGTTCGGGGAACCCGGCGCGCAGAAGGTGATCGAGATTATCAACGATGAGCTACGACAGGCGATGGCCGCCGTCGGGCGGACCACCGTCGGGGCGATCGACCGGAGCATCGTGAAGACGAATTTTTCATGAGGACGGGGTGACGGGAGATGAAGGTCGATAGACGGGGATCGCTTCAGCAGTTTGCGAGTTTCGTGGCCGGGTCGCCCCTCTTGACTGGGCGTGCGCAGGAGGGCGGAGCTCCGGATCGCCTTGCACCGGTCGACGAACTGGTCAACGTGCCGGAGTTCGAGGCGATGGCCAGGCTCGTGCTGGCGCCCGATCGGTTTGCCGCCATCGCCGGCGGCTCGCGGGCGTCGTTCGACCGGATCACGCTGCGGCAGCGACTGATGGTCTACGCGATGGAGCTCGACCTGACGACCGAGCTCTTCGGCTACGCGATGTTCGCGCCGATCCTCGTCGCACCGGTCAGGAATCAGGGTGAGCTGCATGCAGAGGGTGAACTGGAGACCGCACGTGGGGCTTCGGCGGCCAGGACGGTTATGGTCGCGGCGGGTGGTTCTACCTATCCGATTGATCAGATCGCTGCCGAGACCAGCGAGCCGCTCTGGTACCAGGTTTACCTCGACGGCGACTCCGGCGCGACGCGAGAGGATATCGCCAGGGCGACTGCCGCCGGTTGCCGGGTGCTCTGCCTCAGCGTGGGCGTGTCGCCGGCTGGGGCCCCGGTGCGAATTGACTGGGCTGCGGTCGACGGGCTGCGTCAGTCCGCTGGTGTGCCGGTCGTCGTCAAAGGGATCATGAGTTCCGGCGACGCCGCAACTGCGCTGCAGCACGGCGCGCAGGGGATCATCGTCTCGAGCCACGGAGGACTCCTGCCGGGCGGAGGGGCACTGCCGATCGATGTCTTGCCGGCGGTGGCCGATACGGTTGCTGGGCAAGTGCCGGTGCTCGTGGACGGGGGCTTCCGGCGGGGGAGTGATATCGTCAAGGGCTTGGCGCTGGGTGCGACCGCGGTGATGCTCGCCAGGGCGCCGATGTGGGGTCTGGCCGCCTACGGAGCGGCTGGGGTGCAGACCGTCATCCAGCTGCTCCAGACCGAGCTGGCCAGGAACATGGCAGCCTCGGGTCGCCCGACGGTCGACATGATCGACCGAGAGCTGGTCCGGTTTGATGTACGCTAATGCCACGCGCGGGTGGGTTGACCCAGCGGCGCGTGGCGTTGGGGCCCAGCGAGCGACGGAGCCCCACGTTGATTAGCCCGACCCCGGTCCCCAGGTGGCGCCCCGCGTCGGCTGCACACTCGGCGGCTCGTGCCGCTCGAGCATCTGCCGCCGTACAACACCGCCGTAGACGTTGCCGTCCGTGTCCACGCCGACTGCCTCCGCCCCGCTGTGGGCTAGATCCCGTGATTCGATGTCCTCAAGGAAGTAGTGGACCTGCCCGGTGTGGGTGCTGCCGATCCTGATCCCCTTCCTCCAACCGGGGTTGTCTGGACCCCAGGATTCGGAGTCGGCGACGTAGATCGTGTCGGTGTGGTCGATGTAGACACCGCTTGGTCGGCCGAACTGGTGCCACTGGTCGATGTAGTTGCCCTTCTGGTCCCAGAGCATGAGTCGATTGTTGTCACGGTCGGCAATGAAGAGACGGCCCTGCGTATCGACCGCGATGGAGTGGGGTGCACTCAGCTGTAAGTGGCCCTGGCCCGTGCTGCCGAACCGGGCGATGAACGCACCGTCTCGCGCATGCTTCGTGAGCCGCGAGTGTGGGCCGTTCTTGACATGTCCTTCAGTGATGAAGATGGTGCCGTCTGGCGCAGTGACGACGTCGGTTGGCTCACGGAGTTGCCCTGGACCGTCGCCCGCAACCCCCGACTGACCGATGGTGAGTAGAAGCTCGCCATCCGGACTGAACTTTCGCACGAGATGCCCCCCCGGAGCATCGCCCTGGCCAACGTCAGCCGTCCAGACGTTGCCCTCATGGTCGACGTGCAGTCCGTGCGGAAACGCCATTAGTCCCTCGCCCCATGCGTCGAGCCTCCGGCCTGTTCGCGGATCGATCTTGACAAGCGGCGGCTCCAGCCGATTGACGCAGGAGTTCGACCGGCAACGGTGGAGCACATACAGATTGCCGTCTGGACCACCTTCGGCTCCGATTACCGCGGCCCACTGGCCTCTGTTCCCGGGTGGTGGTTCTCCGAAGGGCTCGATCCGGGTGTATGGATTGGGTCGGTCGTTGCTGTCGGCGATGGGACCGTAGGCGGCCACCAGCTTCTGGAGCAGCATGATGACCGTGCTGTCGAAGCCTTCGTTCGTGATCGGCCGCTCGATGTTGGGATTCTGCCTGACTGGCGTTGGTTCACGCCGGGTTTGTGCGAAAAAGCTCCCACTGAACGTCGCGAGCAGCAACGCGCTCGTCCCGACCACCGGTATCGTGTTTCCCAATGCCGTTCGTGCTGTCATCACTTCTCCTCGGGTGTACGAGTTCGTCAGGATCGTGGCGTGTCCAGTGACCGTCCTCCCACGGGAGATCGGCACGCGGCGCGGCCGAGACCCCGCGCCTGTCAGGACGGTGGTCGGCGGTACCCCAAGGGGTTGGTCTGGCAGCGGGGCCATATTGCGCTGACGACATACGCCTATTGTAGGCCGCCAGGCGCCTGCCAGACTGGGTGTAGTACGATCCGCGTTCGTCACGGCGGCAGTGCCTCGGATGCGGCGAGATATGTCGCATGGGGGATCTTCGTTGACTACTGAGTTGAGGGAGGGAGGGATTGAGATGCGTATCGCGGTCGGATCGGACCACGCCGGGTTTTACCTGAAGGACGCGCTGTCGAGGATGCTCCGTGATGGCGGTCACGCCGTCGTCGACATGGGCACCGACAGCGACGCGGCGGTGGACTATCCCGACTATGCGGAGGCGGTGGGGTTGGCGGTGCGGCGCGGGGAGGTAGACCGGGGCGTGATGATTTGCGGTAGTGGGGTCGGTGCGAGCGTGGCAGCCAACAAGGTGCACGGAGTGCGTGCCGCGGTTTGCCATGACACCTACTCGGCACATCAGGGAGTCGAGCACGACGACATGAACGTCTTGGTGCTGGGTGCGCGCATCGTCGGGGAGGCGCTCGCGGCGGAGGTGCTCGCGTCGTTTCTCGGGGCCAGCTTCTCGGAGGCGGAGCGTCATCGCCGCCGACTGGGAAAGGTGCGGCGCCTGGAGAAGCGGGACTGGACTGGCGAGGGTGGTGGGGCGGGCTGATCGGTTGAACCGGATGAGTCTCGGCCAGGGTCTGGACGCGGCGCTAGCCGAGACCACCCGCGCGTGGGCCCGCGCCGGGATGGTGCGGCGGCTCTGGGCCAAGGACGCGGATCTCTGGACCGGTGGCGACGAGGCACGATGGTTGGGGTGGCTGGACGTGGTTGCCACCGGAGCACCTCTCGAAGCACTGGCGTCGCTAGCTCGTGAGACCCGCGCCGCCGGGTTGACCGATGTCCTGCTTCTCGGCATGGGAGGGTCCAGCTTGTGCTCCGAAGTATTAAGCCGGATCCTCGGTTCTGGCGCCGGCGCTCCTGCGCTGCGTGTACTCGATTCCACCGACCCGGCGCAGATCCGACGAGTGGAGTCGCAGCTGGATCTGTCGCGGACTCTCTGCATCGTGTCGAGTAAGTCCGGCACGACACTCGAACCGACTATTCTGACCGAGTACTTTCTCGACCGGATCGGCGGGCAGGTTGGCGCTGGGGAGGCAGGGTCCAGATTTGTGGCGATCACCGACCCCGGGTCGACCTTGGACGCTGCCGCGCTCACGGGTCGGTTCCGGCAGGTCTGGCACGGTGAGCCAACCGTTGGTGGTAGGTTCTCGGCGTTGTCCAACTTTGGACTGGTGCCGGCAGCGGTCTGCGGGTTGGATGTGTCGGCGCTGCTCGACCGGGCCAGGGAGATGGCCGGGCGGTGCGGACCGGCCGAGCCAGTAGACCGGAACCCCGGTGTGCGGCTGGGGCTCGTGCTCGGGCTGGCAGTCGGGCAGGGACGAGACAAGGTTACCCTGGTGTTATCGCCGGCGATCCGTGCCCTTGGGAGCTGGCTGGAACAACTGCTGGCCGAATCGACTGGGAAGGTGGGTCGCGGACTCATTCCGGTCGCGGACGAAGACACTCGGCCCCCCGCGATCTACGGTGATGATCGGCTCTTTGTGTATCTACGTCTGGAGACTGAACCCGATCTGGCTCAGGACGCCGCGGTGGCGCGACTTGCGGAGGCCGGTCATCCGGTCGTGGAGCTGTCCTTGCGAGATCGTGTCGATATCGCCGGTGAGTTCTTTCGCTGGGAGATCGCGACCGCCGTCTGTGGAGCGGTCCTAGGCATCAACCCGTTCGATCAGCCGGACGTGGAGGCAAGCAAGTTGGCGACCCGGAAGTTGACCGCCGCCTACCAGTCGACTGGGGCGTTGCCGGCAGAGACACCGTTGGCACGGACGGGTGGGATAACACTTTACGCGGACTCTGGCAACACCGAAGCGATCCGGGCAGCGGCCGGGGCGGATGCCGATGTCGAGCGGTTACTGGCTGCGCATCTCGCACGGGTCGTTCCCGGCGACTACTTCGCGGTCTTGGCTTACGTGGACAGGAGCGAACCGAATCGGCTGGTGCTCCAGCGGCTGCGTCACGCGGTGCGGGACGCCAGGGGTGTCGCCACCTGTGTTGGGTTTGGGCCGCGGTTCCTGCACTCCACCGGGCAGACCTTCAAGGGGGGACCAGCCACGGGGGTGTTTATGCAGATTACCTGTGACGACGCGCCCGATCTGCCGATCCCGGGACGCGGTTACACGTTTGGCGTCGTGAAGGCCGCGCAGGCGCTGGGTGACGCACGGGTCCTGGAGGCGCGCGGCCGACGAACGTTGCGAGTGCATCTGGGCGCCGACGTCGCGTTGGAGCTGGAACGGCTTACCGGCCTCGTGCGGGCGGCCCTGCCGTGACGAGCGCCTTGGGGGTCGAAGATCGGAGCGACTGGATGAGCGCCATGGTTGCGGCCGAGCCCCTCGTAGAGAGACCGACTGGGCTCCGGAGACGGTCGGAGAGGGCGACGACCGAAGCAAACCCGCCGTTCCGGTTACCGACCCGTCCAGACCGGTGGGCGCTTCGCAAGAAATGCGTCGACCGCGCCCCTAAAGTCCTCGCTCGTGTAGCAGGCGGTAATCAGATCGTGACCCATCGTCGGCTCGAGGCGGCGATGCTCCTGCAGCCGATGCACCAGTTCCTTGGTGGCTCTGATCGTCAACGGCGCCTTCGCGGCTATGCTGTGGGCGGTCTCGATCACGACGCGATCGAGCGTGTCGGCATCCACGATCCGGGTAGCCAATCCGGCTGCCAGCGCTTCCTGGGCGTCGAGCAGCCGAGCCGTGAACAGGATCTCCTTCAGCCGGGCTGGGCCGACGAGGTCCAGCAGGCGAGCGCAGTTAGCGGCGGACAGGCAGTTGCCCAGGGTGCGCGCGATCGGCACGCCGAACCGTGCGTCCGGCCCGCAGATACGGAGGTCGCAGGCTATCGCGATCACACAGCCACCGCCGACGGCGGCACCGCGAATCCTGGCGATGGTTGGTTTGGTCACCCGCTCGAGCCGATCGATCACCCGGTCGAGCCGAGCTTCGTAGGCCAGGGCGTCCTCGGCGGTTCGGACCTCCTTAAATTGTTCGATGTCGGTGCCGGCCACGAATGCTCGATCGTCGGACCCGCGCAGCACAAGAACGCGTACCGCTGGGTCTGCGTCGACCGCATCGCAGGCATCCAGGAGCGCGTCGTACATCGCCCAGGTCATGGCGTTGCGCGACTTGGGGCGGTTGAAGGTCAGTACGGCGATCGGACCGTCGGTCGTGTAGATCGTCTGGGATATGGACACGGATTCACTCTCCTGGCAGCCCGTGGTGAACGGCCGGCTGCGTATCCTGGCGTGGCATTCCGCTTGACCAGGTTTCCTCCGCGATCCGAGACCACCGGGATGCTCGCCCGTCGTGCCGGGTTGGACGGGCGCTGCATGGGTCTGGGTGACTCGTTCGACGGACTGAGATGATGACACGAGCACTCGACGGTATCCGGGTACTAGATCTGACGCAGGTGATGGCCGGGCCATTCTGCGCAATGTTACTGTGCGACATGGGTGCCGATGTGATCAAGGTGGAACCGCCCACCGGCGATTCCACCAGACGCATGCCGGGCGCCGTGGGCACTGACAGTCCAAGCTTCAACGCGATCAATCGCGGCAAGCGCGGGTTGGTGGTCGATTTGAAGCAGGCGGCGGGACGGGACGCGGTCGGCCGGCTGGCAGTCTGGGCGGACGTGCTGGTGGAGAACTACCGGCCCGGGGTTATGGCCCGGCTTGGGCTGGGATATGACGAGCTGGCGAGCCGGCATCCTGGTCTGGTGTACGCGTCGATCTCCGGTTACGGCCAGACAGGTCCCTCCGCAAGGAAGGGTGGGTTCGATCTGGTGGCGCAGGGGGTGTCTGGACTCATGTCGGTGACCGGTGCGGCCAACGGCGCGCCAGTGAAGATTGGGGTGCCCATCACCGATCTGGGAGCGGGGTTGTTCGGCGTTACCGGCATCCTAGGGGCATTGCTGGCTCGGGCCCGGACCGGACGCGGCCAGTTGGTCGATGTGTCGCTGGTCGATGCCGGCGTTGCGCTGTCGATCTGGGAGGCGACACAGTACTTCTCCGGCCGGGGGGTGCCGGCCCCGATGGGCTCGGCACATCGTATGAACGCCCCGTATCAGGCGATACGGTGCGAAGACGGGTATGTGACAGTCGGCGCCGCCAACGACCGTATTTTTCACCGGCTGTGTGACGCCCTCGGTCATCCAGAGTGGGCCGACGAACCAGACTATCGGGATGACGAGCACCGGGTGGAGAACCGCATCGCTCTGGCGGCCCGTATCGAGGCGGTCATGTCGGGACAGTGCCGGGCGCACTGGCTAGCGCTGTTCGAGACACGCGATATTCCATGCGGCCCGATTAATGACTATTCGCAGGCGTTGACGGACCCGCACATTCTGGCGCGCGAGCTGGTCGTCGAGACCGACCATCCGACACTGGGGCGGATCAAGACGCTGGGCACGCCGCTGAAGCTATCGGACACCCCGCTGACACCGGGCCGGCCGGCGCCGCTGCTCGGCCAGCACACCGACGACGTACTGGCGGAAGCCGGGTTCACGACGAACGAGATCGCCGAGCTGCGTCGCACCCACGCCGTGGCTTAGAGGCGCCACCATAACCGTGGGGTCGTGAGGACTCGTGCCAGCCGGTACAGGCCGAATCCAGGCTCGTTGAGCAGCGAGAGGTCGATCCCTGTGCCCTCCTTCTTGCCGGACATTCGGATGCCGATCATGCCGTTGACTATCTTGATGAGGACAAAGGTCAGCGCGCCAGAATACATCAGCGTGGAGATGACACCGATGGCCTGCAGCTCGAGTTGGACGTCGATGTTGAGATCATCTACCGAGCAGCCCAGAGTACTGGAGGCGAACACCCCGGTCAGAAGGGCGCCGACGACGTCACCGATGCCGTGGACGCCGAAGACACCCACGCGGTTTGCCTGAGTTCAACGCGTCTTGCGCGGCGGCCAGGCGGGGAAGCGCGAGCACGACGGCTACGGGTTCGAACCAAACGGCGGTTCCACCCGTGAGAATCGTCGTCGGATTGGCCCTCCTCTTGGCGTCCTATATCGCGTCGACGCCGATTTCGCTAGTGCGGATGCGGATCGCCTGTTCCAAATCGCTGACGAAGATCTTGCCGTCACCGATGGCCCCTGTGCGAGCCGCGCTTTTGATGCCCTCGATCACGCCGTCTATCTTCTCGTCCCCCACGACGATGTCCAGCTTGATCTTCGGAATAAAGTCGACCTCGTACTCCGCGCCACGATAGATCTCGGTGTGTCCCTTCTGGCGTCCGAACCCCTTGACCTCGGTGATGGTCATACCGGCGATGCTCAGACTGGAGAGTGTGTCGCGCACATCGTTGAGCGTATGGGGTTTGATGATGGCTGTGACGAGCTTCATCGGTACTTTCCTCCCCTGGTATGGCGATCGGGACGACATGTTCGGGTGGGAACCGGCATACCTGACGATCTGCTGCGTACGGTGCCGGCCACTATACTCCACCCGATAAGGGCGGCCAAGCAGTCGGATCCGGTAGACGTGCGCCGACTGCTGAATTACGCGAAACGGTGGGATGTCTGGCGACGATGCGCAACAACCCCTGTCCAGGGGAGTCCGTCCCCCACAGACGTTCTGCGATGTTGCTTCGGTTGCTCCGTTGCCGAGGGCAGCTGCCTGTCCCTGATCGCCTGCCACGCCTGTTGCCTCATGACCGAGGGTCGAGGTGTGGGAGCCACTGTGCAGCCTCTTCCGTCGGAGGGTGTCAGAATTAAATGGTTTCAGGAAGAGTTATAAAGCGGTGCTGTGTCGAGATCGGTTCCTCCTGCACCTAGCCGTATCGATGTTTTTAGCCAGTTTCTAGTCGTGTAAGGTTTCCTGATCGTCCACTGAAGGGCCATAGATCCCAGGTGTTTTTCTCCCAATCGGCCAAAGATAGTTACGGGGGGAAAGTGGGAGGTTATTGAGACACGAGATTGATCTTCCATCAGCTCCGATTCTGATAGGTCTACAGAACGGTGTCAGGACTGACCCAGCCAGGTGGTGTGAAGCCGGCACCGAGTTGCCCAGTGGGTGTTCGCCGCGTCGGTGTCCCGCAGCCTGTGTGTCGTGGCGAGACCCCGAACGGACTCGCAATGCGGCTCGTGGCACAGAAGAAGTAGCCAACAGCAGGCATGAGTGAACGAAGTCGCCTCTCGGGGTCGCCTTTGGTCTGCCGCTGGGCCTACGCGGCCACCCACGCAACTCCCTGGATTCTGGGCGTCAAAAATAGTGAGAGTCCCGTTCAAGATTTAGACCCTTAACAGAACGGGACGGCGTTGGTATCTACCCTGGCGCGAGTTCAGAGCTCCCGGGTCCCGATGCCGGACCGCTGCAGCACTCCCGCGTGTGAACACACTTGCAGGCACCGACGGCCAGGACTGCTCCGACGATCGGCGCCGTAAGGTAGAGCCACACGTGCTCCAGATCACCACTAGCCAGCGCTGGACCAAGAGAACGGGCGGGATTCATTGATGCGCCAGACACGGGCCCGCCGAGGAGAGATCCCAGCGCAACCGTTCCGCCAACGGCGATACCCGCCATGATGCCTTTCTCTTTGGCCCCCGTTGATACGCCGAGGATCACAAACATCAGGAGTGCCGTGAGCAGCACCTCGAGCAAGAACGCCTGAAACGCCCCCCCTGCAGGAACCGTTGCGCCCAAACCGGTGCTCTCCGGGAATAGGGCACGGACCACGAAGCTTGCGACCAAGGCACCCGCGCACTGGCTGAAGACATACGGAGGGAGGTCCGGAACTCTCAATCGACCGGCCGCCAAAAAACCTAGAGTCACAGCTGGATTGAGGTGTGCACCCGACACATCACCGACAGCGTAGATCATCGTCATGACCACTAGGCCGAACGTTAATGCCACACCGACGTGTGTAACATCTCCGCCCGTCAGGTTGTCCACGATGATAGCGGTCGTGCCGGCGAACACCAATGCGAACGTCCCGATTGCCTCAGCGAGATAACGTTTCATATCTGTATCCTGACGATGATGAACGGTGTCGCGGCCTCGGGTACTCGCCCCTCAGATAAAGGGTCCCCTCGAACGCTTCATAGAAGGACTATCCGTGGATCATCGACAAAGGTTCTGCTCTCCAAGGGTGGAGTGGTCAGCCGAGCGATGGCTTCGTTTCAGAAACCTATGCGTTCGCCTCAATCGGCTCGTCCCGCCAGGCCAACAGCCCGTCTTGCCTCAATTCGGTCGCGTCTAAGAAGGAAGTAAATTAGAGGGAACCTGCTCATCACCCGTACGCAGTGCTTCTGGTCGTCGCAATCTGTCAGGAAGTGACGTGTTGTGCGCTTTGTGGGAATAGGTCCGTACCTAACAGAACGGGCCTAAATCATTCGATCTAGGCCCGTTCGAACTGGTTGCGGGGGGGGGATTTGAACCCCCGACCTTTGGGTTATGAGCCCAACGAGCTACCGGACTGCTCCACCCCGCGTCAAATCGCTTGAGAACCGGAAAAATACGTATGGTACCATGCTGTTCGGGTCCGGTCAAACGGTCTAAGCTCAGTTCCGTGGGTGATTCGTTGGTCGCCGTGCGTCAGTGTCAAGGGCGCGTCCGATCGACGACGATGAAGAGCCGTTCTCCAGGCAGGATGAAGCCGAGCTCGCCCCGTGCCAGTGCTTCGATAGCAGCCGGATCGTGGCGTAGACGCTCGGCCAGGGTCGCGAGCTGGCGGTTTTCCCGCTGGAGATCCGATATCGACTCGGCCAGCTGTTGACGCTCGCGTCGGGTTATGAGCGTTTGGGCGAATCCCCTGGTTCCGAGAATCGCGTTCGCCACAAGGAGGGCGGTTATGAAACCGAGGAGAAGCAGAGCCAGACGGCGCGCGACCCGAGGCCGGCTGCCTCGGGTTCTGACTTTCTGTGCGCCGGCTCGCGTGACGGGACGGAACGGAAGGCGAGCCTGGATCCCATCCTGTCGCCGTGCGCCAGCGGAGACGTCCGCCTTTGACCGGGCGCGCTCGCGCAAGGACTGGCGTGGGGCACGAGGCATGCAAGTTCTTGTTTCGGTCGAATCGCTGTTCGAGAATAGGACGCAAGGGGTACCGCGTCTCGCGGCGGATCGCCAACGAGGAGAGAGTGGGCGTGGCTGAGCCAGAAGTCGTGGTCATCCTGATTACCTTCCCTACCGACGGCGACGTGATGGCATTCGCTACGACTCTCGTGCGTGACGGGGCCGCGGCGTGTGTCAGCGTGCTGCCGGAGACGGAGTCGGTCTATCGCTGGCATGGAGTGATCGAGCAAACACGTGAACGCCAGCTGATCGTGAAAACGACGTCGGACCGGGTGTCTGAGCTGCGCCGGCTTGTCAGCGATCTGCACCCCTTCGACACCCCGGAGTTCCTCGTGCTCCGGGACGCTGGTGGGGACGAGCGATACTTGGCGTGGGTCCGGGATGCGGTAGGGCCGGCTGCCCACACGGAGGCAGTCGCGGACTGACGTGCGCGACGCAGGCGGCGATCAGCAAGGCACTCTACCGAACCACTTTTACGAGGCAGAGGCTACGAGCCGACGGTGAACGCTCCCGCGGGCGCGGCGCGGGCGTGGGGCCGAACCCCACGTAAGTTAGAAAAGTCGCAGGACCGCAAATCCGCAGGCCAGAAGGATAAAGAACAGCAGGGCGAACAAATCGAAGTGCATTTCGATCGTGCGGCGGATCGGGGCACCGAACACCCGCAACAGGACGGCGACCAGGACGAACCGTGCCGCACGCCCGACCAGGCTCACGACCAGGAACGGGACGAAGGCCAGCCCGGTTGCGCCCGATGCGATGGTAGCGACCTTGAACGGAATAGGGGTAAACGCGGCTGCTGCGAGAAACCAAACACCCCAGACGTTGGCCAGCTCGACAAATCTGTCCCAGGCGTCCTCAGCCTGGTAGAACGCGATGATCGGGTCGCCCACGGTCGTCATGAGCGTGGCGCCGATTCCGTATCCGACCGCCGCGCCGATGAAGGACCCGAGGGCGCAGATGCCGGCAGCGCGCAGCCACACGGTGGGTCTGGCCGCGACGATAGCGATCAGGAGCAGGTCCGGCGGAATCGGGAAGAAAGAGGACTCGATCAGCGCGATGCCGAACAAGGCCAAGAGGCTCTGAGGTTTCTCCGCCCAGTGCAGCGTCCAGTTGTACAGCGCGCGGGCCCAACGCCGAGGCGGGGCTGTCAGGGTGACGATTGCGGATACGAGGCTCACGAGCTGGTGGTCACGGAGGACTGAATGGGGCCGGTAGTGGGTTCGTACCGGTCCACGCACGATCTCGGCTACGATACCTCTGATAACGACCGGGGTTCAAACCTCTGTGTCCCCGCAGTCCTCGCCGTCCGCCGTACCCGGGACCCCGCTGGTTACCGGAGGCGGCGGTGATGGGCGTCATTGTCCGCCTTGACTTGTCGGGGGTTGTGAGCTGCTTTGACCTCACCGCCCGGACTGGCTCCACGGCGACAATCGCGGAATCGTTATGATCGAGCGTGTGGGGGCGTTTGTCGACGGCGCGGACCAGCACAATGACATGACGGTTATTCTGCTGCGTCTCGACAGGTTGCCGAAGCCGAAGGGTCACACGGCGAGGGTCGGCGCATGACCCGCATCGATCCCGCCATCGTCTTCCTGACCCAGTCCGAGATTGAGGCCAGCGTCGTGCGAGGACTTTTGGAGACGCATGGTATCCGCACCGCGTTGTCCTCGGGTGGAGCCCACGCGATCTTTCCGGTGACGCTTGGCGGGTTGGGTGAGGTGCGATTGACCGTGCCCGCCGATGAGGCCGAGTCCGCGATCCGCTTGATCTCCGATTTCCGGCAGGAGGTGTCGGCTCGGGTGACCAGGATCCGTGATGAATTCCATGCTGTCGAAGAGGCGCTGGGGTACCGCTTCTCGGATCGAGGGTTACTCGAGCATGCGTTGACGCACCGGTCGCGAGCGCACGAGGATACGAGCGGCGGAGTAAGGGACAATGAGTCGCTCGAGTTTCTGGGAGACGCGGTGCTGGGCTTTGTCGTCGCCGATCGCCTGTTCCGTGAATGCCCGGATTGGGACGAGGGGCAGAAGTCGAAGGCTAAGGCGATGATCGTGTCGACGACCGCTCTGGCGCAGGTCGGCGAGGAGCTGGGACTGGGCGCGCATCTGCTCCTGGGACGTGGCGAGGAGAAAACTGGCGGCCGGCAGAAGCGGTCGCTCATAGCGGACACCTTCGAGGCGATCGTGGCTGCGGTCTATCTCGACGGTGGCATCGAGGCGGTTGAGCGGTTCATCGACCGCTGGTTCCGACCCCAGCTCAACGCGGTGCGAGCTGGCGGGCTCACGCGCGGGTTGACGGTGGACCACAAGTCGGCGCTGCAGGAGCAACTGCAGTCACGAGACCTTGGGCTGCCGCAGTATCGAGTCGTCGGAGAGACCGGCCCGGCGCACAGAAAGGTGTTCGAGATCGAGGTGTGGGCCGGGGAGCGCGTGCTTGCGCGCGGCGAGGGCAGCAGCAAGAAAGTGTCGGAGCAACGCGCCGCTGAACGCGCCCTCCAGGTGCTGAGTACGCGCCGCTGATCGCGTGTGGCGCGCCGGGAGTTGGTCTTGCGTTGGCGTGGCCGTGCTCATTGCACGGACCAGTCAATCGATTTCGATCATCCCCCAGGCGCGGCTCCGCTCCTCGGCGTCCGCGCCCGCGACGGATGGCTCGGAGGTCGCCATCGCCGGCTCCATGTAGGGGAAGCGGTTGACGGCGTACTCCTGGACCTCCCGTGCCAGCTCCTCGTCGCCGGGTGGTGTCGCCTGGCCATGCAGGCGGACCCAGAGTCGGAGGACCGGATCGGCGAAGCTGTAGCGTTTCTGTCTCACGATCAGCAGGTCGACGTCCTCGAGCCATGACAGATAGTCCTTCGTCGAGCCCGGAGTGCGGTGGAGCCGGTGTGCGACCTCGGTCAGCGTCAACGGCTCCTCCTTCGACAGAACTTGCAGAATCGCCTTCAGCGCTCCATACCCCCGCGCCCGGTGCAACCGTAATTCGTAACAGAATCGGCAGGCCACTGATAGCGGCGCGCCGGGCGCCAGTTGCGCCGCCAGCGCGCTGACTGGATCACCGCCGCCCATGGCGGCGGTGGCCTCGGCGAGCAGACGAAGATAGAGGGGACGTCCATCGCTCAGTGCGTGGATAATCCGGGCGAGCTCGAGCCGCTCATCCTCCGTGTCTCCGATGTCGACCCTGGCGAGCGTGGCCGTGGCCTCGGACGGGGTTAACGGGGGCAGATGGACGAATTCGAACCGTTCCGGGGCGTCGCGAAACAGCCGCCGAGTGCGGGTGCTGAACCGTGTCGTCAGCACAAACCGATTGGGACTGTCGCAGAGAGTCCGCCAGAGTTCCCGGAGCGCACCTCGAAGACCGGGGAAGCTTTCGAACGTACGGATCTCGAGTGCGTCGTCGAGCAGAAAAGTCACACTGGTGCTGGACGGGGTCCTCGCGTGTTTCAGGAAGTTGCACACGCGGTCGAATGCCGCCCGTGCGGAGCGGGTGTCGTCCTGGCCAGGCGGCAGGGCGGGCGCCTGACACCGGGACGCTTGCGTGATGGATTCGAAAAAGCCCTCCGGGGTCGTCGCGACGCGCTCGACGTCGATGTATTCCGTTTCCGGTGCGAGCATCTCGTGCAGTCGACGAAGTAGCGAGGTGCGGCCACTTCCGCACCCGCCGACGATTACGGGGATGCGTGGCGGAACCGCGTCGAGTGCGGCCAGGATTCTTCGTTCGATTGCCGGGCGCTCAGCCAGCACAGCTCTCTTCGAGGTGACGCCGCGTTGCGGGCGTGTTACAGAGTGCAACTGATGATCACCCGGAAGGATAGAAGGTAAAGAAGCGCGAACGGATTGTCAAACACCTCGCCATTATATGAACTTGATTTCTTGCTTGACTTCCGTCGCATCGTGCGAGTTGGTGTTCGGTCTGGCGACGCGACGAATGCCGGAGCCTGGTGTCGTGCGCCGTCTCTCGCCTTCTGTTAGGATCCATCGCTTGGGTGCGGCGACCGAGACCGTACCGTAGGAAACCGAGGACGATGTGAATATCGCGGTCATTGGGGCGCAGTGGGGTGACGAAGGAAAGGGCAAGATTGTCGACCTGCTCACGCCCAACGTCTCGATCGTTGCACGCTACCAAGGTGGGCACAACGCCGGACACACGGTGAATGTCGGTGCCGCCAAGTTCATCCTGCATCTGCTCCCGTCCGGTATCCTGCATCCCGGTGTACGCTGCGTGATCGGAAATGGCGTCGTGGTCGATCCAGAGGCGCTGTTTGCCGAGATCGAGACCCTGGCCAACCAGGGGGTCGAGGTGGGCGACCGGTTGCTAATCAGCGACAGGGCACATGTCATCCTGCCGTATCACCGTGAGCTCGAGATGCTTGCTGAGACCCGCCGCGGAGAGGGCCGGATCGGGACGACGTCGCGTGGTATCGGTCCCAGCTATGAGGACAAAGCGGGACGCCGTGGGATCCGGGTCGGGGACCTCAGAGACACCTCTGACGACGGTCCCCTGGCGGCGGCGATTCGCGAGAATGTGTTGGCTCGAGATCGCGCGATCGGCGGCGCGGAGATCGACTGGCGTACTCTACACGCGGCGCTGCGCGTGACCTGGACGCGGCTCGAACGCTGGGTGGGCGACGTCTCGGTATTTCTCGCGACGGCGCTGCAGGCTGGAGAGTGTGTCCTGTTCGAAGGTGCACAGGGAACCTTGCTCGACATCGACCACGGTACGTATCCGTTCGTCTCGTCGTCGAACGCCACGGTCGGCGGGATCTGCACCGGGCTTGGAGTCGGGCCGCGCTCCATCGGCGCGGTGCTCGGTGTCGCGAAGGCCTACACCACCAGGGTCGGCGAAGGACCGCTGCCGACCGAGTTACACGGCGAACGGGGAGATCGGTTACGTGAGAGCGGTCGCGAATATGGTGCGTCGACGGGCCGTCCACGCCGATGCGGGTGGTACGACGCGGTGGCGGTTCGTTACGCCGTACGGGTCAATGGGCTGGAGGCACTTGCAGTCACGAAGCTCGACGTGCTGGACGGGCTGGACGAGATTTCGTTGTGTACCGCGTACCGCTATCGGGACGGGATCGTGACCGAGTTTCCCTCGAGCGTCGCGATGGCGGCCACCTGTGAGCCTGTTTACGAAGTGCTCCCGGGATGGTTGACCCCGACGGCTGGTGTGCGTCGATACGAGGATCTGCCGCCAGAGGCGAAGGCTTATCTCCAGCGGATCAAGGAGGTGACGGGGGTGCCGATCGCGGTCGTGTCGACTGGGTCGGATCGAGCCGACACCGTTTTCGTGTCCGGCGGATTGATCGATCGCTGGCGGTCTGCTCGCAACCGGGCCTAGAATTTCGATAAGTCATGAGGCGGGAGTTGGGGAGGCAGGAGAAGACGGAGTACCTTGCGTGTCCCTCACCATGTCGGTGCGACCGATCGTGCCCTGGGTCGTCACGCGTGGTCGTTTAGTGGGTGCGGACGTGGTCGGCCGAGTGTCGCCAGTCGGTGAGAAGGCCGTTTCGCCACGGCTTAGGTGTGCTGCACGAACCGGCGCTCGCACTGCCGAACGCCGGCAATCTCGTCCGGCGTAGACCAGGACCGCGCCCCGAGTTCGGCCAGAAACACGGTGCCGGTCGCCGTGGTTTCGATGAGCTAGGGCCGGTCGACCGTCACGCCCATCACATCGTCATGGAACTACATTAAGAAGTCGTTCGCGCTGGCACTGCTGTCGATCGCCAGCTCGCGGACAGGTCCAGGGTCGCCGCTCTCCATGGTGGCCACTTCGTCGGCGTCCTGCATGACGCGGAGATTGGTTTTCCAGATCTCGCTCGAGTCTTGTTCGAACCAACCGGGCTCTGGGCTCGACTGGTTGATTGCACAGTAGGCCCGGCCGAGCACCGCGCCCTCGTGTGAGAAGACCAGCGCCGTGCTGGCGGTGGTGCCCTGGTCGAGCGCCAACATAGCGTCTGACATGGAATCTGCTCCATCCGTGGACCGGGTATAATCCGGCCCGGAAGGCGACACGGTGCGCGCGTGCGCGCCCGCGAGGGAGCGGCGCGGGGCGGAGCCCCACGTAGGGATGCAGAGGACATGATAAATGCGACACGTGACGATCGAGAGGCGGACGCCACTACTAGTGGGTCTGCTGGTGGTGCTGATGACCTCGTCGTGCGGCGGTGGCCCTAGACCGACCAGCGAGGAGGTACAGGTCTTCATGGACGACGCCGAATCGAGTCTGCAGGAGCTCTGGGTAGACTCGGAGCGAGCTTTGTGGGTACAGAATAATTTCATCACGGACGACACGACAGCGATCGCGGCGGACGCGCAGGCGGCGGTCATCGGCGCGACGATGGAGCTGGCGAGTGAAGCGGCCCGCTTCGATCGGCTCGAGCTACCGGAAGTAATCCGACGGAAGCTACTGTTGCTGAAGACGTCGATGGGGGTGGCGGCGCCGGCAGACCCATCGCTCCAGGCGGAGCTGGCCGAGATCACGACGTCGATGGAGGCCACCTACGGGAAGAGCGTGTATTGCCCCGGCGACGACGAGGACTGTCTCGACTTGCCGCAGATGGAGCGACTGTTTGCCGAGAGTCGTGACACTGACGAGTTGCTCGACCTATGGACCGGGTGGCGCACTATCTCACCGCCGATGCGGCCGCCGTACGCGCGGTTCGTGGAGCTGGCGAATGCCGGCGCGCGCGACCTGGGGTTTACCGATCTCGGCGAGTTATGGCGGGCCGGCTACGACATGACGCCGGACGCCTTCACCGCCGAGCTCGAACGGCTCTGGGGCCAGGTGCGTCCACTCTACGAATCGCTGCACTGCCATGTCCGCGCCATGCTGGGCGACGAGTACGGATCGGCGGTGGTACCGCCGGACGAGCCGATCCCGGCACACCTGCTTGGGAATATGTGGAGTCAGACTTGGGCCAACATCTACGACATCGTAGACCAGGAGCGGGCCGACCCTGGGTATGACCTGACCCGACTATTGCAGGCGAGTCGCGTGGACGAGCTCGAGATGGTGCGATACGGCGAGCGATTCTTCAGCTCGCTCGGGTTCGAGCCGCTGCCGGCCAGTTTCTGGAACCGGTCGCTCTTCATCCAGCCCGTCGACCGGGATGTGGTCTGTCACGCGAGCGCATGGAATCTGGACTACGCATCGGATCTTCGCATCAAGATGTGCATCGGGATCAACGGCGAGGACTTCGTGACTATCCACCACGAACTCGGGCACAACTACTACCAGCGGGCATATCAGCACCAGTCTCCCCTGCATCGCACGGGCGCCAACGACGGGTTCCACGAAGGCATCGGTGACACTATCGCGCTATCGATTACCCCAGAGTACCTGGCAGAAGTCGGTCTGCTGGGCCGCGTGCCTCCGGCGGATAGCGACCTGGGGCTGCTGTTGCGGCGCGCACTTGACAAGGTCGCGTTCTTGCCGTTCGGTCTACTGGTGGATCAGTGGCGCTGGCGGGTGTTCTCGGGTGAGATCGAACCCGAGGAGTACAACGAGGGTTGGTGGGACATGCGGACCGAGTATCAGGGTATCCGCGCGCCGGTGCCGCGTAGTGAGGCGGACTTCGATCCCTGGGCTAAGTATCACATTCCGGCGAACACGTCCTATACCCGCTACTTTCTCGCGCATATCCTGCAGTTCCAGTTTCATCGCGCACTGTGCGAGGCGGCCGGTGTCGAGGGGCCGCTGCATCGCTGCTCGATTTTCGGGAGCCTGGAGGCGGGCGCGCGGTTGAACACGATGCTCGAGATGGGCGCCAGCCGGCCCTGGCCAGACGCGCTGGAGGCAATAACGGGCCAGCGGGAAATGGACGCAACCGCGATTCTAGACTACTTCGCGCCGCTGCATGCGTGGCTGGACGAACAGAATTCAGGCCGGTCGTGCGGGTGGTAGTGTCCCGGTCTTCGAGGCCTTCGCACCGGAGCGTAGCCTACGACGCCGTGCGTGGCGACCGACGTCTTTTAGGGGTTATCCGGCGTACTCCTGGTCGGACACAGGCTCGAACCAGTCCGTATTCGCGTCGATGTTGATCGCGACGTGCGTCATCGGTCCGTCCGGGGAGGCGCCGTGCCAGTGGCGCTCGCCTGATGCAATCGAGATCAGGTCTCCGACGGCGGCCTTCCGCACCACCCCCCCGTCATGCTGGAACCGGCACGTGCCCGAGATGATCTGGAGCAGTTGCGGGCCGGTGTGACTGTGCCAGTTGGTCCGGGCCCCCGCCTCGAACGCCACCCGGTAGACGTTCGTGCGGGGATGCGTGGCGGCGTCGGTCATCCGCGTCAGCCGGGCGCGGCCCACGAACGTCTGCGGGTCCGACACTTCACTGGTGAGTGCAGCGAGGGTAAAGACTTGCATGAGAGCACACCCGGCAGTCAGCAGTCAGAACCCATCGATCACACAGTTCCAGATGACGCCCGGCCGTATCTGGCGATGAAGTAAATCGCCAGTGACGCGATGAGCAGCACCAAGAACGTGCCGGCGTTCAGGATGCCCTTGTCGGCGTAGGAGACGATGAAATAGCCGACCGAGCCAGGTAACAGGGCGTAGTAGACAAATGGCCACAGGGTGAGCCGGATCACGGAGCCTTCGCGCCCAAGAAGCCCCACGACGGCCGAGGCCGCGACGACATTGTGGACGCAGATCATATTGCCAGCGGCGCCGCCGATCGCTTGGAGCGCGACGATCCAGGTTGGGTCGACCCCAATCCGCTCCCCCATCCCGAACTGGAACAGGGAGAACATCATGTTGCTGACGGTGTTGCTGCCGGCCACGGCCGCGCCGATGCCGCCGATGAACGGCGCAAAGATCGGCCAGGCCCCGCCGACCAGTGCGGCGACTCCGTCGGCCAACACGATCGGCATGGCCGGAAATGTACCGGCGATGCCAGGCTGACCGCTGTTGAGAAATACCTGCACCATTGGCACAGTGAAGACCAGCGCCATGGAAGCAGCGGCAGACACCTTGAGGGAGGTTGTCCAGGCCTTCTTGTAGGCGGGACCCGGAATCCGGTGCAGCACGAGCGTCGCCAGCGACGCGATGATGAAGAGCGTGCCCGGCAGATACAGTGGCTGGACGTTGCTCATATTGATGGTGCTGCCGAGAATGCTGCTCCAGCTCAGGGTAACGGACTGCAAGAGGGCTCGGAATGGATCGACGACGCGCGAGGTGAGAAGCAGGAGCGCGACGATCACGTAGGGCATCCACGCCTTGAGCATCCCCATCGAGCCACTGTGGTGGGTGACATCCTTGATCTCGATGGAACCGGTCCAGTCAGTCGGCCAATTCTCCTTCCGATCGAAGTTCCAGGCCTCTTCCGGCCGTGGAACCAGAAAGCCCGACCGTGCGGCTGTGACGACGATGGCCAGTCCCACGAGGCTCCCGACGAGCGACGGGAACTCGGGTCCGAGTAGATAGCCGGCCAGTAGATACGGAATCGTCATCGACAGCGCCGCGAAGAGCGCGAATGGCCAGATCCGCAGGCCTTCGGCGAAGGACTTGTTCTTGCCGAAGAAGCCGGTCATGAACGAGACGAGGATGAGCGGGACGAGCGTGCCGGCAATGGCGTGCAGTACCGCGACCTTGAAGCCGATGAAGGCGAGGAAGTCGGCCCACACCGGATAGCCGATTTGCGCGGCGTACGCCGCGATGGCGGGGTCTGCTGACAGACCAGTGTTGACGCCAACCAGGATCGGCGTCCCGGCGGCGCCAAAACTGACCGGGGTGCTCTGGATTATCATGCCGGCCATGACCGCCGCCATGCCGGGGAATCCCAGGCCCACGAGCAGCGGCACGGCGACCGCGGCTGGCGTGCCAAACCCGGCCGAGCCCTCGATGAACGACCCGAACAACCAGGCGACGATGATGACCTGGACGCGTCGGTCGCTGCTGACGTCGGTGAAGCCCTGCCGGATAGTGCTGATCGCTCCGCTTTCCTGCAAGGTGTTCAGAAGCAGGATCGCGCCGAAAATGATATAGAGGAGCGTCATCGCGACGACTAGACCGTTCACGGTCGCGGCCGCCACTTGGACCACAGGCACCTGCCAGACCGCCAGCGCCAGCACGGCGGCGACGGCATAGCTCAGGGGCATGGCCCGGCTGGCCGGCCAGCGCAGCCCGACCAGAAAGACCGCGACCGTTGCGATCGGCAGAAGGGCCAGTACGGCTAACGTCATTGTGCCCATCGGGTCTCCCTTCAAAAGCTTTGAAGCGGGTCTGCTTCGTCGAACAGTGCAGACACCCGCACAAGCCCAGCGGCCTTAGACCCCTTCCGCACACGCATCGGCGCAACGTTGTGGCCCCGGGGCTGGTGGACCGCGCCATTGTAGCGCAGGTCGGCGAGTGTTCAGCGATGTTCGCGCGTGAATCGGGCTTGGCTCACTCGAGCGTCCGTCCTGGAGTTTCATTAGGATCTTGCCAGGCCCGTGTCCGAGTCGTCTTAAAGGCTTTCAGCGGTGAGCTTTACACCTCATCGTTGTTCAGTAGGGTTGGGCAAATTCATTGAACGTTCGGCCTCAGCACAACCCGAGGTCGTCGGTTCTTGCACAGGACGGTACGACGCGGCGTTGATTAACGTGGCGATCGACGAGAAGGGCTGCGCTGAAACGCGCCGGCCCACGACGAATACCGAGCCGCGCTATGTAGAGCGTGGTGTCGTGGACTACTTCGTGTTGAACATGCCGGGTGCGGTGCTGCACACGTCGACGTACACCTTGACCAAAGTGATGCTGGCCTATGTCCCCGAGATCGTAAATCTGGGATGGCATGTCGCCGCGAACGATCCGGCGTTGGCGGCCGGAGTGAATCTGGTCAAGGGGAGAGTCACCCATTCGGCTCTGGCGGCGGAGTGCGTCTGGGGACACGTCGATGGATAGGCTTTGAGACGGAATCGGAGCCGACGGTGAGGGAAAGAATTCGAGTATGACGAGCTACGTGAAGGTGGGCGACGCCGGCGACGTAGCGCCGGGTGGTGTGAAGTGCGTCAGGGCCGGTGATCTGAAGATTGCGTTGTTCAACGAGATCGGCATGCTGGTGGCGTTTGATGACGCCTGCACTCACGTTGCCGGCCCGTTGTCGGAAGGACTTTACGAGAACAGTATCGCCACCTGCCTCTGGCATGACGCGCGGTTCCGGATCGCGGACGAAACGGTGATGTCCGATCCCGCGAGCAGAGAACTACGTCGCTATCGGTTGAGGGTGGAAGTAGGTGCGGTCGAAGTAGACATCGGGGACTGAACTGGCGTCGGCGAACCGACTGCGGCTACTTCGACAGGTAATTCCGGCTGTACCCGGTCCGGCCGTTGGTCATTGTCCAGCTGCGCCCTTCCGGCTGTACGGTGGCTTTGATCCAGTACCCTTGGCAGTCGTCTTCCTCTGTGAGGTTGGCGATGAGCCGTAAGTCGGTGTTATCGGTGGTATCGGCGCTCAGGGCGCGGTGCAGTTGCCAGATATCCTCGATGCTGGGTGTGTCCCGTACAACGGCGTAGGACTCGGGATGAGCTCCTTTCCTCGGACCGTTGTTTATGACCGCGACGGTCGGCTGGAGGGCCCAGGTCAGCTCCGGTCTCGCCGCCCCCGCGCCGCCGTGGTGCGGCACCTGATAGAGATCGACGACACCCAGCCGGTTCTCGGGGCACGCCAGTTCGTGCTCACGGTCTGGGGTAAGGTCGCCCAGATTCAGAAACTGGAAGCTGGCGAGGGAGAGGAGATAGCCGAGGCTTTGTCCGTTGTCGGTTTGGTCGACCGAACCGGCGACCGCGGTCTCGCACAGCCGATTCGGGAGGCGGGGCTCCAGGGTATGGACGAACGCGCCGTGTGAGGTGACGAACGAGAACTCGAGCCGACGGAACGGCAGCTTGTCACCAGGCTCGACAGTGCGCCGGCGTCCGTCGGCGAGCGTCAGATAGTCCTCCCAGATCGTGCGACCCGGTTCGCGGTTGCGCTCCACGCTCTCGCCATGGTCGAGGATCTGCCCGATGGGTACTCGCTCGGCTAGTGCCGCCAGCCCACCGACATGGTCACGATGGAAGTGCGAGATGAGCAGGTAGTCGATTGCGGTAACGCCAGCGTCACGCATGGCCGCTAGGATGCGCTCGGCGTCTCGGGCGTCGGCCCTGGGCCACCCGGTGTCCATCAGCACCGCGTCGCGCTGGGGGGTGACAACCAGCGTCGCTGCGCCGCCCTCGACATCGATCCAGTAAATGTCGAGGGTCGCCGGCGTCTGCGCACGTGTGGCCGACGGTCCGGTCAGTAGCGCCATGGCGACGAGAACTGCGCCACCCCCGAACGGCCGACGGTGGCGGAAAGCGGGTTGCTCCGTTGTCATCGGTTGTCTTCGTCGCGCGTGTCGAGCCGTCGGTGCGATCTCAGTGTGATCAATGATACGTTGGCGTGGCCAGCGTCCGCGCGGCCATCCAATTCCGATGCCCACACCTTTCGGTCATGCACTAGGGGGCCTTGCCGCCGGAGCACTCCTGGTCGGTCGCATGGCTCCCAGCGTGCGGTTCGGGCGGCGGCGGCTACCGCTGCTCGTGGCATTCGGCCTCATCGGTATGCTGCCCGACATCGACATCTTGCTGGGCGGACATCGCGGGGTGACCCACAGCGTCGGCGCGGCGCTAGCGGTCGGCGGGCTGGCGGCGGCGGTCGATCGTCGGCCTGGCGTGTGGCTGGGTTTGGCGACTGCCTACGGCACCCACGTGGTGCTCGATTGGCTCGGAACCGACACCGAGCCCCCACTCGGCGTCATGGCGCTGTGGCCGTTTAATCACACCTTCTATCTGTCTTCGTATCAGTGGTTCCCGTCGGTTTGCCGTCAGTACTGGCTCGCCGGCTGCTGGGTCAATTTGGCGCGGGCCGTCTGGTGGGAACTGCTGCTCCTGGGCCCCGTCGCACTGGCAGGGGTGCTCCTGGCCCGGCACCGGCGGCGTGGCGGCATCGCAGTCTGATCGGTCAGCCATCGTTGGTTGCAACAGGCCCCGTGTCAAACGGCTGGCCACGGCACAGGCGAAGCCCAACATAGGATGGCACGGCACCGGTATTTGGGAAAAACCGCGAGTGCCCGGCTTCCGCTCAGGGCCCTATCGTCTTGACCGCCCGCTGGTCGCATAGTAAGTTTACGCGGGTTCCGGCGCCCTCGTCGCCGACCGGGTCACGCCCACACGCCGGGCATCTCACCGCGAACGAGCGATCACCGGTTCGGGCCGCTGGCCGCGGCCGCGATACATGACCGACCCTCCAGTCGCATCGCGCAAGACGCCACTGCACGGTCATCACCTCGCACTTGGTGCGAGGATGGTAACGTTCGCCGGTTGGGAGATGCCTCTCCATTACTCGGGGATCACCGAGGAGCATCAGGCGGTACGCCGGGCCGCCGGGCTGTTCGACGTGAGCCACATGGGGGAGATCGAGATGGCTGGGGCGGACGTCCTGGCAGCGGTGCAGCGGGTCTCCAGCAACGACGCCTCGCGTCTCGCGGTAGGCCAGGCCCAGTACTCGGCCCTGACGAGCGCGGAGGGCACCTTTGTCGACGACCTGCTCGTGTATCGGCTCGCCGCGGAGCATTTCCTGCTCGTGGTTAACGCCTCGAACGTCGTGAAGGACTTCACCTGGATCAACGATTGGATCCAGGGGGTCGGAGACGCGGTGGCGGTGAACACGAGCTCGCGGTATGCGCTGATGGCACTGCAGGGGCCTCGCGCTCTCGACATCCTGCAGCCGCTGACCGGCGTGGATCTTCCGTCGATCGGCTACTACTGTTTCGTGACAGGAGAAGTAGCGAACGTCCGGGCGACGATCTCACGTACCGGGTATACCGGCGAGGATGGATTCGAGATCTTCACGGCACCGTCTGGCGCCGGCCGGGTGTGGGACACATTGCTGTCGACCGGCGCACCGGCCGGGTTGCGCCCGGCTGGACTCGGCGCCAGGGACACGCTAAGACTCGAGGCGGCGATGCGTCTCAGCGGTCAGGACATCGACGAGACGACGAGCGTTCTGGAGGCTGGCCTGGGATGGATCGTGGGCTGGAAGAAACCGGACTTCGTCGGTCGGGAGGCGCTGGTGCGGCAGCGGGAGGCGGGTGTCAGGCGGAAGCTCGTGGGTCTCGAGATGGTCGAGCGTGGCATTGCGCGACATGGCTATCCGGTCTACGTCGGGGAGGAGCGGGTGGGGATGGTGACCAGCGGCACGCGGACGCCGTTTCTCGGGACGGCAATCGGTCTGGCCTATCTGCCGGTCGCGGCGGCGGCCCCTGGGACCGGGTGCGCGATCGAGATTCGCGGGCGGCGGGTTGGCGCCCGGGTCGTGCCTCTGCCGTTCTACAAACGTCCACGAGGATAACGACGATGTATCCCAGCGATAGACAGTACACCAGCGAGCATGAGTGGATTTCGGTGTCTGGCACGACGGCGCGGATTGGCATCACCGACTACGCGCAGCAACAGCTAGGGGACGTCGTTTTCGTTGAGCTGCCGGAGGTCGGACAGCTCTTCGAGCAGGGTGCGCAGTTCGGGTCTATCGAGTCGGTCAAGGCGGTCTCCGATCTGTACTGCCCTTTGGCGGGCAGGGTGGTCGAGGTGAACACCACGCTGGCGGATCGGCCTGAGCGCGTAAACGCAGATCCACATGGTGCCTGGATGATCGCGCTGGAGCTCGCGAGCGCCGAGAGGACCGGTTTACTCGAGGCGGCCGCGTATACCGAGCTGGTGTCGTAGTGTCCGCTTCGCGTGTGGATCGATTTTCGGATCGGCATATCGGGCCGAGCGCTAGCGACATCGAGGCCATGGTGACCGCGGTCGGCGCGGCCTCGCTCGACGCGTTGATCGACGAGGCGGTGCCGCCGGCCATACGGCTCGATGCGCCGCTCGACGAGGGGGGGGCGGAGAGCGAGGCGGAGTTTCTCACCAGGATTCGCCAGGTTGGCCAGCGCAATCGGCCGGGGCGCGCCCTGATCGGTTTGGGCTACTACGGGTGCATCACGCCGAGCGTGATCCTACGCAACGTTCTGGAAAATCCAGGATGGTACACCCCCTACACGCCGTACCAAGCGGAGGTGGCGCAGGGTCGTCTCGAGGCGCTGTTCACCTTCCAGACGATGGTCGGGGACCTGACCGGAATGGCGATCGCTAACGCCTCTCTCCTGGACGAAGCGACCGCCGCGGCCGAGGCGATGGCGATGCTGCATCGCCTACGGGCGCGCACGGCACCTGCGGCCGACCGGTTGCTGGTCTCCCGAGACTGTTTCCCCCAGACGATCGACGTGATCGCCGGCCGAGCGGCTCCCCTCGACATCGAGATGGAGGTCGGAGACCCGGTGGAGATGACCGTCGACGAGCGGGTCTTCGGGTTGGTTCTGCAGTACCCGGCGGAAGACGGCGCGGTCGTGGCTATTGGCGATCTGATCGACCGAGTCCACGAGGCAGGCGGACTGGTGGCGGTCTGCAGCGATTTGCTGGCCCTGACGCTGCTGACACCGCCTGGGGAACTGGGCGCCGACGTCGTCGTCGGCAGCTCGCAGCGGTTCGGCGTGCCGATGGGCTATGGCGGGCCCCATGCCGGCTTCTTTGCGACCCGGGCGGAGTTTGTTCGGCAGACGCCGGGACGGATCATCGGATTATCCGTCGACCGCCACGGGAATCCCGCATACCGGATGTCGCTCCAAACCCGCGAGCAGCACATCCGGCGCGAGCGGGCCACGTCGAACATCTGCACGGCCCAGGCGCTGCTGGCCAACATGGCAGGGTTCTATGCCGTCTATCACGGCGCCGAGGGGCTGAGTGGGATTGCCAGGCGGGTCCACGGGTTGGCCAGGCGCCTGGGCGCAGGGTTGCGGGCGCTGGGGGTCGAGCTGGTACACGCGCACTTCTTCGATACGCTCCGGGTGCGGTTGCCGGAGGCGGCCGTCGACCGGCTTTGGGTCGACGCCACCGCAGCCGGGCTGCATTTCCGGTATGTGAACGAGTCGACTGTCGGGGTTGCGCTCGACGAGACCACGACGGGCGAGGACGTCGCCGAGATCCTGTCGTTGTTTGCGGAGACGTTGGATCGTCCGGTCGTGACCGTGGACATCGCCGGGTCTGGGACGACGCCGGACTGGCCGCAGGCCCTGATCCGGCGGTCGCCGTTTCTCACGCACCCGGTGTTTAGCCGGTACCGGTCCGAGACGCAGATGATGCGTTATCTCAAGCGCCTGGAGCGGCAAGATCTTGGGCTCGACACCTCGATGATCCCGCTCGGATCCTGCACGATGAAGCTGACGGCGGCCTCTGAGATCCGCCCCGTGACCTGGCCCGAGTTTGCCGAGTTGCACCCGTTCGCGCCGGTGGAGCTGGCGACAGGCTATCAGGAGCTGTTTCGCGAGCTGGAGGCGTCATTGTGCGCGATCACCGGACTCACGGCCGTCTCGCTGCAACCGAATTCTGGTGCCCAGGGCGAGTTCGCCGGGTTGATGGTTATCCGGGCCTATCACCGTTCCCAGGGGGTTGACCAGCGCGACGTCGTTCTGATTCCAGCCTCGGCACACGGGACGAACCCGGCCAGCGCCGCGATGGCGGGGATGCGTGTGGTAATCGTCGCCTGCGACGACCTAGGGAACATTAATCTCGGTGACTTACGCGCGAAGGCTCGGACGCATGGCAACGCGCTCGGCGCCCTTATGGTGACCTACCCCTCGACCCATGGGGTGTTCGAGGATTCAATCCGCGAGATCTGCGACATTGTTCACACGTACGGCGGGCAGGTTTATATGGACGGCGCAAATATGAACGCACAGGTGGGGTTGACCAGCCCGGCGTCCATCGGTGCCGACGTCTGTCACATCAATCTGCACAAGACGTTTGCGATTCCGCACGGGGGCGGCGGACCGGGCATGGGACCGATCGCCGTCGCGGCTCACCTGGCGCCATATTTGCCCGGGCATCCCGTCGTACCGGTGGGCGGTGAAGTTGCGATTCCGGCGATCGCAGCGGCGCCGTGGGGCAGCGCGAGCATCCTTCTCATTTCGTACGGTTATATACGGATGCTCGGGGCCGAGGGGATGCGTCGGGCGACCGAGGTGGCGATCCTCAGCGCCAACTACATCAAGGTGCGGTTGGAGTCACACTACGACGTGTTGTATGCGCGTGCCAACGGGCGCGTGGCGCACGAGCTCATTTTCGATTTTCGCGAGTTCAAGCCGCATGGCATCACGGAACTCGACGTGGCCAAGCGGCTGATGGATTATGGATTTCACGCACCGACGGTGTCGTTCCCGGTCCCTGGGACGATGATGGTAGAGCCTACCGAAAGTGAGCCTCGGGATGAGCTGGACCGGTTCTGCGAGGCGTTGATCGCGATCCGCGGCGAAATCCAGAGGGTGATCGACGGCGCCGCGGACCCGGTCGACAACGTGCTGAAGAATGCGCCGCACACGGCCGTCGAGGCGACTGCCGACAACTGGTCGCACCCCTACGGTCGTGAGGAGGCGGCCTACCCGAGACCGTTCGTACGGGCGAACAAGTTCTGGCCTTCGGTCGGGCGGATCGACGATGCCCACGGCGACCGGAACCTGATCTGCAGTTGTCCGCCGATCGAGCCGCTCGTGGACTAATCGACCGAGTCTGGGTCAGCCCACTGCCGGTATCCGCGTCATGGCGTTGGCGCGCTGTCGGAACCGAGTCAGCAGTCGCAACACGATCGGTCCTGGTCGGCCCGACCCGACGGACCGGTCGCCGACACGGACGACCGGCACGACCTCGCGGGTGGTGCTCGTAATGAACAGTTCGTCCACCCGTTCGAGATCTGACTCGCGCAGAACCGACTCCCGAACTGGCACGCCGATGTCGGCGCCTACCTCGAAGAGGAAGTTCCGCGTGACCCCTTCCAGTAGCCCGGCATCGAGTGGCGGCGTCACCACGACGCCATCGCGCACGGCGAACAGGTTGGACTGCGAGCACTCGGCGAGTTCGCCCCGATGGTTTAGCAAGATCGCCTCGTAGGCTCCCTGCCGCACAGCCTCATGCATAGCCAGGACGTTGTTTAGGAGATTGTTGGACTTGATGCTGGGGTCGACGCTGCGGGGATGGTTCCGCACCACGCTCGCCACGACCACCTGGACACCGTCCTGCAGGATCGTGTCCGGGATGTCACGGTGGGGGAGGGCGATGATAACAACCGTGGGGTGGGGGCAGGCGGTGGGGTCGTAGTTAAGGTCGCCGACACCACGGGTGACGAGCATCCGGAGGGTCACCTCGCCACCTGGGTTCACGCCATCCATCGTCTCGCACATCCGGGTCTGGAGGTCGCGGTCGGTCGGTGGAACCTCGAGCGTCAGTCTGTTGGCGGAGGCACGCAAGCGGGCCATGTGCCGGTCGAAGAGGAACGGTCGGCGATTGTAGGTGCGCAGCGTTTCGTACACGCCGTCGCCATAGAGGAATCCGTGGTCGAATACCGAGACGACGGCCTGGTCGCCGTCCATGACGCTGCCGTTGACGTTGACCGTCGCCTCCATCATCCTCCTCTTGTTGCCGCTCTGCCGGCGCCGGACACGGGCGCGGCAGGACGTGTGGACTTACGAAAAATTACCGCTCCGGCCGCGACAGGGTAGCATATGAGGGGGGTGGGCTCATTGTCGTATCTGGACCGTGATTACTTGCAAGGCGCGGCGACAAGACATCCAGCTCGCGGCGCGTTCAGCGTCCCACGCGGGCGCGAGGCAACGCGATTATGCGTATCCTGACAACCGCCCAGATGCGCGACGCCGATCGCCGTACAACCGACGAGTTCGGGATTCCGTCGGCCGTGTTGATGGAAACCGCCGGCCGGCAGGTGGTGGCCGCTATGGAGGGCCACCTGCCGGCACTGGCCGACTACCGGGTGGCGGTGGTGTGCGGCAAGGGTAACAACGGTGGCGACGGGTTCGTAGTGGCGCGCGTGCTCGAGGCCCGCGGCGTCGATACACGCGTATACCTGACGGCCTCGGCAGCAGAGGTCACCGGCGATGCCGCGGCCAACCTGTCAGCTCTGGGCTTCCTCGAGTTACCGGTAGTCGAGCTGCCCGGGCCTGAGGCCTGGTTAGCGCACCTGCCGGACATCGCCTCCTGTGACCTGATCGTAGATGCATTGTTCGGAACCGGGCTGACTCGGCCCCTCGAGGGATACGGGCAGACCGTGGTGGCCGATCTCAACACCACTGGTGTCCCGATCGTGTCGATCGACCTGCCGTCCGGGCTCTCGGCCGACACGCCGTGGCTGACCGGCACGTCGATCGACGCTACCCTGACGGTGACGCTGGGTGCGCCCAAGGTTCCACTACTGCTTCCACCCGCCGTATCCCAGGCCGGCGACGTGGTTGTTGCCGACATCGGCATTCCTGAGTGTGTTATCGAGAACCTGGACGGACCGAGATTTGAGGTCGTGACCCGGGACCGAGCGCGTGGTCTGGTGCTGCCCAGAACCGAAGATATTCACAAGGGGGACTGTGGTCGCATACTGATCGTGGCCGGGTCGACCGGGAAGATCGGAGCGGCGCGACTGGCGGCGCTTGGCGCGCTGCGGTCGGGCGCAGGTCTGGTGACGATCGCGATCCCGCGCGGCTGTCAGCAGGCGGTCAGCGCGCTGATGTCGGAGTACATGACTCTTGGGCTGGAGGACACTGCGGACGGGATGGTGTCGGCCGGGGCGGTCGAAACGGTCTTGGCTGAGCGGTGCGACGTACTGGCCGTCGGGCCAGGTCTGGGGCGAGGGGAGGATGTACGGGCACTCGTTCGCGCGCTCGTGGCTCGTTCGACCGTGCCGATGGTGCTCGACGCCGACGGGCTGAACGCGTTCGCCGACGACCCGACGGAGCTGAACGGTCGCGAGGGCCACGATCTCATCATCACGCCGCACCCTGGGGAGATGGCGCGGCTGACCGGGACCACGGTCGATCACGTGCAGACACATCGTGTCGACGTGGCGCGTGAGTTGGCGACCGAGCGGCAGATCTACGTTGTGCTGAAGGGCGCGCGCACGCTGGTGGCGACGCCGGACGGCGCGGTGCTGGTCAACCTGACCGGCAACCCCGGAATGGCGACCGGTGGAACCGGCGACGTCCTCACCGGGGTGGTCGCCGCCTGGCTCGCGCAGGTCGTCGATGCCGAGGCGGCGTGCACGTTAGGGGTGTTTCTCCACGGGCTGGCCGGCGATCTCGCCGCCGTGGAGCAGGGAGAAGTGGCGCTGATCGCCAGCGATCTGGTTGCCCAGCTAGGTCCAGCGATACTCGATCTGACGACGGACGATCAAGACGACTTGCGTCCTGTTCCCGGGGTCGAAGCGTAAGGCCCGTAGCGCGGCTCGAGTGATGTGGCGCGACCGGGGACTATGGCGGGCATGGTGAACCATGCCGTGGTGAGGTCCAGCGCTGCCCTTGGCAAACGTCGACAGGATGCTGACCCTTCCGGTGACCGAGACCCACTTGAGTTGCTCCGAGCACGAGACGGCGGGGATCGCGGCCGACCTGGCGCGGCGATTGCCGGAGGGCAGCGTCGTGCTGCTGTACGGGGGACTCGGTGCCGGGAAGACCGTTTTTGTGCGCGGCTTCGTGCAGGGACTCGGGATCGCGCCCGACGAGGTGACCAGCCCGACCTTCACTCTGATCCAGGAGTACGGTGGCGGTGGGCGGGTGTATCACGTGGATCTGTATCGACTGGGCCCTCATGAGGTCGAGGACCTGGGCCTGGAAGAGCTTTTCGAGGGTGGCGCACTGGTCTGTATCGAGTGGGCCGACCGGCTGCCGCGAGCGATGGCCGGGGCGGTGTCGGTCCGGATCACCGACCGTGGTGACGATCGACGGGAGCTGACGATCGAGGGCGCTATTCCGAACGGTAGTTAGGTGCCTCTTTCGTGATGACCACGTCGTGCACGTGACTTTCACGCATGCCGGCCGGTGTGATGCGGACCATCCTGGCGTTTTGCTGCAGATCGGGGATGGTACCGCACCCGCAGTAGCCCATCCCGGCTCGCAGTCCGCCGACCAGCTGGTGGATCATCGCGCCGACCGATCCCTTGTGCGGTACTCGCCCTTCGATGCCCTCTGGCACCAGTTTCTCACCCTCGTCGATCGGGCCGGCGACGTCGAACTCTTCCTGAAAATACCGGTCCCTGCTGCCGGCCCGCATCGCGCCTATTGAACCCATGCCGCGGTATTCCTTGAAGCTCCGCCCCTGATACAGGATCAGCTCGCCGGGACTCTCGTCCGTGCCGGCGAAGAGACTCCCAATCATTACCGCGCTCGCCCCGACCGCCAACGCCTTGGTGATGTCCCCGGAATAGCGCACGCCCCCGTCGGCGATGATCGGAACTCCGTGGCGGCCAGCCGCCTGCGCGCATTCAGCCAGTGACGAGATCATCGGCATCCCGATGCCGGCGATGACACGAGTGGTGCAGATTGAGCCAGAGCCGATGCCGACCTTCACGCCGTCGACACCGAGTTCTATCAGCGCCTCGGTTCCCTCGGCGGTCGCGACGTTTCCAGCAACGAGCTCGATACTCGGAAACCGGTCACGGAGCTGCCGCACTATAGTCATGACGCCTCGAGAGTCACCGTGGGCCGTATCGACCACGAGCATATCCGTGCCGGCGCCGACCAGCGCTTCGGCACGTTCCTCGGTGTCCTTGCTGATCCCGACCGCGGCGCCCACCCGCAGTCGTCCCAACTCGTCCTTACATGCTGTCGGGTAGGTGATCATCTTCTGGATGTCCTTGACGGTGATCAGCCCCTTCAGCATGAAGTCTCGATCAACGACCAGTAGCTTCTCGACACGGTGTGTGTGCAGGATCGCCTGTGCCTCCTGCAATGTCGTGCCAACCGGTACGGTGATCAGGTTCTCTCGGGTCATCACCTCGCCAATCGTCCGGTCGAGGTTTGCCTCGAACCGCAGGTCGCGGTTGGTGAGAATACCGACCAGCTTGCCCTCGCTGCTGCCGTCTTCGGTGATCGGCACACCTGAGATCCGATACGTCCGCATCAGGTTGAGCGCCTCGGAGATCCGGCCGATCGGGGAGAGGGTGATCGGATTAACGATCATCCCGCTCTCGGACCGTTTTACCCGATCGACCTCCGACGCCTGGACCTCGATGGGCAGGTTCTTATGGATCACTCCGATTCCACCGAGCTGCGCCATTGCAATCGCGAGACGTGACTCGGTCACGGTGTCCATCGCGGCGCTGAGGATCGGGGTGTTCAGTATCAGATTACGCGTGAGTTGTGTCGAGACGTCGACGTCGCTTGGCACGATCTCCGAATGACGGGGCACCAGCAGCACGTCGTCGAACGTGAGCGCGACCGTGATATCAGTCCCCGTAAAGCGCGTCGTTGTTGTCGTCGCGGTGTCCACCTTCATTTCAGCCCCCATGGCATTTCTTGTACTTCTTCCCGCTACCACATGGACACGGGTCGTTCCGCCCCACCTTGGGCGTGTCTCGTCGCACGGTGCGAACCGTGGCGTCGTCGCCGCCGGTCCGCGCCGGTTGCGGGCGGCCACCGGCATTCTGGATACCGGCAAAGGCACCGCCGGCGGCGCGCGGGTCGTTCAGCGTCACCGGCGCCCGCTGACGTAGCGGCGGTGGGACCAGCTGCTCCTCTTCGCCCTGCGCGACCGGCCGGAGCCTCCAGAGATAGCGGACCATCTCCGTGTCGAACCGCTCCTTCATTGCCTGGAAGAGCTCGAAGCTCTCGCGTTTGTACTCCACCAGCGGGTCGCGCTGGCCGTAACCACGCAGTCCGATGCCCTCTTTTAGGTGGTCGAGACTGTAGAGATGGTCCTTCCACTGCGTGTCGACGATCTGCAGCATGACGTCCCGCTCGACGCGCCGGAGTGTCGCGGTCTCTACTGACTGTTCCTTCTCCTCGTAACGGCTGGCGACGGCGGCCCAAAGCGTATCGTGCATCTCGTCGGGGTTCTTGTCGTCGAGCTCGAGCGCATCGAGTGTCTCCGTGGCGAGACCGGCCAGTTCGCGGACCGCCTGCTTCAACCCCTCCAGATCCCATGCTTCCGGGTCCATCTCCCGCCCGCAGCGGGCCTCGACCGCCTGGTCGACGAGATCCTCGGCCAGGGTCATCAGATACTGCCGGCAGTCGACAACCTCATCTTTGGTGACGTGGATGTGGCCCTCGAGCAGTTCCCGGCGCAGCGTGTAGACGTTCTCGCGCTGCTTGTTCATCACGTCGTCGTACTCGAGTAGATGCTTACGCATCGAGAAGTTCTGTGCCTCGACCTGCTTCTGGGCTCGCTCGATTGCGCGCGTGACCATGCCATGCTCGATCGGAACGCCCTCTTCCATCCCCAGCCGTTCCATCAGCCCGGAGATCCGATCCGACCCGAAGATCCGCATCAGGTCGTCCTCGAGCGAGAGGTAGAACCGCGAGGACCCCGGGTCGCCCTGACGCCCGGACCGTCCCCGGAGCTGATTGTCGATGCGCCGCGACTCGTGCCGCTCGGTTCCGATGATGTGTAAACCTCCGGCGTCGACGACGTTCTTGTGCTCGGATGCGGTCTGGGCGGTGAACTGGGTGAAGATGTGCTCCCAGTCTTGGCGGGGCACACGGTAGAAATGTTCCAAGTGGTAGAAGTAGACGAATTCCTCGTCGTCAACGAACTTCGCCTCTTCCTTCGGCAGCCGCTCGGCTACCTTCTCGGCGAGCGCCTGCTGTCGTGACATGTACTCGGCGTTGCCCCCGAGAACGATGTCAGTGCCGCGTCCAGCCATGTTGGTCGCGATAGTCACCATCTCCCATCGCCCAGCCTGTGCTACGATTTCCGCCTCCTGCGCGTGATACTTGGCGTTAAGCACCACATGCTTGACGCCGCGGCGCTTTAGTAACCCCGACAGCCGCTCTGACTTTTCGATCGAAACGGTGCCGGCGAGAACGGGCCGCCCAGCCTGCTGCTGCTCGATGATGTCGTCGGCGATCGCGTCGTATTTCTCCCGCTGGGAACGATAGATGGAGTCTGGCTCCTCGAGCCGCACAAGCTCGCGATTGGTCGGAATGACCATGACATCGAGCTTGTAGATCTTGTGAAACTCCGCCGCTTCCGTGTCGGCGGTACCCGTCATGCCGGACAGCTTGTCGTACTTGCGGAAGTAGTTCTGGAAGGTAATGGTCGCTAGTGTCTGGTTTTCGCGCTCGATCTTGACCTTTTCCTTCGCCTCCACGGCCTGGTGCAGACCATCGCTCCAGCGGCGCCCCGGCATGAGGCGGCCGGTGAATTCGTCGACGATCACGACCTGGTCGTCCTTCACCATGTACTCGACGTCACGCTTGAAGAGCCCGTGTGCTCGGAGTGCCTGATTGATGTGGTGCAGTAGCGGCATGTTGGCGGGGTCATACAAGCCGCCTGGGTTCAGCTGATGAGCGAGTAGCTTTTCCGCCTTCGCCATGCCGCTCTCGGTCAGGGTGACCGTCTTGTGCTTCTCGTCCTTCAGAAAGTCGCCGGTGGACTCGAGCGCCTCGCGGTCCTCCGCCTTCACGTCGCCCTGAGTGACTGCGCCTGGTGTGAGCCGAGGAATGATTCGATCAACCTCGTTATACAGCTCGGTTGACTGCTTGGCCGGCCCCGAGATGATCAGCGGCGTGCGCGCCTCGTCGACCAGGATGCTGTCCACCTCGTCGACGATCGCGAAATGATGTCCGCGCTGGACGAAGTGCGACAGATCGAACTTCATGTTGTCGCGCAGGTAGTCGAACCCGAATTCGTTGTTGGTTCCGTAGGTGATGTTGCATTCATAGGCCGCCTGGCGATCCTGATCGCGCATGTCGTGCTGGATGATACCGACCGTCATTCCGAGGTAACGGTAAATTCGGCCCATCCATTCGGCATCGCGTCGCGCGAGATAGTCGTTCACGGTGACCACATGAACGCCACTGCCTCCGAGCGCGTTCAGATAAGCCGCCAGCGTTGCCACCAGTGTCTTGCCCTCGCCCGTCTTCATCTCGGCGATTGTGCCCTGGTGCAGGACCAGCCCTCCGACCAATTGGACGTCGAAGTGACGCATGTCGAGGACGCGGCGGCCCGCTTCACGCACGATCGCGAAGGAATCGACGAGCAGATCGTCGAGTGATTCTCCCTGGTCGGCCCGCTGCCGTAGCGTGGTGGTGTTCTGCTGCAGGTCGTGGTCGCTGAGCGGCCGAACTGCGGGTTCACGGTCGTTGATCTGGGCCACCACCGGCTGCAGACGCTTGAGATCCCGTTCGTTCTGCGTGCCGAAGACTTTCCTGAGGACTTTTTGCAGCATCAGCGGCGTATCCTGTCCCAGCGAATCGTGGCCGCGCTGATGCGGACCGAGGTAAGCCGGGCCGTCTCGGGTCGCGTGTGGCGCCGCGAACGCGGGACGCGTGGAGCGAAGAAGGGGGCCATCCGCGGGTAGCTAATCCCCCCATTCTAGGGAAGCGTATCCGGACCCGTCAAGACATGGACGTTACCGTGGAACCGGAGCTGGGAGAGGAGGGGGTACTTGCGCCGTGACGTCAGTTCGCCGACTGCGACTGCGGCTCGTTACCCAGTTGCAGTGGGTTCATGGCACGGCCGTTGACCCACACCTCGTAGTGGACGTGGGTTCCGGTGGCTCGGCCGGTGTGGCCAGCGTAGCCGACGACATCGCCACGGCGCACCCGGGCGCCGCTCGAGATCTTAAACTTCTGCAGATGGCCGTACCTGGTGACTAGACCGAAACCGTGGTCGATCTCGACGAGGTTACCGTAGGCGCCGCTTCGCTCCGCAGATTCGACCCGCCCGTCGGCAGTCGCGTAGACCGGCGCCCCGTACCCGGTCGAGATGTCGACAGCTGGATGGAAGGCGCGGTTGCCGTTAAACGGGTCGGCACGATACCCGTAGCGGCCGCTCACAGAGCCGTTGGCCGGCAGGTTGATCGGTGTCGCCGCGGCGATGGCCTGCTGTTGCGTGATGGTGTCGCCGGCCAGTGACAGCTGCACATCCAGCACGCTCAGGAGGTCGTCCAGTAGATTGAACGTCTCGACCGGCGAGCTCAGTGCGACCGCGCGCAGCGCGGCCGCCCCGTCTGCGGGATCGGTGTCGGGCAGCCGATTCATGGCCCGCCGTATCCGTGGGTCCAGGGCCGAACGGTCACGCAGCTCGCCAACTACGAGCTGCAACGCCGCGATACGACCAGAGAGCTGGGTTGTGGCCGAACGATAGCGCGCGTTCTCCACCTCGAGCACGGCGTTGTGGAGCTGCAGACGCTCGATCTGGGAGCCGGCGGTCCACCGGGCGTGCCCGGTCCATGCGAGAGGGACCGCCAGGATGGCAGCGACCACGGCCAGCGTCGGTCTCACCGCCAGGGTGAAGCGACGCACAACCCCGGATGAGCGTTCAGCGACGACAAAACTATAGCGCTTCGGCAGCATTTGCCTGACTCAGAGGTCTAATTCCCAAGAATTTACGAACTCTACCATGAAATCGTGTGAACCCCTAATTGGAACGTGATGTGATTAGAACGTTATGTAAACGGAGGATATGTGGTGCCGGCTCCCAAGGATTCACGTATTTATTGAGGACCGGACGCGGGTGGTACGGTCGTTCAACTCCGTGTTCTGGCGGTTTGACACGTCGGTACACTCGGCAGTAGGCTCTCATTCTTGCGCTCGTTGTTCTTTTGCTCGTTGTTCACCTCTCGTGTTTGTCGTCGTGCCGGTGTATCGAGTCACGTAACTGGCATGAACTGTTCGGCTGGCGTCGTGTCGGCTGTGAGAACCGCGTCACGGCGGGCGCTGGGGATGTGTTCGTCGGATAGGCAGTGGGGCACCCCTGTCACCGTCCGATGCCACGTATGAAAGGGGCCGCCGATTATGGATGCGATCATCGCGAAACTGAGGAACCAACGAGCCAAGTTGCTCGCGGAATTGGGCCGGATCGAGGCCGCCATCACCGCATTGACGGGGGGCAAGACGAAGCCCACGGCTCCGAAAGCCAAGGATCGGAAGCGCAGGAAGATGACCCCCGCACAAAGGCGGGCCGTCTCGGAACGCATGAAAAAGTCCTGGGCCGAGCGGAAGAATAAGGCCGGCAAGCGATAGATCGTTTCCGGGTTCCCTGACCTACCCTAGCCCGCGCGGCCAATCGTGATGAACCTAGTAGACCCTTGCTAGTCACGACGTTCCAGCTAGTCACGACGTTCCAGCCTCATTAGCGTCTAGCACCCGTTCGCCGCGAGTGCTGAGCGTTCGTCACGCGCGCAGATGGTTGACCACGGCTATGGGACCGGCTCGCGGGGGAGCTCGGCCTGAACGAAGACGCGATGTTTTTCACCCAAGTCGCGTGCCGCCGGTGTGATGATCGTTCGGTCGTTGATGACGATACGCCGGCTTCCACCGAGCGCATACCGCACGTCGTCTTCACATACGAAATCGACCGCCGTCTCGACCGGTGGCGGCGCCGGCCCGGCATCGGCAGGCGCGGGTGCCGCCGTGTCGACTGAGGCTGTGCCCAGTGGGCGCGCAGCAGGTTCGTGGTCATCGGCCGCCGGCGTTGACGGGATACCTCTGGCTGCGAGGAAGGTCTCGACCCGGTGGGCCAGCAGCTCCGGGTCGATCCCTACGGCGACCGACTTGTGCGGTGTCTCGGGATGTGGAGCCGCCGCGGCCACGCTCGGCTCCGTTCTAGCCGGTGGGCCGACTGGACGAATTTCGTAGGCCAGGCGTTTGATGTTAAGCAGGTGCCGTGGCGTGATGTTGTCAGAAGTGATGTTACCGCCGTAGCCGCCGCACCCGAGCGTCATCGATGGATCGAGCCCCGTCGTCATCCCGATCGAGCCGAGTGTCGTCGGCGTGTTCACGACGATCCGGAACGCCGACTTCCGAAGCCCGAACTCCAAGATGACCTTCTCGTCACGGGAATGAATCGACATCGTGTGCCCCATGCCGCCGTATCGCAAAATCTCTTGGCAGCGCACGCAGCCGGCCCGCCAGTCGGCGACCACGTAGAAGGACAGCACGGGACACAGTTTCTCGATCGACAGTGGATAGTCCCGCCCGACACCGTCGAGCGGCACGATCAGCACCCGCGTGTCGGCCGGTACGTCGATCTGGACGCGTTCGGCGATCATCAGCGCCGTCTTGCCCACCAGGGCCGTGTTGGGTAGCCGCTCCGGCGTAACGAGGGCGGCCGCCAGCCGACTTTCCTCGTCCCCGTTCAGGAAGTATCCGCCCTGCCGCTCAAACTCCCGGCGCACCTCGCCGGCGATCGCCTCGTCCACGACCACGGAGTTTTCAGATGAGCACAACAGGCCGTTATCGAAGGTCTTCCCGGTGATGATGTCGGCGACCGCCTTGGGCAGGTCGGCAGTCCGCTCGATATAGGCCGGCGCGTTGCCCGGACCGACACCGTAGGCCGGTTTCCCTGAACTGTAGGCCGCGCGTACGAGACCCAGGCCTCCAGTTGCTAGCACCACCGCCACCTCCTGGCGGCGCATCAACTCCTGGGTTCCCTCGAGGGTGACAGTGGTCATGCAGCTGACCGTTCCCTCGGGGGCGCCGGCCGCCACGGCTGCATCGCTCATTACCTCGGCCACGCGCCGGACTGACCGGGCGGCCGAGGGATGGGGACTGAGGACGACTGCGCACCGCGCCTTCAGGCAAATGAGAATCTTGTAAATAGCTGTAGATGTTGGGTTTGTTGACGGTGTGATCGCCGCGACCACGCCAAACGGCTCTGCTATCTCGACGACGCGCTCGGGGTCCAGCCGTCGGATCACGCCGACAGTTCGCATGGGTTGGATGAAGCGGTGGATGGTCTCGGCCGCAAATAAATTCTTGCGAACCTTGTCCGGCTCGTTGCCATGACCGGTCTCTTCGACCGCCATCCGCGCGAACGGCCCAGCCTGGGCGGCGGCGGCGGCCGCCGCCGCGTCCACGATCTGGTCGATCTGGTCCTGGGTCAGCTCGCTGAGGCGCAGCTGGGCTGCCGCGGCGCGGCGAGCCAGGATGCGAGCATCCCGAATCGAGTCGAGGTCCCGATCAGTCTGTGCGGCGGGTTTGGCCATGGCTGGGTGGCCCGGTTCGTAATGGCAGCGGCATTCGGCCGGCGAGGCATTTCGCTCGACGGCGATGCCTCTCCGTCGAATGTTGTCCGATCTCCTCGGTCGTCGCGCCGTGCCATGCGGGCGCTTCGACGTCCTCGGTGCCACCGCGGCCACGAACAGGACCACCGAGGCCCCCGGGTGGGTGGTACTCGGGAAGGGCGGCTGGTGCCAGGTGGAGGACGGCGCCGGGGTCTACTTCACGTCCTTGGCCCGCGGCAAGATCTTCTCGACCTCGCCGTTGGGTCTGGGGATTACGTGTACGGACACCAGCTCGCCCACACGGCGTGCGGCGGCGGCACCGGCGTCGGTGGCGGCCTTCACCGCGCCGACGTCGCCTCGAACAAAAACCGTCACATACCCGGCGCCGATGTACTCCTTCCCGATGAGCACCACATTCGCCGACTTAACCATGGCGTCTGCCGCCTCAATCGAACCGACGAGACCCTTGGTCTCCACCATGCCGAGTGCTTCGAGAGACATCGCCACGCTCCGAATCTATGCTGTCGATGGGACGGCCGGCGGTGACGCCAAGCCAGGTCACAGAACGCCGGAAATGTAACATATTGCAGAACATGCGGCAACAGCGATAAGATGCAGCGCTATTTTATGACGCTTCGCGATATATCCCTGCTCTGTGGTCTGATTTCGTCGCTTGGTTCCGTGGACTGTGGGCTGGTCGACTCGACGCGCGCGGTCGCCACGCCGGCGGTAGGGCTGAACCGCACCCGCGTGGCTCTGGGCGGGCCAGTCGAGATGAGCTACCGGTTCACGGTGGCCGCTGACGCGCCCCCGTTCGCCGAAGATTTTCGGGTCTTCGTGCACTTCCTGGATTCTAACGGGGAGTTGATGTTTTCCGACGACCACGATCCACCTGAACCGACGACGAGTTGGCAGCCCGGGCAGCAAATCGGTTACGACCGCCGGCTGATTATTCCGGTGTACCCCTATCTCGGCGAGGCCACGGTCGTGATCGGATTACACGAGCCCACTGGGGGCAAGCGGGTCCCGTTGGCCGGCGAACACCTTGGCGGGAGGGAGTACCGGGTGGCTACCATCGAAATGACACCACCGACCGAGAGCGTGTTTCTGGTGTTCGGGGATGGCTGGTACCCGGCCGAATCGGTCCCCGAGGAGCCGGACCGCGAGTGGCAGTGGACCAGCAGACAGGCGACGCTCTCGTTCTCCAATCCCCACGCCGCCTCGACATTGCACCTGGATGTTCAGGGGCGTCCCGAGCTGTTCGATACGCCCCAGGTGCTGACGTTGACGATTGGCGGTGCCGTCGTCAAGACCATCGAGCTGGCATCAGTCGAGCCCGCCTACCACGTCGTGCCACTATCCTCGAGCGCTCTGGGCGACACCGAGAACGTTGTGCTGTCCCTGAACGTCGATCCAACCTTCGTGCCGTCGATGGTCACGAACGGGGAGAGCAGCGACGATCGGGAGTTGGGCGCGAAGGTCTTCTACGCGTTTGTCGAGTTGGATTAGGTCATACCATCCAGGATAAGACCCCTGGGTGCGTACCTGTAATAGCCCACGCGCGCGCTGGGGTTGACGCCGCTCGCAACTGGACCTGAAAGCCTCGATAGCCCCCGGCCGCTGCTATCGGCGTGTCCACTCGGCGCCGAAATACAGAATATGTGCGACGTGGTTCGACAAGGAAACCGCAAGGGTGCGCGATGGAACGCGCTGGACCACCCTATTGGGGCTTTGCGAGGGCGCGCGCGTGCGTGCTACCCTGGCCGGATGGTCCGGACTTCGGTCGCGACGTGCCTCATTCCCTTAGCCCTGTTGCTGGTCGTCCGACCGGCTGCCGCCCCGGCCTCGGCCGAGCTGGTGCTGCTGACCACCGGACGCACGTTATCGGTGACGGGTCACAGGGTGGAGGGCGATCGGGTGGTGCTCTACCTGCACAAAGGGGGGGAGATCGTCTGCGACCGGTCGCTGGTCGTTCGGATCGAGCCGGAGGTGATGTCGGCATTGCCGGTCCGGGTGGCCGAGGCGCCGCCGGCGCCGCCAAGACCGTTTGCCGAGATCATCACCGCAGCCTCGGTCCGCCATGGGGTGGATCCTGAGCTGCTCTACGCGGTCATCGAGGTGGAGTCGACGTACCAGCCCGACGCTCGGTCGCCCAAGGGGGCGATGGGCCTCATGCAGTTGATGCCAGCCACGGTCAAGCGATACGCCGTGGCGGATCCCTTCGACCCCACGTCCAATGTCGAGGCGGGGACCAGACACCTCCGGTCGCTGCTCGATCGCTACGACGTCGATTCGGCGCTGGCGGCCTATAACGCGGGGGAGGGGCCCGTCCGCAAGTTCGGCGGGGTGCCGCCGTACCCGGAGACCCGCCGCTACGTCAGCAAAATCCTCGAACTGGTCAACGCCGACGGCGACGAGTGAGTTAGGCGGTGTTTTCGCCTGCTTCGGCGGTCCCTAGCCCTTCTCTTAAGGAGGGTGGTACTCGGGTTGTCGGCCGGCAGCTGGCTTGCGGGCGCCCCTTGCCTCTGCATGACTTCATTAGGGGAAACTGATGATTTTCTGTCTGACCTGGGCTTGTAGGCGCCCGGGGCCACGCTGACGAATGGAATTCCGCTGCAGACTCGGCAACGAGAGCGGACAAGTGGTCGAGGAGGTGCACGTCGCCGAGAGTGAATCCAAGCTCAGACAGGAGCTGGAGGCTAAGGGCCTGTGCATCCTCTCACTGAGCCGTCGAGGTGCGCTCGGCTGGCCTGGGCTTTCGCTGCCGGTACGTCGGGGCATCAAGACACGTGAGTTCCTGGTGTTTAACCAGGAACTGGCCACGCTGCTGCGAGCGGGCATGCCGCTCGTGCAGTCGCTCGATATCCTCCGCCAGCGCGTGGAAGACCCCGCGTTCAAGGGCGTCCTGAATGGAGTGCACGACCGGGTACGCGCCGGTGCGGCGCTCTCAGAGGCGTTCGAGGCGCAGGAGGGGGTGGTGCCGAAGATGTACACCGCGTCGCTGCTCGCCGGGGAGAAGAGCGGCGGACTCGAAGAGGTGATCCGCCGGTATGTCGACTACGTGAAGGTGATCAGCGCGGTGAAGCGCAAGACGCTCTCGGCGCTGGTCTACCCGGCCATTCTACTGATCCTGGCGGTCATCGTAGTCGGCATCATCGTGTTGCAGGTGGTACCGGAATTCGAGGGCTTCTACCTGGGCTTTGGAGCCGAGTTACCGATCGAGACCCGGATGATCGTGGCCTTCTCCGAGTTTCTGCGGAGCTATCTACTGTTCATCGCCTTGGGTGTCGTCGGCGCGGTCGTGGTCGGATGGCAGTGGCTGCGACGCCCGGGCGGCTCGGCCACGCTGGACCGGCTGATTCTTCTAGTGCCAGCGATTGGCACGATAGCGGGGCGATTCGCCACGGCGCAACTTTCGCGGACGCTGGCCACGCTGCTCAGTGGCGGGATCCCGCTCGTCAGCGCCATCGATATCACGTCGCGCGCCCTGGGGAACAGATTCTTCGCCGAACAGCTCGCTCTGGTCGGGGAGCGGGTGCGCGAGGGGGAGGCGTTCGCCGGCGCTCTGGCCGACCGCGGGGTGTTTCCTGCCGTGGCCATCAAGATGGTTGAGGTGGGGGAGTCGACCGGCGCCCTGCAGGAGATGCTGACGAGCGTCGCTGACTTCTTCGATGAGGAGATTGACACACAGCTCAGTCGCTTCATCACGATCATTGAGCCCGCGCTGCTGGTCATCATGGGCATCGTCATCGCGGCGCTGTTGATTGCGTTGTACATGCCACTGCTGCAGCTGGGCTCTGTGGTGTCATGACGAAGAACACATCCGAGCCCGCTGACGACGACCGAGCGACGAGTAACCCCCCGGTCCCACCGGACGACCTCCATGTTGGCGGCCAGTCGGCGTCGGTCGACCACGCAGCGGAAGTCGCACGCGCGCGACAGTTGGCCGAACGGTATCGGTTGGAGTTCGTCGACATGGCCGGGTTCCGCATTGACGCGGGTCTCTTCCGGTCTATTCCGGCCAATCTGATGCTGCGGTATGGCTTCGTGCCGCAACGCAAGGAAGGGCAGACTCTCGTCATCGTGGTGTCCGACCCGACTGACTTGCCGATGATCGACGAGTTGGCGCTACTGCTTAATACCCCCATCCGTGTCACGGTAGGGACTTCGTCGGCGATCGAGTCGATTCTCAAGAAGAGCGAGGGCTCGCAGCGCGTGCTCGACGAGGCGACCGAGAGCTTCGAGCTGCAGATCCTGCACGAGGACGAGAGCGGCGAAGAGAACCTCACGGTCGAGCGGCTCACAAGTGACATCAGTCCAGTCATCCGCCTGGTTGACTCGATGATTTACACGGCGCTCCAGCGACGGGCGAGTGACATTCACATCGAGACGCAGGACGACGCTGTCTACGTGAAATACCGGATCGACGGAACCTTGCAGACGGCGATGCGTCCGGTGGACAAGCAGTTCCACAGCGCCATCCTGTCGCGCGTCAAAGTCATGGCAGAGCTCGACATCGCCGAAAAACGTGTCCCGCAGGACGGACGGTTCAAGGTACGGGTGCCGGGTAAGACAATCGACTTCCGCGTGTCGGTGATGCCGACGGTGCACGGCGAGGACGCGGTTATCCGGATCCTCGACAAGGAGACGATCAGCGAGCAGTTCCGAGAGCTCCGGCTCGATGTGCTCGGGTTCGCCGACGCGGAGTTGCACCGCTTCCGTCGGGCCATCTTGGAACCGTACGGCATGGTGCTCGTCACGGGACCGACGGGGAGTGGCAAGACAACGACACTCTACGCCGCGCTGTCGGATGTTCATTCGCCCGAGGACAAGATCGTCACGATCGAAGACCCCGTCGAATATCAGCTGCACGGCATTACACAGATTCCGATCAATGAACGGAAGGGGTTGACGTTCGCGCGCGGCCTGCGGTCAATCCTCCGGCACGACCCCGACAAGATCATGGTGGGGGAGATCCGGGACTCGGAGACAGCGCAGATCGCCATCCAGTCGGCGTTGACCGGGCACCTCGTGTTCACGACGGTGCACGCGAACAACGTCCTCGACGTGCTCGGCCGGTTTCTGAACATGGGGGTCGAAGCGTACCAGTTCGTGGCGTCACTCAACTGCGTGATGGCGCAACGCTTGGTTCGGATGATCTGCGCGGAGTGCCGTCAGCCGGCCACGATTACCGCTGAGACACTGCGCGAGTCTGGCATGGACCCGGCGCTGGCCGAGACCCACGAGTTCTTCGAAGGGGCGGGATGCATCGAGTGCGGGGGGACGGGGTATCGAGGACGAACCGGGTTGTGTGAGCTGCTCGACTTGACCGATGAGCTCCGAGAGATGATTCTGGCAAAGGTCCCTGCCTCAGAAATCAAGCAGAAGATGCGGGACCAAGGCATGCGGTTTCTCCGTGATTCGGCGGTCGAGAAGGTGTTGTCTGGGCTGACCACCCTCCGTGAGATAAACAAGGTCACCTTTGTCAAGTAGCCATGGCTGTCCCTGCGAGTCTCCGCCGCTGGTTCGCCCCGCACGCGCCAACAGCGAGCATCGAGATCGCGGCCGACCGCGTGACCGGGCTGACACTGGCGAGGGGACGACGCGCCATCGTGACGTCGGTCGTGACGGAGCGGCTTCCCGAGGGGGCGCTGACACCGACTGCCAACGCGTTGAATATGATTGACCGGACCGCCGTCGGGTCGGCGGTCGGTCGGGTCCTGAAGCAGCTCCTAGGGGCGCCGGCACGGGTGGCGCTCGTAGTACCGGATAGCGCCGCGAAGGTGTCGCTGATGACGTTCGAGCAAATCCCGGTGCGGGCTGCCGACCTCGACCAATTGGTGCGGTGGCAGGCCCGCAAGACGGCACCGTTCCGCATAGAGGACGCGCAGGTCGCGTATTCGCCCGGTCTGTTGCTGGAAGGCGGTGGGCGCGAGCTCGTGGTTAGTCTCATGCGTCGGGACATCATCGAGGAATACGAGGCGGTGTGCGGCGCCGGCGGCGGGCACGCCGGCGTCGTCGATCTGGCAAGTTTCGGTCTAGTCAACGCCGTTCTCGCCGGTTGTTCCGATGACGATCGTGACTGGTTGCTCGTACATGTTGCTCGCGGCTACAGCACGATAGCCGTCGTGCGGCAAGGACAGTTGATTCTCTTCCGGAACCGCTCCGCGGAGGGCGATGGCAACCTGGCCGATCTGGTACACCAGACCACGATGTATTACGAGGACCGTCTCAGTGGTACCGGTTTCGGCCGGGTGTTTATGGCCGCAAGCGCCGCGAACACGACTTTGGAGGATGCGGCCCTCCTGCGTCGGTCGCTTGAGACCAGGCTGGGCACCGTCGTGGAGCCGATCGATCTCGGTGTACCGGAGGCGAAGGGAAAGACTATCGCGGGGGTCCCGCCCGATCTGATGGCCGCACCCCTGGGTCTCCTGATGCGCGAACGGCGATCGGCCGAAACAGGAAATAGGTAACCCGATCATGCTCGGAAGTAATCTCGCCACCAGACCCTTCTACAACGAGCGCGCGGTCTACCTGGTACTGGGTATCGTGGCTCTGGTCGGTCTCGCTGTCCTGGCCGCTGGGGTGCGGCAGATCGTCGAATTGTCCGGGCGTAACACCGAGCTTACCGCGCGGGCCGATCGGGCGGAGCGCGAGAGCGCCGGTCTTTCGGTCCAAACGGCGGAGATCGAACGATCGGTCAGCCAGCGGTCGCTCGACGAGATGGCCGCCGCAGCGCGTGAGGCCAATCTGCTCATCGATCAGCGGGTCTTTTCCTGGACCGACTTCTTCAACCGGATCGAAACTACGCTGCCACCGGACGTGATGGTGACGGAAATGCGGCCGGACATCGAACCCGGATCGATCGAGGTGACGATGGGGGTACTGGGTCGTCGTCTGGATGCGATCGACCATTTTATTGTGGCCCTGGAGGAGTCCGGTGCCTTCACCGAGGTGTTGAACCGGGAGTCCGAGATCACCGAAGACGGAATGTACCGGGCCGTGCTCAGGGGGCGATACTTGCAGTCGGAAACGCCAGATGTGGACAAGGGCGATGATCCGGTGTACGAGACCGCCCCGGACGTTGGACCCGAGCCGTTGGCGGGGCCGGGGGGAGCCCCCCTATGACGTTGCTTAAGCGGATTCTTAACGAGAAGCGGATGATCTTCACGTTCGTCGGGCTGATCATGGCGGTCGACTTCGGCTTGTACGGGTTTGCAGTCTATCCGTGGTCGAACAGGGTGTCTCAGGCCGAGGCACGCGCTGCGGCCACCGATGCGCAGCTCCGCCAGGCGAGGACAGACTACACGCTCGTCAGTCAGACGACCGCGAACAAGATAAATGCTGACAAGGAGTTACAGCGCTTCTACACGGATGTTCTTCCGGCGGATCTGGCTGGCGCCAGGAGCATTAGCTCCCCTTTTCTGGCCAGATTGGCGGAAGACACCGATCTAGTGCTGGAGCGCGGAAGCATCACGCCCGAAAAGGAGGAAGGGAGCCCGCTGGCTCGGCTGCGGATAACCATGGTGCTTGCCGGCCAGTATACAGACATCCGTCAGTTCATTTACGAGCTCGAAACGGCGACCGAGTTCATCCTGATCGAGGAGGTCATCCTGAGCCGGGCGGGGGAGTCGGACGAGGAGCTTGTGCTCACACTTGGCGTATCGACCTACTACTGGGCGGGACTTGATGCGGCGTTGTGAGCGTCGAGGTGTTGGCGGCTGGCCGAGTCTCGTCAGCGCAGCGCTGTTGGTGGGGTGCGGGACCGAGTCGCCGAGTTTGGTTGCCGGAACCGACGCCGCTTCCACGGAGATGCCGGCGCCGACCGCCGCCGACGACATGACCGCCGTGCGGCTGGATGGAATGGGCAGAAACGCTTCGGACCCCGCGCCTGAGCGCCGGAATCCGTTCCGATTTGGAGTGGCGACGCCGGTGAGCGACGCAGGGTCAGACGACGAGCGAGAGCCGGGGCCGGCGCTGGCAGCGCCCCTTGCCCCCTCGGCGTCGGCGGCCACGGGGGCATTCCCAGCTGGCATGCCTGAAGCTGGGAGAGCCGGTGTCCCGTTGCGGTTCATCGGGTTCATGGAGAGCCCTGGAATCGAGGGTCGTGTCGTAGTACTGACTGACGGAGACATGGTGTTTTACGGCAGGGAGGGCGATGTCATCGATGGGCGGTATCGCCTCGTCGGCATCGGACTCGAGTCGGTAGAGCTGGAGCGGATCGACGGAAGAGGAGCACAAACCTTGAGCTTACCGAGCGACGCACCTGGCGGGCCATGATCACACACACTTGGGCCCTGTCCCGTTTGCGCCGCAGCCCGTATCTGCCGGCGCTGGTCGCCGTGGTGTTCCTGACGTCGGCGTGCGGGGGCGCCGCCCGGCAGGCGGCCCGCAGCGCCGAGGCGGGAGACTGGGATACGGCGGTCGAGTACTACCAGCGTGCGCTCCAGGATGATCCGGACCGACCCGAGTATCGGATCGCCCTGGAGCGCGCGATGCTCAGCGCCTCACAGGCGCACCTTGCGGCGGGCCGGGCGTTCGAGGCACAGCAGGAGCTGTCGGTGGCACTCCGGGAGTATCTGGCCGCTGCCGAGTACGACCCGTCCAACACTCAGGTGTCGGCGCACGCCGCCTTACTCGAGCGGACAATACGCGACCAGATAGAAGCGGCCCGTCCACCGGCGCCCATCGAGGCGCTGCGTGCCCAGGCGCGGCTCGAGACGGCGCCACCGCTGCTGGACCCGGCCTCGCGCGATCCGTTGACCTTCGATTTCCGGCAGACGAGCCTGCAGGACCTGCTCGATTTTATCGGCGATGCCACCAGCATCAACGTGACCTATGACGAGCAATTTCAGGACCGGCAGGTCACGCTTCGGATCGACGGGATGACGCTAGAGGCGACTCTCGACCACATCCTGATGACCAACCAGCTCTTTTACAAGGTGCTGAATGCTCGGACGATTATCATCGTGCCGGAAAACCTGCAGAAGCGCGCTCAGTACGACGAGCAGGTCATCCAAACGTTCTACGTCTCGCACGCTGACGTGCAGGAGCTCTCGCAGTTATTGAGTCAGATCGTGCGCGTCCCGCAGATGGCGGTGCAGCCATCGGTGATCCCGAACACCGTCAGTAACACCATCACCGTACGCGCCACCACCGCGGTCTCGGCAATCATTGAACAGGTGATCTCCGCCAACGACAAGCCGCCGGCAGAGATCGTGATCGACGTCGAGATTCTGGAAGTCAACCGCGAACGGGCACGGCGCTACGGGCTGAACCTGACTGACTACTCACTGGGCAGTGTGTTCTCGCCAGAGGTAGCGCCGTCAAACGAGGCGATTACGCCGTCTGGAATCAGCTCGTCGCCGCCGTTCAACGTGAACACAGTTTCCCGGGGTGTCAGCACCGCCGACTTCTATCTCGGGGTGCCGGCCGCCGTCGTCCGTTTCCTCGAGACGGACTCCCAGACCAAGCTGGTGGCGAAACCGCAGCTTCGTGGGCAGGAAGGCCAGACGATGACCCTCAACCTGGGGGATGACATTCCGGTGCCGGCGACCGCCTTTACCCCCATTGCGGCCGGTGGAGTGGCCGTCAACCCGCTGACCTCCTTCAACTACCGGCCGGTCGGAGTCATCATCGAGATGACCCCACGGGTCACCTACGAGAACGAGGTGATCCTTGAGTTGGTTGTGGAGAATAGCACCCTCGGCGCCAATATTGACGTTGCCGGCACCTCGCTACCCACGTTCGGGTCGCGAAGAGTGGTCACACGGTTGCGGCTGCGGGACGGGGAATCCAACCTGCTAGCCGGGCTGCTGCGGGAAGAGGACCGGCAGGAGTTACGCGGCTTCCCTGGCACCTTGGGCGTGCCGCTGCTACGGTCGCTGTTCGGTGACACTGACACGGCGGTTCGACAGACCGACATTATCATGTTGCTGACACCCCGTATCATCCGCACACATGAGCTGACACAGCGTGATGTCAGCCCGATTCATATCGGGACGCAGACGAACTTCGCTCTGACTGGACCGCCGGCCCTGATCGCGCCACGACCGGACGCCGGTGGTCCGGATACGCTTGAGTCAGATGCCGATGGTGACGACACTGCGCTGGACGCGCCCGTACCAGACACGCTGGACGCCGATGCGGCGCCACTGATTGCGGAGCTCGAGCCAGCTCCCGAACCCGAGTCGGCCCCGGACCCTGAGCCAACTCCTGAGCCGGAGCCGGACCCGGAGCCGGAGCCGGAGCCGGACGATACCACGCCACCGGCGCCGGTCGAGCCTGAACCGGTTGTGCCTCCACCGGGCGTGGAGCCGCAGATTCCAGCGGGCGGGCCGGACGGTTTAGCTGGCATCCAGGTGCTCATCACACCGCCCGGGTCGGAGTTCCGCGTCGGAGGTGGACCCTACACGGTGCCGGTATCGCTGAACGGCGCGTCTCAGCTCTCCGCCATCACGCTGACGCTGTTCTACGATCCGAATATCCTGAGCGTGCGTACGGTACAGGAAGGTAGCTTCCTGCGACAGGGCGGCACCCAGGTCGCCTTTACGCAGCAGGTCGACACGATTGTTGGGCGGATCGACATGACCGCCACACGAACGGACGATGCCACTGGTGCCTCTGGAGCGGGGTTGCTGGCGGCGGTGCTATTCGACGCGGTCGGGCCGGGTTCGGCTACACTCAGCGCGAGCGGCACCGCGGTGACACCGGGCGGGGCGCCCCTGGCGCTGCTGTTCACTCCGGTGACGGTGGTCGCAGAGTGAGGCGGGCATGGTGTTTCTCCAGGATCCCCAGATTGGTGCATCACTTCGGGTTCGGCTGCGCGCTGCCCCAGGGTATAGCTTCGTCGAGTTGCTCGTTGTCAGCGCGATGTTGCTGATCCTCGCCTCCGCCGTCCTCCCTCTGACCCGGGTGACGGTCCAGCGCCAACGAGAAGCCGAGCTGCGGCGCAACCTTCGCCTAATGCGAACGGCGATCGATCGATATAAAGATTCAGTGGATCTCGGGTTGATCGCCGGGACTAATGTTCAGGCCGGGAGCGAGGGGTACCCGGCAGACCTCGAGATTCTGGTCGACGGAGTAGAGGTCCTGAACGACGCCACTGGACGGAAGCTGCGGTTTCTGCGGCGGATTCCGTTCGATCCGATAACCCAGAGCAGTGAATGGGGACTCCGTTCCTATCAGGACCCCGCAGATTCGACCAGTTGGGGCGGGAACAACGTCTACGACGTTTATACGACGTCGGACGCGCCCGCGCTCGACGGTACGCGATACAACGAGTGGTGATGACTGGATACCTCGGTCCAGGCCGACTAGCTCGTGCTCACGCGGGCGCGGCGGTTCGGCGGTCCGAATCAGGATGGACGCTGGTCGAGATGCTGATCGTTATCTCGCTTGTAGTGATCATGGCCGGCATCTCCGTCATCAGCTACAGCAGCGCGGTCACACGCTCGCGAGAGGCGGTGTTGAAGGAAGACCTCTTCCGCATGCGCGATGCGATCGATCAGTATTTCGCCGATCGTAACGAGTACCCCGCCTCGCTCGATGAGTTAGTCACCCAAGGGTACTTGCGGACACTTCCGGATGATCCGTTCACGGCTTCGAGCATCACCTGGCTGCCGATCCCAGCCGATTTCGACCAGAGCAATCCCCTGGCGCAGGGTATCTTCGACGTCCGGAGTGGGTCGGAGAGGCTGGCAATCGACGGATCGCGGTACGCCGAGTGGTAGGAAAAGGGGAGTCTCAGCGCTGCGGCGGCGTGCGCAACCCGCCGGCACCTGAACCGTCGCCCCGGGGCATGCCAACACCGGATCGCTGATTTCCGGTACCGGCTCCTTGACCGTCACGGCCACCGCGCCCCCCGCGGCCGCCGGCATCATCACCCGGCTGGCTCGCCATGCCGCCGAGTTCCCCGAACCTGCCTCCCACACCAGGCACCACGCTGGCGCCACGACCGGGCGCACCGGGGGTGATCCCGGGCCGTGCGGCCTGCGGCAGATACACGAAGAGCCACTCGTCGTAGCGATCCCGCCCGTTGTAGCGCGCGAACGAAAGCTCCCTGGAGTGACTGACGACGCCGATGATGCCACCCCCGCCTTCGCCAATCCCGGCCGCTGCCTCGGTGAACGGCGTAGGCGATGAACCAGTGATTCCGGTGCTCTGATCGGCCCGTGTCACGCTGCCGAACAGCTGCCTCTGGGTGTTATCCGGTGTCTCGGCGGCCGGGTCCACCTGGCCCGGCGCGACCCGCAACGAGGCCTTGGTCAGAATCTGGAACCCGCCGCCGGTTACCGGGTCCGTGTACGCCTGGCGCAGGAACCGTTGCTCGACGAGAGTCTCCACGTCGGCCGGGTAGGCGCCGGCGAACTGCCGCTGATACAGCTCGATAGCCCGCGCATACTGCTCGCCTCGAAAGATCAGCTCCGCTTCTTTCTCCCGCTGAGACCAAGTGCTCCAGGTGGGCATGAGCATCGACAGGAAGACGCTGACGACGGCGATGGCCACCAGCATTCCCGCCATCGCGTAGCCGGCGTCCGTTCTTCGCCCCGCGGTCCTATACTGCGCAATCGAATGCATGCCGATACCTTATAGGGAATTATGCTAGCACGCGTACCTTCACGATTCCTTCACAGGCCTTCGACAGCTCTGGCGGTCTGTGTGACCATGCTTGCAGCCAGTTCCTGTCAAAAAGTGCCACTGCTGGCGCCGACCGCGTCGGTCATTACGGTCATCACGAGCCGGAGTGTGCTGCCGATCAACGGTACGGCACAGATCATCGCGACCGTCATCGAGCAGAGCGGTACACCGGCGCACGACGGGACCTTGGTCACCTTCACGACGACCCTCGGTACTCTGGATCCGCAGGAGGCGGTGACCAGCAACGGGCAGGCGGTGGTCACGCTCAGAGCCGGGACGCAGTCCGGCACCGCCGAGGTCAGCGCTTTCAGCGGAGGCGCTCGCCCGGAGACGCCGCTGACCATCACGATCGGCGCCGCGGCGGCGGCCGGCGTTACGGTCACCGCCAGTCCGGCCACGGTGCCGTCCGCAGGCGGTACGGTGACGATTGCCGCCTCGGTGAGCGACGCCACGGGGAACAGGCTCGCGGGGGTGCCGGTCTCGTTTTCAACCACCGCCGGAACGCTCGCAGCCTCGCAGGTCATCACCGACGCGAGCGGAGCGGCCACGACCACGCTGACCACTAGCCTCGCCGCCACAGTCGACGCAACCGTGATACCCGCGACATCCGGCTCCACCGGCGTCACCGGTAGGGTAGCGGTCACCGTCGACGACGCTCCGACAATCGTTCTATTGAGCTCGCCGGCGGCGCCGGAGACGAACACGGTGACCAACTTTACGGTAACCGTGACGAAAGGGACAAATCCGATTCGATCGGCTTCGATCGATTTCGGGGACGGGCAGTCCCAGGGTCTGGGCGCGCTCGTCGGCGGGACCTCCGTGACGCACACGTACACGGTGCCTGGGCAGTACAACGTGACGGCGACGGTGTCAGACACGACCGGTGAGGTAGTGTCGGTCCTGACGCGGATCAATGTATCGCTCCAGCTGCCGCTGGCCGTGACAGTGACGAGTTCGGCCAGTCCGACGGTGAACAGCCCGGTTGCGTTCACTGCTTCGGCCGGACTCGGTATCCTGCGTTATGACTGGGACTTCGGTGATGGATTCACGACGTCCACGACCGGCGCGGCGGCCGCCCACGTCTACAGCAGCCCAGGGTTGAGGACGGTCACCGTGACCGCGACGCATACCGATGGGCGTACCGGTACCGGGCAGACGCAGGTCAATGTGGTGCCGACGGAGGCGCCGGCGGCCTCGTTTACGGTGTCTCCAAAGGCCGGTACCACAGCGACCAGCTTCATCTTTAACGCCAGCGCTTCAACGAGCTCGACAGGTACCACCATCGTGCGCTACGAGTGGAACTTCGGTGACGGTACCACCAGGTCTTGCCCGGCCGACTCCCTGTGTCGTAACGGCAACCGCACGATCAGTCACGAGTTCGGTGTGGCCGGGACCTATCGGGTCATTCTCACCATCACGGACAGCAACGGTGCGACCGCGACATCCGCGACGGAAGATGTTGAAGTGTCGTGACACCGCGGTCGGCTGACGACTCACCGTTCCCAGTGGGCTGGGGTCGGACGCGGGCGTCGACGGCCGCGGCAGACGCGCCTCTGATCGAAAGCCCAAGCCATAACTCTGACGTCAGCCTGCAACGGCTGCCCATCCACGCGCCGCGAAACGGCGGCACAGGAACCACGCGCAGAACGCGGCCGTTGCGAGATACGGCATAGCGCTCCATCTGCCGAATAACACCAGCGCACCGATACCGAATAGCGTTCCGTAGATCATCGCCACGCCGGCGACCCAGTCGAGCAACTGGCCCCGGATCGGCTCTGGCGGCGGGGCGCCAGCGGCGGCGGCCACACACGTCCAACCGGGACCACCCGGCCGGACCCTCTCATAAAAGGCAACGAGCGTCTGCTCAGACTCCGGCGGAGTCAGCCAGGTCACGGCCAGCCAGCAGACGGTCGTCCAGGCGACCAGATAGATCAGCGATTCGGGAAACACCACGGATGTGAACCGCGCCAAGCCTATGACGCCGACGACCGGCGCCACCATCGCTGCGATCTCCGACCAGGCGTTCACCCGCCACCAGTACCACCGCAGAATCAGGACCAGCCCGATGCCGGCACCAGCCTCCAGGATGAGCTCCCAGGCCTGGCGTACGGTGTCGAGATACAGCGTCACGCCGGCGCTGGCGGCCATGACCGCCAGGGTGGTGAGCCGGGCGACCTTGACGTAGTGCGCGTCATCAATGTCCGCGTTACCAGGGGTGCGCGGACGCAGAAACCGGGCGTAGACATCGTGGACCAGATATGAGGCGCCCCAGTTGAGCTGGGTCGACATGGTGGACATGTACGCGGCGACGAACCCGCCCAGCACCAGGCCGCGCCAGCCGGTTGGCAGATGGTCGCGGATGATCATCGCGTAGCCGGCCTCGCGGTCGGCGATATCAGGGTAGAGCAGCAGGGCCGCGAGACCGGCCAGGATCCAGGGCCATGGGCGCACGCAGTAGTGGGCCAGCGTAAACCAGAGTGTCGCGAGGACGGAGTGGCGCTCGTCGCGTGCCGACATCATCCGCTGGGCGAGATACCCGCCGCCGCCCGGCTCCTGGCCTGGATACCAGCTCGCCCACCACTGGACACCCAGGTAAGCCACGAACGCCGTCACCGAGATCGTCAGGGTCGCGCCTCCGCTCACGTCGGACGTACCCAGGGCCGGCAGGAAACGGAACGTCGCCTCCGGCAACTGCTCGGTGAGCCCGGTCACGCCGCCAACCCCAGGAGCCCCCAGCGCGTAGACAGCGACCGCGATCGTGCCGGCAATAGCTAGCCCGAACTGGAAAAGGTCGGTCAGCACGACCCCGCGAAGTCCTGAGAGCGAAACATACGCGCCCGTGAGCGCCAGCCCGGCGAAGACGGCGGTCAGCCGGTCCCACCCGAGCGTCACGCTAAGGATTTTGGCCATGGCCAGGTTGACCCATCCGATGATGAGGCAGTTGACAGGCAGCCCGAGATACAGCGCCCGGAACGCGCGGAGCAGGGCCGCCGGCCGTCCGCCGTAGCGCAGTTCGACGAATGCCACGTCGGTCAGGATACCGGCGCGGCGCCAGAGCCGTGCGAAGAACAGTACGCTGAGCATGCTGCCGAGTGCGGCGCTCCACCAGATCCAGTTGCCGGCGATGCCATCCCGGGCGATGATGCCGGTCACCGCCAGCGGCGTATCGGCTGCGAACGTCGTCGCGACCATCGAAGTGCCGGCCAACCACCACGGTAATTCCCGCCCGGCCAGAAAGTACTGCTTAACGCTCTCTCCAGCGCGTCGCGCGGTCAGGCCGGCCACGACGAACGGAAACAGGAGACAGGCGGTGAGAATCAGCCAGTCGGACGTTGTGAGCGTCATCATTAGTCGGAGCTGCGCCCCGAACCCCACGCCTGCGCTAGCCCCCCCCCCCCCCAAAGCCTCGCACCGCGCCCGCTTGGCCGTCCTCCCGGTCCCGAACGAGCACAAGGTTCTCGTATCAGGTCGAACAACGGCCTAACCCAGCAGCGCGTCGACGACGGCGTCGTGGACGGCTGGACGCACGTCGAGGATTCCTTGGTTCTCCGGGGTGGGGTACACCCGGTTGGTGAGCAGCACGATATAGAGGTCCTGCCGCGGGTCGATCCAGAGGGACGTGCCAGTGAACCCAGTATGTCCGATTGCTGCGCTCGATAGCCGGTGGCCGCAGGACGAGGTTGCTCGCATCATGTCCCACCCAAGGGCGCGTGAGCTGCTCGGTACGGCGCTTTTCTGGAGAAATCTTGCGAGCGTCGCCGGCTCGGCGACGTGAGCAGCACCGTCGACCGTTTCGAGCAGCGCCCTGGCGAAGCACCCAACGGCCGGCGCGGTGCCGAAGAGACCCGTATGCCCGGCAACTCCGCCAAGCGCCCATCCGTTCTCGTCGTGCACCTCGCCGCACAACAGGCGGCCCCGCCAGGGGTCGACCTGAGTCGGCGCGGTACGGCGCCGCCAAGCTGCCGGGGGCCGGTAGCGCAGATCGCCGAGATCCAACCGGCCGACAAGTTGGTCGAACTGCGTGTCGACGCCCACGCCTCGCGCGGCGTCGGTGGCGACGAACGCCAGCAGGATGAAACCGAGGTCGCTGTACATCGACCGGCTGCGCGGAAGGTACTCGAGCGGCAGAGCGCAGATCGCGTGCTGGAACTCGGCACGCCCCAGATGGTCCCGGAAGAACGGCAGGTGTGCTGTCAGTCCGCCGGCATGCTCCAGCAGGTCGGCGACGGTCACGGTGCTTCGGTCGTCGCCCCGCCAGTCTCGCAGCCACCGCTCGATCCGGTCGTCGAGCCCGATCGTCCCCTCGTCGACCAGCTGCATCACAAGCGTTGTCGTCGCTAGCACCTTGGTGAGGGACGCCAGGTCGAAGACGGTGTCCAGCCCGGCCGGCGGCGAATCGTCGTCATAGGTCAACCGCCCGCAGGCGTGGCGCCAGTGCACCTGATCACGGCTGCCGACTTCGATCGTCGCGCATGGAAAAACCTGCCGCGTGACGGCGGCAGCCAGCAGCTCCGCCACCGGCGCGAACGACGTGGTGGCTGGACTAGACATCTTCTGGGGGTGACATCGTCACGGTCGAACCAAGTGTTCCGTTGCTCGGTCGTGATGTCTAGTCCCCGGGTAGCGGGGGCGTTGAGAAAGGCCTAGTCGCGATACGTAGTCGACTTTCGTCTGGGCAGCGTACGACGGAGTTGCGCTAGACGGCATCGGGCGTTTCCCGCACATGGTCGGCCACCCACCCGACGGCGTAGGTGGCGGTTGCACCGACCAGCACGTACCACTGCCAGGACACAGTGGTCAGTATCCGGATCCCAATCATGACCGCCGCGCCGGCACCGATGCCGACGTAGGCCGTGAAGTGGCGTCGATACCCGGCGGCGCCGAGTAGAAAGACCCCGAGGATCAATCCGTTCGTGAACGATGCGATCCCCAGTACCTCGTCGACGATCCGGTCCGACACCCGGATGGCGGCGCACGCCACCAGGATCTGCACGAGCCCCCAAACGACGGTAGCGCGTCTGGCGACGGCAAGATAGTGCGGCGCCTGACGCTGGTTCCGCGTGGCCGGCATGTAGAAGTCGGCGACCGTGCTCGAGGCCGATGAGTTGAGTGACGAGGACAGGGTGGACATCGCCGCGGCGAAGATCGACGCGACCACCAGCCCCCGCAGCCCGGCCGGCAACTGGGTGACGATAAACGTGGGAAAGATTCGATCGGTCTGGAGCTGCCCCCCGGACGACAGGGTCGCAAGCGTCTCGGGCGCATATCCGGTGTAGTACACGTAGAGCATCACACCGATGATCAGAAACAGTACGAACTGTCCTAACACCACGACGCCGCTCCACAACAGCGCCTTGCTAGCCTCCCTCGACGATCGGCTGCACAGATACCGCTGCACGATGAGTTGATCGGTCCCGTGGGTGGAGACCGTCAAACACGCCCCGCCAATCAGACCTGACCAGAATGTATAGCTACGGTCGAGATCCCAGGTGAAGTCGAAGACTTGAAACCGCCCGGCAGCTGACCCGGTTTCAACGACTTCAGCCCAGCCGCCCGGAATCAGGTCTAGCAGTACCAGCACCGCGACGACCGCGCCGGTCACGTAGACAGTCAATTGCAACAGATCGGTCCAGAGCACCGCCCTCATCCCACCCAAGTAGGTGTAGACGATCGTGATCAACCCCAGCAGGAGCACCGACACCAGGAGGACGGTGGTGGTAGGGTCGAGCCAGGGTATCAGCGCCGTGGAGGTGGCCTGGGCGCCCGGCAACGTCAGGAGCACGGCCCCCAGCACAAGCCCCGTGGCGAACAGCCGGAACCCGTCCGCCAAGTTACGCGTTCCGAGGAAGATCGTGGCCGCGAGCCTCCCGACGCCCCCTCCGAACTGTTCTGCCAGGACCTGATAGGCGGTCAGATACTCGCCGCGAAAGTAGCCGGGAATGAACAGCAGCGTAACGATGATGCGACCGACCATGTACCCGAGCGCCAGTTGTAGAAAGGTCAGGTCAGTGCCGAATGCGAACCCCGGCAAGCTCACGACCGTCACCGTGCTGGTTTCGGTGGCGACGATCGACGCCATGACCACGCCCCACGGCGCGCGGCGGCCGCTGGTGAAGTAGTCGCGCACGGTCGCCTGCCCGTGGGAGAGCACGAGACCAAGCCAGACCGTGCCGCCGACATACGCCCCGATTACCGCAAGATCAAGCGCGCCCATGGATTAGGGCCCACTGGAGGAGACCGGTGGCAGGCGATGCCGTGTGCACGCGTGTTCCCCCTTCCGCGCAGGTCCTACCGCACGATGACCGTCGCCGCAACGCGGCCGATCTCCTGCAGATGACCGGGTGGGTGCTGTGCCGGGTCCGTCACGCTTTCGTACGACCAGATCATGATGCCGTCGGCGCCGGCACGCTGCACTGTCCGGATGCGGTCGAACGTCTCGGCTGGCGAGAGCCAGCGTGCCCCGACCCCGGCCCAAAGTTCGGCCAGTCCAGCGAACCGTCGAGCCGAATGCAGCTGACGTTCGAAGTCGTCCGCGGTCTCGATGCCTGGCCGGAGACAGGCGATGTCGATGAACCCTATCTCGGCCCAGGCTCGCCAGTCCTGCAGCCGGCGGCCGAACGCCTCGTCCGGGTCGGCCACTACCGACACGCTGACTTGCGCGGCCGGCCGGAGCCGGCGCACCAGCGTGGCGAAACGCGCGACGAGAGCCGTGACCCGCGAGCGACGGAACCGGCTCCAGTGTGTCGGAAAGGCATCGGGGTAGGTCAACGGGTCGATCGCCGCGCGCGCGTCCAACCGGCGCCGTTCCTCCTCCGTCAGGGATGGGGTCATATCATCACGAAACGACGTGACGGCATCCCGTGCATAGTCGAAGTCGCTACTGGGAAACTGGGCCGAATCGAAATGTACCCCGTCGAACGGGTGCTCAGTCAGCAGCACACCCAGGCGCGCGGCTGCGTCGATTGCCGCCTCGGCGCTGATGGGTGACAAATAGAGCCCTTCCACCTCGTCGGGGTGCTGCAAAGCCCAGCGGTCTAGTGTGCCGACATAGGCCGGGCTGTGGATGTCTGTGCGTGCGAGCTCCGCAGCCAGGGCGCGCGGAACCATCAGCCACTCGGGGTGTCGATGTACAAGATGGTCGCGCGCAGTCGGCAGATCGCCGGCGATGGTGACCCGGGTGATCTGTACCCAGGCGTGCACGCGCAGACCGCGCCCGTGGGCGGCGGCCAGCAGGGTTCGCACGCGGCCTGAGAGAACAGGTCCGCGTCTTGCGGGTATCTCGACTAGTAGCGTGGTGAAGCCGGCGTCGGCCGCGTCCTGCACCAGCCGGTCGATTGCATCCGCGGAGGACAGCGTGGTCTGGTGCACCCAGAGACCGGCCAGGTCCGGTTCGGCGGCGTGCGTAGGCCAGACCGCGATGCACAGCGGGAGCGCACTGATGACGAGCGCCACTCGTGCCGACCGCCGAAACGCTGCACGTGGATTCACGGGTTCACGGTGCGTACCCTCGACGGAGGGTCCACCCGCCGACCGTGTCAGACATCCGCTAGGCGTCGTCTTCCCCGAGGGCGGATCGAACCGAGTCGGCGGCCCGCCTGAGGCGTGCAAGCGCCTTGGCATACGTGTCCCCGGTCTTCTCCATCACGATGGCGGCCTTCACGTTCCAGCGTGCGCGCCGGAGCATATTGTTGGCGGCCTCGTAGTCGAGCCCGGTCACCATCGTGATGATGCCACACGCCCGGTCCCGCCGCTGTTCGGATCCAGTCTGCACATCGACCATCAGGTTGCCGTACGTCTTACCGATGTGGACCATCGAGATCGTCGTCAGCATGTTGAGCACCATCTTGGTAGCACTGCCGGCCTTCAAGCGGGTGGAGCCGGCGATCACCTCTGGTCCGACCGCCGGAGCGATGATGACGTCGACGAACGTCTGCAACTCGGTGCCTGGCCAGCAGGTGACGAAGACGATCTTGACTTTGGCTCGGCGCGCCCGGGTCAAAGCGCCGCGCACGAACTGCGTCATCCCGCTGGCCGAGACGCCGATGAGCACGTCCTTGCTGGTCAGCCGTAGTCGGCCTACCGCCCTGGCGCCCTCTTCAAAGTTGTCCTCAACGCCCTCACGTGGGTTGAAAAAGGCATCACGGCCGCCTGCCATCAACGCCTGGACGAGCCGGGGCGGCGTGCCGAACGTCGGGATCATCTCGGCCGCTTCGAGCACTCCGAGACGCCCGCTCGTGCCCGCGCCGACGAAGACCAGACGCCCCCCGTTCTTGAACGCCTGGGTGACGAGCTCGGCGCCGATCGCGATCCGCGCCTTCTCTTGTTTTACCGCCGTGATGGTCTTCCGGTCCTCGTGGAGCATCAGATCGATGATCTCCTCGGCGGACGCACGGTCCATCGACACCGTTCGGGAGTTAACGGCTTCCGTAGGTAGGGACTGCCACTTGGTACGGTTGGGCATGACGAGCCAGCTAACCGGCGGCGAGTTGCGGCGGATACTACTCCGCGATCTGACGAGTGTCAACCGGGTCCCAGGCCCCCACCGGGCTTCCGCGTCACGCTTGTCGGACCCGGGCGCCACGCGCGGGGCATGAGCCGGCGAACACGGCTGGCGGAACCTCAGTTGACTTGGGGCGGGTCGTCGCGTATATATTCATGAGGATTATGTGAATGGTGCCAGCTATGACGATCGTGCCAACGACGGTTCTTACCAGCATGCCCGGGACGCGCGGGCGCAGCGGATGATGTAGCTGACAGCCGAAAGCCGAGGCAGATGACGCCATCATCCACATACGGATGATGGCGTTTTTTTTGGCGTGTGTGGTGGATGGGAGGTTTGTGGTGAGGGTCACTGGCAGTATCAAGGATGGCGACCCAGTGGCCTCGTGCGGCGAAATGACGGAACAGACCGGCAGGAATCGACCGAGGAGCAATTCGGCTTCGTCAATTGCCGTCGCCGAGGCAACGGCGGTCAAGACGCATCGTCGAGATATCGACGCGGCTCGGACCGGCGCGGGCCTGGCGGTGGAGTCACGTGAATGCCGTTGGATGCTCACTGCAGGTTACGAGGACCCATCATGAGCGAATCTGCTGGCGCGCGCCGCTGCACGGTGGGCATTGCCGGCTTCGGGACTGTGGGGCAGGCCGTGGCGCGTATTCTCACCGGCGGCATGCATCCAGGTTTGCGGTTGACCCACATCTGTAACCGGAATATCGCGCGTAAGAAGGCTGGCTGGAAAGGCCCGCCCGTGGTGTGGACCGAATCGTTCGACGAGCTGGTGGAGAGCCCGGTTGACGTGGTTGTCGAGCTGATCGGCGGGTTGTCCCCGGCGCGGGAATGGATCGACCAGGCGCTGACGGCAGGCAAGTCGGTGGTCACGGCCAACAAGCAGGTGATCGCGCACGCGGGGCCGCAACTTCTGGCCCAGGCTGGACGACAGGAGCGACATCTGTTGTTCGAGGCGGCAGTGGCCGGAGGGATTCCGATCGTTCGGGCCCTTCTAGACGGTTTGTCCGGTGACCGGCTGTATAGGATCCAGGGAATCCTGAACGGCACCTGCAATTACATCCTGACTCGGATGGAGCGGGAGCAGGTGTCTTTCGACGACGCACTGACTGCAGCGCAGCAGCTGGGTTTCGCCGAGGCCGATCCGACCGCCGACATCGACGGCATCGACGCGCAGGCGAAACTGGCTATTCTGGTCGGTGTGGGCCTGGGTCGCGCGGTGCAAGTCGATGAGATTCCGCTGAGCTCGATTGCCCCGATCGCCCCGGTCGACTTCGTGTATGCAAAGCGTCTGGGATACGTGATTAGACAAGTAGCCCGTGCGGAATTAATAGCCCAGACAGGGGGTATTCGTGCCGCGGTTCAACCGGCCCTCGTGCCGGAGAACTCGGCGTTGGGACGGGTCGGTGGTAGTCAGAACGTCGTGGTCGTCGATGGCGAGTTCGGCGGCGAGACAGCGTTATCCGGATTCGGGGCTGGGGGAGACCCCACCGCGGTGGCCGTGCTCTCCGATCTAATGGCGATCGCGCGGGGGACGCCGGTGATTCTCCACACCGCCTTGCAGACGACGGACGAACTACAGCCGGTGACCCGTGAGTTCGAGGCACCGCATTACGTCCGGTTCATGGTGGCCGACCGGCCGGGTATCATCGCCGCGCTCGCAGAGGTGTTCTCGCGCCACGACGTCAACGTCGATGCCGTTTTGCAGGAACCCGGGTGGTCGAAGTCGGAGCTCCCGTTCGTGATGACGCTCGAGGCATGCAGCTCCATTGCGGTGGCCGCGGCGCTGAACGACGTAGGACGATTCGACTTTCACGTGCGGCCGCCGCTGTGGCTGCCGGTGCTGGTGAAGTGATCCCGTTCGTGATTACTGTGAGGCAACGAGAGCGGCTCGGTGCACGACTGGCAAGGCGCACTGAGAGAGAGGGACGCGGATGAGTGTCTTTTCCGGGCTGCGTTGTGCGATGTGCAAGACCGAGTTTCCAGCAGAGGCGCTGTATGTTTGCGACCAGTGTCTGGGACCACTCGAAGCATTCTACGATTACGCGGCTGCGCGCCGGACGATGACCCGCGAGGCGATCGCGAGTCGGCCACGGAACCTCTGGCGGTATCGCGAGCTGCTGCCGATTACCGGCGACCCTCGGACCGGGTTCGACTCGGGGTTCACTCCGCTCGTCCGGGCCGGTCGGTTGGCGGCGGAACTCGGCGTCGAGGAGCTGTACCTCAAGGACGACTCGGTCAATCATCCGACGCTATCCTACAAGGACCGCGTCGTCCCGGTGGCGGCGACCCGCGCGATCGAGCTGGGATTCGATACCTTTGGCTGCGCATCGACCGGTAACCTCGGTAACAGCGTGGCGGCACACGCGGCACGCCTCGGGCTGCGGTGCTACGTCTTCATTCCACAGAGTCTGGAGCCTGGCAAGATTATCGGGTCAGCCGTGTCCGGTTCGCATGTTGTCGGCATCGATGGAACCTACGACGATGTCAACCGGCTATGCACACAGGTCGGAGACCGGTATGGCTGGGCGTTCGCCAACATCAACCTCCGGAGTTATTACGCGGAGGGTGCCAAAACTCTGGGGTTCGAGATCGTAGAGCAACTGGGCTGGCAGTACCCTCGACACGTGGTCTCCCCGGTGGCCGGGGGCACACTGTTGCCGCGGATTGGCCGGGCCTTCCGCGAACTGCGCGAGGTGGGGCTGGCGGCAGGCGAGTTGCCTCGGATTCACGCCGCGCAGGCTGCCGGGTGCGCACCAGTCATTAATGCCCTGGATAGCGGCGCTGAGCATCCTGAACCGGTCAAACCGGAGACTATCGCGAAGTCGATCGCCATCGGGAATCCCGCGGACGGTTATCAGGTGCTGCAGACGGTCCGAGAGACCGGCGGGTCTGGCGCATGCGCGACCGATGGGGAGATCCTCGACGCGATCGGACTGCTGGCGCGGACCGAAGGCATCTTCACAGAGCCGGCCGGGGGCACGACGCTGGCAGTGACGATCAATCTGTTGCAGGCGGGTGTGATCCCGAAGGACGAGTCGATCGTCGTCTGCGTGACCGGGAATGGCTACAAGACCTCTCAGGTTATGGCGGATCATCTGGCGGAGCCCACATCGCTCGGGCGGTCGCTAAGCGAGTTCGAGGCGTTTCTCGCGGCGCGTGCACTGGAGCCAACCAAGGGCTAGGCGCCGGATCGACGCGAGCCATCCAACCATGTCCTCCCAGTCCTACAGTGAAATCGTCGAGGCCGACGGTCATTTAATCGACTCCCGCCTGCTGACGTCCGTCTTCGACAAGGTCATCGAACGTGGGGCACTGTTCGAGGTGCTGGAGTTTTCGATCGGGCGCACGAACGACGAGTTTTCCCATCTGCGGCTTCGGGTGAGCACCGAGACGGGGGAGCGGCTGCACGAGCTGCTCGAAGAGCTGATCCCACTGGGATGTTATCCGAGGCCGCAGCGGGAGGCCCGCCTCGAGGCGGCGGGCGATGGGTTCGTACCGGATGATTTCTACTCGACTACCAACCATCGCACGCTCATCCATCATGCAGGTCGATGGATCGAGGTCGAGCAGCAACGGATGGATGCGGTGGTGGTGGTGAATGACGACGGCGCGGCATGCCGTAAGCTGCGGGACGTGCGGCCTGGCGAGCTGGTTGTATGCGGCGTGGACGGGGTTCGTGTCACGCCGGAGTTCCAGGAGCGCGACCGGCTTGGGTTTGCCTTCATGACCAACGACGTGTCCACCGAGCGACGAGTCGAAGTGACTGTGGCGCGAGTGATTCGGATGATGCGTGAGGTAAAGCGTGAAGGGGGTCGGATCGCCGTGGTCGCCGGGCCGGTGGTGGTTCACAGCGGTGGTGGGGCGTATCTGGGCAGGCTGGTCCGGCAGGGCTGGGTGGATGGCCTGCTCGCCGGGAACGCGCTGGCGGTGCACGATGTCGAGCACGCCTTCTTCGGAACGTCGCTCGGTGTTGACCTAGATGCCGGGGTGGCGGTCGAGGAAGGGCACAAGAACCACATGCGTGCAATCAACGTTATTCGACGCGTAGGTGGGCTCCGCGAGGCGGTTCGCCAGGGCGTACTGAGCAAGGGGCTCATGCACGACCTCATCACCGAGCGGGTGCCATACGAGCTGGCCGGCAGTATCCGTGATGACGGCCCAATCCCGGACACGGTGATGGATCTCGTCGAGGCGCAGGAGCGTTACGCCGAGCTGCTGAGCGGCGTGAAGCTGGTGCTGATGCTCTCGTCGATGCTGCACAGCATCGGGGTCGGCAACATGTTGCCGGCGTGGGTTCGGGTGGTGTGTGTGGACATCAACCCGGCGGTGGTGACGAAGCTGGGCGACCGGGGGTCGTCACAGACGGCCGGCATCGTGACGGACGTCGGCCTCTTTCTACATCAATTGTCGACACAGATCGGTGAGGAGCGTGCGCCGAGGCTGACAGGCGTGCCGGCGTCGTCCGGGCACGAGAGCAACGGGTAGCAGGCGATGACAGCGCAGGACGAGCTGGCGACACCGGTCGTTGTGCAGAAGTACGGAGGCACCTCGGTCGCGACCGCCGACCGGATTCTCGCGATTGCGGATCGGGTCGTGCTGAACCTGCCGCGAACGCCGCGTCTCGTCGTGGTGCTGTCGGCTATGGGGAGCGCAACGGACGAGCTGGTTAGCCTTGCGAGTCAGGTGTCGGATCGGCCGGTTGGACGCGAGATGGACCTGTTGCTCTCGACTGGCGAGCAGGTGACCGTGTCGCTGCTTGGACTGGCGCTGCAGAGCCGTGGCATCGCGACCATCTCGCTCACAGCGCTGCAATGCGGTATCCGGACCGACGGAGTGTTCAACGAGGCCCGCATTCGCAGCATCGACACCGAGAGGATCCTGTCGGAGCTCGACGCCGGGCGCGTGGTCATTGTGGCCGGATTTCAAGGTATCAGCGACAACAACGACGTGACGACGCTCGGACGGGGGGGCAGTGACATCACCGCCGCGGCGCTGGCGGCGGCGCTCGGTGCCGACTCCTGCGAGATCTGCACGGATGTCGACGGTGTGTTCTCGGCCGACCCCGCGCGGGTGCCTGGCGCGACGTTGTGGCCTGAGATCAGCTATGAAGAAGCGATCGAGATGGCCTCGAGCGGCGCCAAGGTGCTGCACCCCAGGGCCGCCGAGATTTGCATGGAGTGCAACGTTCCGATTCATGTACGCAGCAGCTTTCATCTGCGCGAGGGTACGTGGATTCGAGGAGGAGCGAGCGTCATGGAGCGAGCGGAAGTTGTCAGCGTTACTAGCGATGCCAAGATTGCGAAGATCACGCTGCTGGATGTGCCGGACGAGCCGGGCATGGCGGCGCGGGTGTTTCGGGATCTGGCACAGGCGAAGATCAATGTCCGCCTCATCATCCAGAGCGCCAGTTCCGCACATCAGGGGCGGATTACGTTCATCCTGGATCTGGAGTTCCTCGCCGGCGCACGTGAACTCGTGGAACGCTGGGAGACCGACGGTGTGACGAAACGTGGCGTGGTGGAGAACAACGTGGCGAAGATTTCGATCGTCGGTTCCCGGCTCGCGTCGACGCCCGGGCTGGCGGCGCGAATGTTCGGGGCTTTGGCGCGTGAAGGGGTCAACATCGACTGCATCAGCTCGTCCGAAATGAAGGTCGCGTGCGTGATTTCTCTGGATAAGCTCGATGCCGCCACACGGACAGTGCATCAGGAGTTCTTTCCTGGAGATAGGGCGGCGGCGGCGACGGACTGACGCAACAGGGCGAAACGGCGCGAGAGGAACGAACGTATGAGCGGCAGGATCGCTGTAGGGGTGTTGGGCGCCACCGGCATGGTAGGACAGGAGTTCCTAGTGCAGCTGGTGGACCATCCGTGGTTCGAGCTGACCTGGATTGGCGCGAGCGAGCGGTCGGCTGGTAAACGGTACCGAGACGCGACCTCGTGGCGGCTGCCTGCGCCACGCCCGGCCGAGGTCGCGAACATGGTGGTCGACACAGTGAGTCCAGGACACGCGCCCAAGCTAGTGTTCTCTGGCCTCGACGCGTCGGTGGCTGGTGAGGTGGAGACTGCGTTCGCCAAGGCCGGGCACATCGTCGTCAGTAACGCCCGTAACCACCGCATGGACCCGGTCGTGCCGCTGATCATCCCCGAGATCAACGCTGACCATCTACGATTGTTGCCGGCGCAGGGGGCGTCGAAGGGATGGTCTGGCCGCATCGTGACCAACCCCAACTGCTCGACCGTCGTGCTGGCCATGGCCGTGGCGCCCCTGCGGCAGTTCGGTTTGCAGCAGATCATCGTGTCGACGCTGCAGGCGGTCTCCGGCGCGGGATACCCGGGTGTCGCGTCACTCGACATCGTTGGCAACGTCGTCCCGGTGGTCCAGGGTGAGGAACAGAAAATCGAAACGGAGACTAAGAAGATCCTCGGACATGCCACTAATGAGGGTGTCGAGCCCCACGCGGTCACGGTGAGCGCCAGCACGACCCGTGTCCCGATTATCAATGGACACACCGAAATCGTCACGGTGTCGCTCGAGTCGGATCCGGGACCGGCGGCGCTGATCGCCGCGCTGCGGAGCTTTTCCGGCCGACCGCAGGAGATCGGGTTGCCAAGCGCTCCACCACAGCCGCTCATCTACTTCGATGAAGCGGACCGGCCGCAGCCACGCCTCGACGTCGACCGCTCCCGCGGAATGGCGGTGTGTATCGGACGGTTGCGCGCCTGTCCGGTACTCGACTACAAGTTCGTTGCGATGGGGCACAACACGGTTCGCGGCGCCGCCGGCGCCGCGGTCCTCAACGCCGAGCTATTACGAATAGATGGGGCGTTGGACTAAAAGACCAAAGAGGTATCAAGAACTGACAGTTTGTGGTCACTCGTGGCCACGCATAGCCACCAGCTCGGCTAGTAATAGCCATTGGACACTATCGTTGCACCAGGCATCTCACCGTGCCCGTGAGTGGGACGCCGCGCACCCGCGTGACTCACCCCCATCCCCGTTGAATCGCCCGTAACCCCCCGCATTGCCCCCCCTGCCAGCCACAAGACACCACTTGAGAACGAAAGCCTTGATACTGCAGTGTTCTGTTTGTCGTTGATGGGAACGAATTGGTCGGAGTACCTACGGGAAGCGCACCGAACGTTGAAGTCGTTTGGCCAGCTTATGGTTGCTGAACCACAAAAAAAGTGGGATGGAAAGACAGACGACCTAGTACAGAAGATCACGATGGCCGGTTTTCGTCTCGTAGGCGAGGTCGAACAACGTGACCGCTTTCTGTACGTGCAGGCGAACAAAGCCTGAAGTTTTGAGGATGTATGGAGCGAGAGAGGCACTTGACGGCTGGGTGTGGGTGACAAGCGCGAGACCATCGAAACACGGACAAAAGCAACCGTAAGCAGTCGATCCTCTCAGCGCCCCTCCCCTCGCGTGAGCCGGAACCCCCGCACTGCACCGCCACCACCTCAAGAACACCACGCGCTCAGAGCGCTGGAGGTGCGTGATCGACGTGCGCTCGGCGTTGGCTGATGAACGCATATCCATCTATGATAGAGTGAGATAGAGATAAAATGGTGGTGGAGGTCAGGACTGGGTCTGGCGGAGACGGTCGAACACGATCCGACCACCGACGATGGTCATGATGACTCGAACGGTCGGGATGTCGTTCGAGGGTATGGTCAGTAGATCTCGGTCAACAATGACCAAGTCGGCGAGCCGCCCCACCGTGAGCGCGCCCTTGCGGCTTTCCTGGAATTCCGCGTACGCCGCTGAGACCGTGTGAGCACGGAGTGCCTCCTCGACGGTGAGCCGCTCCTGCGGCACCCAGCCCTGCGGATGCAGCCCGTCGAGAGTGCGCCGGGTAACCGCGGAATATATCGCGTCGATCGGAGTCCCTCGGTCCAGCCAACCACTGCCGAACGTGAGGACCGCGCCGGCGTCCAGCATCGCCCGAAACGCAAAGCTGGTACGCGCACGTTCCGGGCCGAGTTGCTCGTCGATCCAGCGTCCTTCGTGCACGGTGGAAAACGGCAACGCGCTAGCCAGCACGCCGTCAATCGCGAAGCGGACGATATCGGCCGGCCTGAGATGCTGCGCCAGCTCCACCCGGAAGCGGCGGTCGCGTGCCCCGTGCTGCAGGGCAACCTGTCGATATAGATCGAGCGTGACCCTGTTGGCGTGGTCCCCGACCGCGCGGGTCATGACCTGCAGCCCGGCGTTGTCAGCGTTGAGCACCAACGAGCCGAGGGTTTCGATGTCGAGGGCGAGACGACCGGTCTGGCTCGGCTTATCTAAATAACCAGCGTCCAGGGCGGCGGTGTGGGCCACGAGCGCGCCGTCGAGCTCGACATGGACGGCGCCAACACGCAGCCAGTCATCACCGCGACCGTCGGGGCCGCCGAACGCGCGTACGCCGAGCGCACGGTCGAGTCGGACCCACGTGGTGATTGGCACGGCGGCATAGACACGTAGGGTGAGTCGGCCGTCATCCCGGGCTCGCGTGAACACCTCGAGATCGTCCCAGTCGCCAATGTGATGAGCGGAGGTCACGCCCCGGAGCGCCGCTTCACGTAACGTGCTGTCGAAGGCACGGTCGCGTGCCGCCTGTGATAGCTGGGGTACGATTGCTTCCAGCTGTCGCATGGCGTCGCCGGTCAGGATCCCGGTCAACGCAAGACCCGAAGCACTGTCGTCGACGATCTGGGCGCCGGGCATCCCCGCAACAATACCGGCGCGCTCCAGCGCTAGGGTGTTCGCCAGTCCCTGCTGCCGGTCCCGTTGTAGGAGCCAGACCGGATGGCGCGGTGTCACCCGGTCGATCCATTCACGGTTGGGGAGGGCACCGCCCCACATGCGCTGGTCCCATTCCCGGCCTAGAAGCCACCCATCAAGCGGACGATCGGTGGCGGCGGCGGTGATACGTGTGACGAACTGCCTGCGCGACCGGACGGACGCAAGGTTTAGCGTTTCCATCGGGTCACCAAGATCGAGCAGGTGGGTGTGGGTGTCGATGAACCCCGGCAGCACCAGCCGCTGGCGAAGGTCGATGATTTCTGCCTCGCCTGCCAGCAGTTCGACCGCGTCGCTGGGACCGACCGCCACGATCCGGTCGTCGCTGACTGCTAGCGCGTCGACCCAGGGACGGTCGGGGTCCCCGGTCCAGATCCGGCCGTTGATGAGCGCCAGGCTCACCGAGGCGGGCGGGGTGTGCTCCGGGGTGTCACACGAGAGCACGGAGAGGCACAAACCGGCCAGGACAAGCGGGGCCGGTCGCGGAATCCGCGTTAGGCGTCGCGCCATGTGACTTGCAACGAAGAGGGTGCCGCAAGGAGCGCGGCAGCCGGGGTGACGGTCAGTTCGCAGCGTCGGCTGCTGAGGTGTAGTCCAGCAACAGCCGGATCGGGGCGGCAGCGCCGAACAGCGACGGTATCGTTAGGGGATTCGAGCCCGGTCGCAACGTAGCCGAGACCTCGATCTGGGTGCCGGCGGGGAGCGATCGGGGGGTGTCGAGCCAGTATCGCGTCGGCCAGTCATGGTCCGGCTCGCGAATCAGCAAGAGCGGCACCCGTGCGCCATCTGGGAGCACGCCCTCGACCTCCAGCTCGAGAGCCTCGACCGCGACCTCTGGCAACAGCCCGAGCAGGTTGACGCCGCGATCGAGCGTATGGCTGAAGACCAGTTCTCGACCGTCCAGTTCTTCCGGTGAACTAACAACCGTGTGCTCAACGCCGCTGACGCCATCCTCGGCCAGGTGCAGGCCGAAACGGGTTTGGTCGCTGAAGGCCTGCCCCTCAGTGATCCAGGTCTTTTTGTAGAGCACCCGAGCCACAAGGTCTGCGCCGGCGGGCAGCGCGTAGCCGACACCGTCGTGCTTGACGGCGCTTTGTCCCGGCCACCAGACCACGATCGGCTCGTCGCCATCGTACCCGGAGGCGAAACCGGGTCCAGCGTCCGCCGCATCGGCGGCGCTGGCCTGACCGGTCGTGTCGATGTAAATCGAGATGTGGCGTACGACGGCCCTGGCCCCGGGGATTATATCCACGCCGGTGACCCAGCGGTCGCCGTCGAGGTCGGTCTGCAGCGTGAAATAGCGGACGGCCTCGCTGGTGGCAGCGTCGATCGTGAACGGCTCCGGCAGGGTTAACTCCACCGTGGGTGGACCGAGCGTCCAGTCCGCCGTCAGCGCCGGCGCGGTCGGCGTCTGCTCACGCGGTCCACGCGGGTGGCCTCCGGCAGACCATTCGAGGATCATGTCCATCTCATGCGCCGGCAGGACATGCCCGTTGGTGAAGGTGCCGAAGCCGTCTTCCGCCCTCCAGGGCGGCATCCGTAGGCTCAGCACCTCTTCGCGGATCGACTGCGTCCATGGGAATGCCTCGTCGTAGGTCATCAGCGACATCGGCGCCACGCCGCCCTCGACATGACAGCTTCCGCACTGCTGCTGGAGAATCGGAAACAGATGCTCGTTGTAGGTGTAGCGGGACGCGATCGGGGCGTGTCCGCTGGCGCCAACGCCGAATAGCACCGTCACCATGATGACCACCAGTCCGAAGGCCCATCCTATGTGACGTGGCATTTTCACTCTCCGTTTAGGTTCACGCCCGCCGCCCAACCCGTGCCGCGTCCAGGGTGTCAGGGTGTGGCCGGGACGGCGTATATATCGCTAAGCTGGCCAACCGCAGTACCGAAGATGTCGTAGGCGGTGTCTACGTCGTTCTTGTTCCCTAGATCGCCATACCAGTCGAGCATATACGCGGCCCTCACGAGCTGGCGCACGGCAATTCGCACCTGGTTGCGAGCGTCCTCCGATATTTCCGATCCGTGAGCCTGCAGGGCCAGCGCGAGCTCCTTGGCCTGCAGGGCGGGGATGAAGATCTCGGTGAAGCCACCGCGTGCGATTAGGTCCTGAATTATCTGGTCCCGCGAGGCGATCTCGACCACCACTTGTCCCGCATCGGCCGGAATATCCGGGAGGATCTGTTGCGCAAGAAAGGCCCCATCGATCGAAAACGATCCCCCTGCGCCCGCGACGGCGTCAGCGGTGACGGCTTCAGCTGCGACGGCGCTATCCGTGCTAGACAGCTCGGCAAAGATGAAGTCGAAACGCTCGGCTGGAAAATCACTCTGGAAGATCACCATGGCGGTCACTTCCATCGGGCCACCGCCGCCTGGAACCCGCGCTTCGAGATACTCGCCGCTGGAAGCCAGAACCAGGTCGAACGCCGTCACCTCGACGAACTCGTCGGTATCCTCGTCGTACTCCTCTTCGGTCACGGCCCGGCCGGCCCAGTCGGTCATATCGACCCCAGCCCGGTAATTGTCGGTCGCGTAGAGCCGGAACACGCCCGGTTCAGGGTAGGTGCCCTCGATGTGATGGAAGCTATCCGGCGCCATGAAAACGGTGCCGCCGTGCCTCGGGGTATGATCCATGTGCGCCCCGGCCGCGGCGTCGACGACGCCGCACGTCAGCATGATCGCCCCGTAATACGGATTGCGTACCGGGCCATCGCGCTGCACCCAGGACGCCCCGTTGTCGTACATCGGACAGTAGGCCCGGGCGAAGCCCTGGGGCAGTTCCGTCTCGGCGAACGAGTCCGACAACGGCTTGAACTTCGCGCGCATCTCCTCAATGTCTTCGGTCTGCTGCGCCGCCTCGGCCAACGCGCGGGTGACGCCGGCCGTCACCCGCGTGAACTCTTCGAGCTGGGTCTTGGCTTCCTCGAAACTGTCGGCCGCCAGCGCCTCCTGGACCTCGACATACTCGACCAACTGGGTCTCGAGGTCGACCGGTTCGGCCGGCATCGCGGGTGTAGCGGAGGGCGACGTCCGGGACGCGCATCCACCGGCCGCGGCCAGCAGAACGAGGCTTAAAAGGAACACGAGGTGTCTCTTCATCCCTTCACCTTGGTGCGCGCCGGGAGGAGCTCGACGAGGCAAAGACGCTCTAGTTCGTATGTGTTTTGCTTAGTTTTAGTATACAACGCACGAAATGCCGGACGCAACGAAGCAGCGGTTAGGTGCCGAACATCCGGAAGTGATTGAATTCCTCGACGAGCTGCGAGTGTCACGCCGCCTGTCGCCGAATACGATTCTCGCCTACGCGCACGATCTCGATCGGCTCCTTGCCTTCGCGACGCGGCAGGATCGCCGACCCGAGGCGCTCAACCGGCGCGAACTCGAGGCGTTCGTGCGGCATTTAATGTCGTCCGGCCTGTCGCCCAGATCGGTCGCGCGGGTGGTCGCGTGCGTGCGGGGATTCTATCGATTCCTCGTCCTGGACGGGCATCTGCCAGGTAGCCCGGCGGACGATCTACGGGCCCCGCGCTCCTGGCCGGCGTTGCCGCGTTTTCTGTCGATCGACGAGGTCGACCGGCTGCTGGCGCAGCCGGATGTGAACACGCCGACTGGTGTCCGGGACCGCGCGCTGCTGGAGCTGCTTTATGCGACCGGAATGCGCGTAACAGAGCTGGTCACACTCAAAACGGACGATCTTAATCTAGACGCGGGGTTCATAACCTGTCTCGGGAAAGGGTTGAAGGAGCGCGTCGTTCCGATCGGGCGAACCGCTGCGGATTGGATCAACCGTTACCTGACGTCAGCACGCCCGGTGCTGCTCAAGACCCGCATGTCCACCTATCTGTTCATGAACGCGCGAGGTGGCCTGACGCTGAGCCGGGTCGGGTTCTGGAAGATCATCAAGAAACACGGACGACAGGCCGGGCTGACCCAGGATCTGAGCCCGCACATGTTACGGCACTCGTTCGCAACCCATCTACTCGAACGGGGGGCCGACCTTCGCATGATTCAAACGCTGCTTGGGCACGCGGACCTTTCGAGCACGCAGATCTACACCCATATCCTCGAGGCCCGGCTTAAAGCGGTGTACGACGAATTTCATCCACGGTCCTGACGCGGGCTGTCTACTGGACCAGCCCGCATTGACCTAGCGCGGGGCACTTTGTTACCGTGAGCAGATCGATTACCCGTCGGAGCGGATACCGTGGGGCGCCGTCCCCGAGGGCAGTCGGGCAGGACGCGCGAGGCTCGGTGTTGTAAGGCAGTCGAGCGGCCGCGCCAGATCCGGCCCGCACCACGAACCCGTTCTTTGACGTGTACATCACCCGACACCGCTAAGGAGTACGCAATGCGCCGGACCGGGCACTATCTCTTTACATCTGAATCGGTCACCGAAGGACATCCGGACAAAATCGCCGACCAGGTGTCGGACGCCATCGTGGACGCCGTGCTGGCCGCCGACCCACGCGGACGGGTCGCCTGCGAGACCTTGCTGACGACCGGTCTCGTGGTCATCGCCGGTGAGATCACCACCGCTGGCACAACCGACTTCACGGATGTCGTCCGCGAGACCATTCGTGACGTGGGGTACACGCGGGCCAAGTACGGGTTCGACGCCGACACGTGCGCCGTACTCTCGTCGATTCACGGACAGTCTCCAGACATTGCCATGGGGGTGGACCCGGGTGGTGCCGGTGACCAGGGGCTGATGTTCGGATACGCGTGCTCGGAGACCGAGTCGTTGATGCCGTTGCCGATCACTCTCGCACACGAGCTGTGCCGCGGGCTGTCGCGGGCCCGGCGTGACGGTGTCATCGACTATCTGCGACCGGATGGCAAGTCGCAGGTGACGGTGGAGTACGATGGTGATACCCCGGTGCGCGTGGACACGGTGGTCGTGTCCAGCCAGCACAGCGAGCACGTGAGTAACGAGCGAATCCGTGCGGATGTGCTCACGCACATCATTAAGCGGACCGTTCCCGAGCACCTCCTCGACGACAAGACGCACATCTATGTCAACCCGACCGGCCGGTTCGTCACCGGCGGCCCGCACGGCGACGCGGGGTTGACCGGGCGGAAGATCATCGTCGACACCTACGGCGGCGCCGCGCCGCACGGAGGGGGCGCTTTCTCCGGCAAGGACCCCACCAAGGTCGACCGGTCGGCCAGCTACATGGCCCGCTACGTGGCGAAGAACTGCGTTGCCGCCGGCCTGGCCGACCGAGTGCAGGTGCAGTTGGCCTATGCCATCGGGGTCGCGGACCCGGTGTCGGTGCTCATCGACACCTTTGGCACCGCGAAAGTGAATGAGCATCGGATCGGCGACCTGGTCCGGGAACACTTCGCGCTGACTCCCAAGGGGATCATCGAGGCCTTGGATCTGCGTCGGCCGATCTACCGGCAGACCGCGGCATTCGGACACTTTGGCCGCTCCGAGCCGGAGTTTACCTGGGAACGCACCGACAAGGCGCAGGCGCTGAGTCAAGCGGCCGGGTTGTAGGCGACAGCCGACGATTCGGACAAGACCGGTCGCACACCCACACCTTCGTAGAGCGGTCGACTCACCCACATCAGCACCTCGCGGACAGTCAAGACCCCGACCAGCGTCATCACATGGACGAGCGACGGTGTGTGCAGGATGTCGCCGCGCACCAGGTTCGATGACCACGCGGTGTCACCCCCGTGATCTCCCAGCGGGTGTCGCACCTCCTCGAAGCCGGTCGGTGTTCCGTGAGGCGAGCCAGGGATGCGTCAGGTGCGCACGGCGAGCAGCATGAAAACGGCGGAGCCACCGAAGAGCACGTTGGGCGCCCAGGCCGCCAGCATCGGCGTGAGCAACCCGGCGCTGCCGATCGCCGCGAAGATACTGATGACGACCCAGTAGGCGATCGCCAGGACGATGCCGATGCCCACACCGTACAAGGCGCCGTGGCGGCCGGTGGTCACGGCGAACGGGATGGCGATCAGGGTGAGTATCAAGGTCACGAACGGAAAGGAGAGCTTGCGCTGCAGTGCGACCCGCAGGGCGACCACGTCAACCCCGCTCGCTTCGAGATCGCCGATGTAGCGGTCCAGTTCTTGATAGGTCATACGTTCGGCTTCCGGCTGCTCGGTGGCGAAGTATCCCGGCGGCTCGATCCCTAATTCCCCGTGTTCTGATGCCTCGAACGCACCGGTATCGCCGTCGCCGAAGGTTCGGACCCAGACCTCCCGCGCCTGCCAGCCATCGTCGAACACCGCCTGGGTCGCGTAGGCGCGCTCGGTGAGCCGCCAGTCGTCCTCCTCGAACCGATAGGTGGTCAGCCCATGCAATTCGACTTGATCAGGGTCGAAGTGGACATAGTGGTAGATCGCCCCGTCCGGGCTCACGATCCACTTCCGGTTGAGCACGTCGCGGGTCTGTGGAGAGAGGCCCCGGATGACGTCCCGGATCACCTCCGCGCGCCGGTTCGCGTCAGCCAGGAAACTCTCGCCCATGACGAATAGCGCACCACTCCAGATCAGGGAGAACAACAGGAGCGGTAATGAGGCTCGGTAGAGGCTGATACCGCACGCCTTCATCACGGTGAGCTCGCTGCTCTTGGTCAAGAGCCCGATTGTGATCAGCGTCGAGACGAGCGCCGAGATCGGGAGCACGTAGTACACGAATTGCGGGGTCGCGTACCAGAAGTATTCGACGATGGCCAGCGCCGTCGTCTCGCCCTTGAAAAGCTTGTCGGACAGATCGACGAACGTGGAGATGTAGAAGATGCCGAGCAACCCAGCGAACGAGAGCATCAGGACCTTCAAGTACTGTTTGCCGACATAGCGGTCGAGGAGGCTCGGTAGACCGCCTCCCGACCAGTGCACGCCAGTGCGAACATCGATGGCCGATGCGACCATCACGGAGGCGTGGGTGGGGTCGTTCGGCATGTCGGTCGGTGGTGACAGTGGGTTCCGGCGATGCAGAAAGGGAAGGTTGAGCGACACCCGCCGCTCGGCCGAGCGGGCACGCCACACGAGCAGCGACACGCCGCCCGCGCCCAGAATGATGTTGGGCAACCACATCGCCACATCCGGCGACACGAGCGCCCCCTTGGCCATCGCCTTGGCCCCGTACATGAGTATGTAGTAGGCGAAGATCACGCCGATTCCCAGCGCGAAGCTGGCGAGCTTTCCGTCCTTGCGGCTGGTGACCCCGAGCGCCAGGCCGATCACCGCGAAGACGAGGCAGGCCAGCGGGAGCGAGAACTTCTGGTGGATCTCCATGATCGGGTTGTGGGGTGACACCCCCTGCGCCCGCATGTCGGCCACCTGTACCTGCAACTGCGCAATGGTCATCTCGGTCAATCCCGGTTGCGGCCCGCCAACCGGGAAGACCGAGTTTGGGTCGAGGCTGATGACGATCTCACTGAACCGGTGCACATCGTAGGTGGAGGGATCCTCCCGGTCGACGCGATGTCCGGTGCCAGAGGTCAAGACTATGTCCACGCGACGGTTGTCACGGTCGAGCACCACGCGGCCCTCTTCCGCGACATAGACCTGAGGCTGCCCAGGGTCGCGGCTGTCGGCCAGGAATACCCCGGACCACTCGGAATCCTGTACTCCGACGTCCCGCACATACAGAACCACACCGGGGAAACCCTCATAAAAGACCCGCGGCTTGACCTCGTCTCCCACCTGCGTGGCCATCATGCGGTAGGTGATTTCACGGAACGTCTGGTTCGCGTCGGGAAGCGCCACCACCAGCGTGTAACAGGTGGCCGCCGCCGCCGCCGACGCCAGCAGGATGACCGGCAAGAGTATCCGGTAGATACTGATGCCGCACGCCTGCAGCGCGACGGTCTCCCGGTCCCCGGACATCCTCCCGAACCCCATCAGGAGCCCGATGAGCACCGCCATTGGGATGGTGACCCCCAGTCCCTGCGGGACGAGCGTCAACATGAGCTGAACGATCGTCCAGCTGTCGACACCTTTCGAGATCAGTACCTGGGCCACCTGCATGATCGGGGGGATCATGAGCACGAAGGTAAACACCAGGAGGCTAAGAAACACCATCGGCAGTGTTTCTCGCAGGATGTAGCGGTCAACGATGCGTAGCATGCCGGTCTCAGATCCTATCACCCAGTTTATCGGCCAAGACGCGCGGGCTCGTGGGATATTTCGAATCTACCGTGACCGGCAGCGGGGAAGGGGACCCTCTGGGCTAGCAGTCCGGTGCGGATTCACATGTCGTCGTACGGATGCCTTGCCCCCGGCGGCCCATGGGTGCATCGTTGACAAAGGCGTTGAGCCCCGTGGATGCGGGTTGGCCAGGCACCGATATCAGTGCTAGCACTTGAGCCATACATGGCAACTCTTACAATACGCAATCTTCCTCACGCAATCTTCCTCCTGAAACCGTCAAGACACTGAAATCACTCGCTCGCGGCAACCATCACTGATTGGACCAGGAGGTCCGGGACATCCTGCTGGGCTTCGTTGCCGAGCGGCGCTCGGTCCTCGACCAGATAGAAAAGCGCTGGGCTGGCCAGACGCGACGCCAGACTGCTAAGGAAATCGACGGCTGGATCGCGGGCGGGCGGGCGTGACGGTTGTCATCGACACAAACCTCATTCCGTACCTTCTGAGCTGTCGCAGCGCCCGCGCTGGAGGGTTACTGGATTAGGCTTCCCGAACATCCATCACTGTGAAAATAGCGGTCACTGGACTCTATTTCGAGCTCAAAATTATCGCCCTCAAATACATTCCCGTTCCGGATGACTCGTTCCAGTAGCCCGTGGGGGTCTTGCCGATGCCAGCGGGAAGGCGACGGCGTGGGGTCATCACTCGATGCCGTCGTTCTCGTCCCTCGTCACCACTCGCAGGCTTCTCGCAGCGGGATGATCGCCTCTTGGATCCCGTCGAGCTCGAAGACGGCTGTGATGGGGTTCTCGTTGTAGGGGGTGACCTGCGCGACCAGTTGATCAACGTCGAGTAGCCGCTGGACGAACTCGACATCACTGTTGCCAGGAAGGAACGTCGCCTGGCTATCGCCACTCAATCCCCAGCTGCTGGTTTCGGCTTCCTCGACACCGACTCGAGTGAGGACGTTGGCCTCGCTTCCGAGGTAGGCCTGCCAGTTGATCATTAGGTCCGTGACGCGTCTAATGCACCTAAGGATGAGTGCTATCTGCCCGCCCATTCGGTTCGTGCCGCTGGCCGAGCGGAGCGCGACCATCACGATACGATTGTCATTGACCGGGTTCGTCTCCTCCCGGATGATCCACTCACCGACTGTACACGGTGCCTGGGCAGTACAAGAAGTAGTCTCGCCACCGGAGTCCCCGCCGGCCCCTGCGGATTCAGCCAGATTGTCGTAGCACTGGAGCCGAGCTATGTCACTGGCCACCGCCGCACACCTAGCTAGGTCGGCGTCCTGGGCATCGGCTCCTGATGCGACGGCGAAGAGCAGTGAAGTTGAGAGGGCGGCGACGGCGAAGGTCTTGGTCATGGTTCTGCAAGCAAATACGATGTGAAGGGCCAAACGCTATCACAAGCCCTCCGCTAATTACCGTTTCCGCCGCGCCCAGATGATCGGGTGCATCGACCCGGTCTCCGATTCGGCGTATTTCTTGGGTCTGATAATGAGTATTATGTTAACTTACGTCCAAGTGCCCGTTCTGCCAAGCGCAAAACAGCACGTTCTGAGCGGATGGAGGGGCAAGACCCGGGATGCTAGGCGCGTTCTGCGCGACTGAGGTGCCGCCAAGCTAGCCAGGTCCTCTCGGCCTCATACGGACCAGGGATACCAGACCGCGTCACTTGGCTCGCTGCAACTCTTCGATGATTTCGGTGAGCGCGGTGATGATCTCGTTGCGGTTGACGCGTGACTTGCGGAACTTTAGACTGAGATTAAAGGTCTTCGCGGGCGGTACGTACTTGAAAGTGAAGGCCTTGGGCCTCCCGAGCTTCGCCCCGGCTGCCGCCGCTCTAGCCTGTTCCCGTGTGGTCGGTCCGGTTCCCCTGGTCAACTTTTCGACGAGCGCGATCATTCTTTTGGCGTCACCTTGCCTAACTATTTGCAGGAGCAGTGACTTGGACGTAATGTCGGCCAGCCGACACAACTCTCGCACCTGATCCGGCATTCCGTTAAGGCTAAGAGATTCGGTGACCGAGGTCCTGGACTTGCCCAAACGACGAGCCAGCTCCTCGTGCTTGTAGCCGTGGTCTGTGGCGAGGCTCTGCAGGGCTTCAGACTCTTCGAACGGGCTCAGGTCCTTGCGCTGGATATTCTCTATAAGGGCGATCTCTATCAGCTCGCCATCGTCAACATCCCGGATCACAACCGGGAGCTCACGCAGGCCGACTTGAGCGGCCGCTTGATAGCGCCGTTCCCCCGCTATGATCTGAAAGCGGCCTCGTCGCTGTCTGACGATGAGCGGTTCGATGATCCCCTTTTCTGCAATCGATGCCATCAGCTCCGACAGGTCGCCCATTAATTGCCTTGGCTGGTCCGGATTTGGATTGACCTGATCGATTGGAACCATGCGTCCGATCGGCGTGCCAGAAGAAGCAGCCAGGGCCTCTACGTAGTGTTCGTCGTGCCGCATTGTCACGGCGCTGGGAAGCCCTCGTCTAGACACGGTCCATGACCTCCTCGCACAAGCTGTAGTAATCAGACGCACCTTTCGATTTCGGCGCGAAGGAGAATATAGATTCACGGTATGCCGGACTCTCCTCTAGACGCACGTTCTTCGAAATGATCGTGCGAAAGACCTTCGCACCGAAGACCTTGTTGATCCGCTTCTGGATGTCTCGAGCCAGCGAGGTCCGCCTGTCGTGCATCGTGATCAGCACGCCCAACATCTCCAGCTTCGGATTGGCTCTCGCTCGGACCTTTTCGATCGTCTCAAGGAGATCGTCAGTCCCTTCGAGAGCAAAATACGACGACTGTATGGGGACCAGTAGATGGGTCGCCGCGACCAGAGCGTTCACGGTCAGTAACCCGAGTGTCGGTGGGCAGTCGATGACAACGTATGGGTACTGTTTCGCGAGCGGCGCGAGGAGGTCCTTCAGCCTGAAGTGCGCGTCAAGTTCACCCATGAGCCGCGATTCGAGCTTGGCCAGGGAGATACGGGCTGGCGCGATCGAGAGATTCGCCTGCTGATCAGCTGGCACGACCACGTCCGCCAGCGTGCACTCAGGGTTGGCGAAGGCGTCGTACACCGAAGCCGTGATACCCTCCCGCCGCACGAATGACAACGTGCTGTTGCCTTGCGGGTCAAGATCGATCAATAACGTTTGCTCACCACGCAGCGACAAGGCAGCTGCTAGATTGATCGCCGTGGTCGTCTTGCCTACCCCGCCCTTCTGGTTGGCAATCGCGACGATCATCTTATACGGCACGGGCCGGACACTTTCTGGAACAGTTGTGTGGATAAGAGACGAGGTGTGGCCTTATTCTAGCGTGTTCTTCCGGAGGTTCGCAACATGATTCCCCGGTTGATATTAATGCCGCAAATAACTGGAACCTCACATAGGGGCTTGCGGGGTGAAGAGCGTGATCATCTTTGACGAATAGTGCGCGTCACGGCCTGTTCTTCACGGGAAGGTGACTGCCACGCGCACGTCCTGCCACTACAAGAAACAACGAAAAAATCAGAAAGGCGAACAGCTCGGCGCGCTCGGATCCAAGGCAAGCCGTTTCCAGACACACCGCCCAGGAAACACACGACAGCCCCGAGTTGGGAGGCCGGCGCCTACATCTTGTATTTTCCGAGCTCTTCTGGATCGAGCGCCTCGAGCCACTTCTGCAACCGTTCTGAATCCCCTGTGTCGGGCGTTATATCCAGTGACTTTGCGTTATCGATGACCTGCTCTTCGGCAAAGATCGGAACCCTGACCCGTAGCGCCAGCGCGATAGCATCGCTCGGCCTCGCATCGATTAGCACGAGTTCACCTCCCACGAGCAGATGAATGAGTGCATAGAAGGTGTTTTCTTTCAGGTCGCTGACTACGACTTTCTGTACGTCCGCCCTTAGGTCCTGGATGACGTTCCGCAGGAGGTCGTGGGTCATCGGACGCGGCGTTGCGATGTTCTCGATCTGCAAGGCTATGGCGTTGGCCTCGAAAATGCCCACCCAGATCGGCAGGACACGCCGCCCCTCGCCGTCCTGAAGGACGACAATTGGCATGTTCGTGATCGGATCGACCATCAACCCCTTGATGGACATTTCGACCTGCATCGTCAGCCCCCTCTCTTCTCAGAAATGCCCTCGCCACTGCTCATATCAGACCAGCTCGGCTGAACCTCAAGCGCCGGCATTTACCAGTTCCCCTCGTAGGCTGAACGGACCACTTCCCGTGACACGGAGACGTACCAATTGCCCGAGCAGCGTCCGGGGTGCGCTGAAATTAACGACTGTGTTGCCCGTTGTTCGGCCGGCGAGTTCCCACTCGCGCCTTCGACTCGTCGAGTCGACCAATACTTCGACCTCGGTGCCCACGCGTCGACGGTGAATCTCTTGCTGTATGCCCTTTTGCAGCGCCTGGAGCTCGACGATGCGCCGAGTCTTTTCTGCGGCAGGCACGTCGTCGGTCAACCGTTGCGATGCCAACGTATTGGGTCGCTCCGAGTACTTGAACGAAAACATACTGTTATACTGGACGGCGCGGATCAAGCTGCGCGTGTCCTCGAATTCCTCCGCCGTCTCCCCAGGAAACCCCACGATTATGTCGGTAGACAGCGCGATGTCAGGCATCTCCGCTCTCAGGCGACCGACCAGATCCAGATAGTCCTCGCGTGTGTGTCGCCGCCGCATCCGCGCCAGAACGCCGGTCGAACCGGACTGTACCGGCAGATGCAGATGCCGACAAACCTTAGGCAGCGTACACATGGCGGCGATCATTCGGTCCGTGACATGACGCGGGTGTGGGCTGGTGAAACGTATTCGCTCCAGGTCGGGCACGTTGTGCACCAATTCTAGCAACCCAGCAAAGTCGCATCCGGGGCGGTCTGGCGCCGTATAGTGGTTGACGATCTGTCCAAGCAGGTGAATCTCCCGGTGGCCCTTGGCGGCAGCGAGACGGACTTCCTCGACGATCTCCGCCGCCGGCCGCATACGCTCGTGGCCCCGCGTGTACGGTACGACGCAGAACGCGCAGAAGTCGTTGCACCCCTCTATGATGGTGACCGAAGCCTTCACCGGGTCGGACCGCCGCACGACCCCGAGCGGAAAGGACACGTTGTTATACAGGTTGATATCGACCCGCTCCGGGCGCTGCTGCGTGAGCCGATCCACCATCTCGGGTAGACGCGCCAGGGCCTGGGTCCCGACCACGAGATCCACCCGGCGTCCCCGCTTGAGCAGTGCGCTCCCCTCCTGTTGCGCGACGCAGCCGGTCACCGCGATGATGGGCCGCTTCCCCGATTCATTAGCCGACACCATTCCTAGTTCCGTGTACAGCCGTTCCTCCGCGCGTTCACGCACACTGCAGGTGTTGATCACGACGAGGTCGGCGTCGCCAGCCGCAACGGCCGGCTGGTATCCAGCCTGGTCGAGCAAACCAGCCAGACGTTCGGAGTCGTGCACGTTCATTTGACAACCGAACGTTTCGATGTAGTACGTCCTGGTCACTACCGAGGAACCTCTCTCCGCTGGTGGGGAATACGGCGCCGGCTGGCGCCACTTTCACTTTCGCCTTTCGCTTTCGTGTTCTCGATATTCGTGTTGTATTCGCCCTTTGAACCCAGTAGCTCTCTGGCGCCTTCCAGCACGTTACCCGAGACGCGTGTGCCTGTCATCATCCTCGCGATCTCAAACGCCCGTGTGCTTTCGTCCAATCGCTCCACTCCCGTCGTCGTCCGACCCGCCTGAATCCCCTTGGTCAAGCGGTGATGAACAGTTCCGAAAGCGGCGATCTGGGGCAGGTGCGTGACGCACAGTACCTGGTATCTCTCTGCGAGCTCTCGCAACTTCGCACCGACCTGTTCGGCCGCCGCTCCCCCGATGCCGGCGTCAACCTCGTCAAAGACGAGAGTCTTGCCGGCCCCGTCGGTGGACCTGATCGTCGTTCTCAGCGCCAGCATGACCCGAGACAGCTCGCCGCCAGAGGCGATACGAGCTAGGGGTTTGAGGTCCTCGCCCGGGTTGGCCGAGAAATAAAACTCGCCCTGGTCAAAGCCCCGTTCCGTCCATCGCGCCTCGTCCGACTCCGGTTCGCCGAGGACGATCTCGAAACGCGTACGCTCCATCGCCAGGTCGGCCAGACCTCGCTCGAGTGTCCGCGCCAGCGTCGGCGCGTGGGAGCGCCGTCGCATCGACAACGTCGTCGCAATGTCGAGATAAGCCTGCCGCTTAGCTGTAACCTGGCCGACCAGTTCCTCCTCGCGCTCGACACTTCCGTCGAGCTGCGCCGCCTCGTCGCGTAACTGATCGCGCCGGCGGATGATATCGCTGAGAGTGGAGCCGTGTCGCCGTTTGAGGCGCTCGAGTCTCGCCAGCCGGTCCTCGACATCCTGCAGCCGTTCCGGTGAAGCGTCAACCCCACTCGCATGCGGCCGGAGTGCGTAAACTAGCTCCTCGAGTTGCGATGCGATGGTTTCCTTCGCGTCTAGATGCGAGGTAAAGCCGGGGTCGAGTACTGCCAGTTCCCCGACCCGCTTCCACACCCGATCGAGCGCGCCCATCACCGCGGTGTCGCCGTCGTACAGCTCGGCGTAGCTCTCGATCGCCAGTTGGTGCAGCCGCTCGGCGTTGGCTAAGATCTTTTGATGGGCTAGAAGGGCGTCGTCCTCGCCATCGGATGGGTCCACCTCCTCGATCTCATGGAGTTGAAACACCACCGTTTCGAGCCGCTCCGCCCGGTCCGTCATCCGCTGCCTGATACCCTCCAAATCAGCGGCGGTCCGACGCCAGGCCGCGAATCTGTCACGCACGTCGCCTAGGATCGTGCCGAGCTTCCCGTATTGGTCCAGCAGGTCGAGATGACCGACCGGATCGAGCAACGCCTGGTGCTCGTGCTGACCATGCAGATCCAGCAGCTCGGCGCCGAGCGCTCGCAGGCTGGTCGTCGACACGAGGCGTTCGTCGATAAACGCCCGGCTTCGGCCTTGCGCCGACACCTCCCGTCGTAGCACCCACTCGCGACCGTCGGACGCCTCGACCACCGCCTCGACAACCGCCTTGTGCGCGCCCGTACGCACGAGATCGGAGGATGCACGCCCTCCCCGCAGTAGCCCCAGCGCACCGACTACGATCGACTTCCCAGCGCCGGTTTCTCCTGTCAGGACGTTGAGTCTGGCGTCGAACTCGATCTCAAGATGATCGATAACGGCCAAGTCACGGATGCTGAGAAAGCGGATCATCGGCCAGCCTGGACCAGCGAAAGCACCCTTGCGAGACGGCGTCGCCAGCAGACCCGCGGCACGAGCCGCAGCCTGGCGAGCGGCTCCGGGGAACGGTCCCACACCACCGGGGTTCCCTCGACTGGGACCGAGAAGTTCCATCGTATCATACGTTTGACAGCTCTTCGGTATCGTGTTATCTTCCGACGTCGGCGCTTTCCCAGCGGCGCGTTTTGTAGTCAACGGAGGGTTTGGTGCATACCCTTGGTTACTACGTCATCGCCCTGCAGACGCAGGTGGATGGCGCGTCGGAAACAGCAATAGGTGGAGGCGTTTGGGATTGGATTGCGCGCGCGACGCCGCTGTCCAAAGGCGTACTCATCATCCTCTTCCTCTTCTCCGTCGTTTCCTGGGCCATCGTCCTCCAAAAGCTATGGCAATTTCGCAGCCTCGAGCGACAGACGTCGAGCTTTCTCGATATCTTCAGACGCAGCACCAAGTTCTCTGAGGTACAGTCGGTCTGCCGTTCGCTCACCCGGAGTCCGCTGGTGGGAGTGTTCCAGGCCGGGTACGCGGAACTCAACTCCCAGCTGCGTCACGCGGACGGATCGGCGGATGCCGGCGAAAGACCAATCGCCGACGCCGGGCGTCCAACCTTACGCAGTTTCGATGCGCTCGACCGAGCCTTACTGAGAGCGTCAGCGGTCGAGGTCAACAAGCTGGAACATCGCGTTCACGTGCTTGCGACGACCGCGAGCATCACGCCGTTCATCGGGTTGTTCGGCACCGTGATGGGGATTGTTACCGCGTTCCAAGGTATCAGCGCGACCGGGTCGACGAACCTTACGGTGGTTGCCCCGGGCATCGCCGAAGCGCTCATCGCAACGGCGGCCGGCCTGGCGGCGGCGATTCCGGCGGTGTATTTCTACAACCACCTGACGAACAAGATAAGAATATACCTGTCGACAATGGAAGATTTTTCCCTGGAGTTTCTCAATATCGCCGAACGGAACTTTACCTAGGAACCCGTGGTAAGCGTTGGTAGGCGCAACGAGAGCGCCCCCGACAGTCCTCGGCCGAGAAGCAGCGCCGTCAGGTAGGATGCCTCCTTGGGACGAGGCATTGCATGTCTGGTACGGGGCCTTTCTAGAGACGGCAGATCTTGACCTTTGTGAACCAAGGCAAAACTGGCGGGTCATGCCAAAAATTCAGGAACAGAGTGCCTCTGGCAGCCACGGCAGCTGGCGACGGCGGAGCCCGAGGCGAAGGGTGACCTCCCTGGCCGAGATCAACGTCGTTCCGCTAGTCGATGTCATGCTGGTGCTGCTGATCATCTTCATGGTCGCGGCGCCCCTGATGCAGCGTGGGCTCGATGTGAGTCTCCCGGTTGCCCGCCGGGCGGACCCGATTGCCGCTGAGCGAGTGTTCGTGACGATCCCGCTGTCGTTTCGGACCGACCGGATCGTGCAGGTTGATGATGATCAGGTACGCGTGGAGATTCTGAACGAACGGATGCGGCAGGAGTTGATAGAGCGGTCCGATAAGGATGTGTTCGTTCGCGGCGACGGCGGAATCACATATCAAGAATTGATGTCGGTCATAGACCAGCTGAAGGAAGGAGGCGTCGCCAACGTCGGTCTCCTGACCGAGTTTCCGGTCGACCCCTGACCGGCGGCTACTTGGACGTGATGGAGTCGACGAGCTACGTCCTGCACGAGCGAGCCAAACATAGGGACAGCCTCGCGCGGATCTATGCGGTGTCGGTGGCCGGCCACTGCGTGCTCATCGCCGCTATCATCCTCTGGCCGTCAGGGTTCCTGTCGGGTCCGGAGAGCGACGTGCTCGCCGACGCCATGCACATCAGTCTTGGCGGGCCGGCGGGGCCGAGCCAGGGTGGACAGACTGCGTTGGCGGCTCGGCCAGTGCAGGACGTACTGCCGCTCGTCGAGGCGCAGCGGCCAGAATGGATTCAGCCGCCTGCCCCGGCGCCACCCGAGATGACCATCCCAAATCCCGAGGCACGGCGCCGGCCGGAGGCCGACGTACCGGTGGAGTCCGCGCCGGACGAATCGCGGGGCCGCCGGCCGACTCGCGGGCCCGAGTTGCGCCCAGGAAACGCGTTGGCGGAGACTGGCGCCGATGGTGGCGGCCTGGGGCTGTCGGCGGGTGGGCTCGGCTCGGACGGCTATCTCGAGGTGGGCGATTTCTGCTGCCCCGAGTATCTCGGCACGACGGTCGAGCTGATTCGACGGCGCTGGAACAATAAGCAACGGTTTCCCGGCGATGTGATGATGAAGTTCACGATCCAGCGAAACGGCCAGATCACCAACATCGAACGTGAAACCACGAGCGGCTATTTGGCCCTTGACCAGAGCGCCGAGCGGGCGCTGCTTCTGGCTGGCCCTTTGCCGCCGCTGCCGTCCCGCTTCACGGAAGACCATCTGACTATTCATCTCAACTTTCAGTACCAACCCTGAGGAGCGTCATTGATGGGCACCGTCTTACGCGTCCGCCGGCCGTCGTCACCCCTGACCGTCGCTTCGGTGCGCGCCGTAGCGACCGCATCGGTCCGGGCGCGTCAGGAACCCAAACCCGGCACGCTGCTTTCCACAGCTATCCGGAAGCATGCCTTGGGGCACGCGGGTCGGGTGCGACCGTCATGATCCACGCACCGCGCCTGATGCTGTCGGTCGTGCTTATCGCTGGCCTGACGGTCGCCCACGTGACCACGACCGGACAGACCCAGCCGACCCGTCAACGTGACGAAGTCAGCTTGATCATTGGCGACCGTATCGGCGCTCCGCCGAGCTTCGCGGTCCCCGACTGCCTGACCCTGACCCCGGACGAGGCGACGGGAGAGGCAGCTCGCACCATCGCCAGCGTGCTCTGGGACGATCTGGAGTTCGAACGTGAATTTCGGATGATTCCCCAGGATATCTATCGCACGATCCCAGACGCGAGCTCCCTTGTCGACCTGCCGTTTAACCGTTGGCGTGAGCTCGGGGCGGAAGGTGTGATCAGTTGTACCGTTGAAGCGACCAGCGACACTCAGATCGAAGTCACGGCCAGGTTGTTTTCGGTTCGGTCGCAGGAGTCGGCGTTCGGCGTGGTCTATAGTGGCTCGAACCTCAACGTCCGCCTCTACGCGCATCAACTGTCCGACGAGATCCACCGGCACCAGCGCGGCCTGGAGGGTGTTGCCCGCACGCGAATCGGCTTTGTAACCGACCGGAACAGCGAATCAGTGCTCGGGCTCATCGACGACCGACCGGTCAAGGAGATCTACATCACCGACTACGATGGTGCGAACGTCAGACGTGTTACCGTCTCTCGGTCGCTCAACACCACGCCGGCCTGGTCACCCGACGGCCGCTCGATTGCGTACACATCCTGGCTCAGCGGGTTTCCCGACGTCATCGTCTCCCATCTCTATGAAGGCCGGATGGGTCATCCGGCTAACGGGAATGAAGAAGACCATAATTTTCTACCGGCTTTCTCGCCCAATGGCAATCAGATCGCGTTCATGTCGAATCGGGACGGCAACCCTGATCTCTACGTCGTGAACGTCGACGGCACCGGGTTGCGGCGACTCACAAATCATCCGATGATCGACACGAGCCCGACGTGGTCGCCGAACGGTCAGCAGATCGCCTTCACCTCGGACCGAACGGGCGCGCCGCAGATCTATGTGGTCGGGGCCGATGGCACCGGGTTGCGGCGATTGACCTTCGAGACGTATTGCGACCGCGCGACCTGGTCACCCGCTCCGTTCAACGAGGTCGCCTATTCCTCCAAGACCGGTCCGGGGCACGACATCAAGGTGTTGGATCTCGCCACCAACGAGGTGCGCCAGCTGACCTTCGGACTCGGGTCAAACGAAAGTCCCAGTTACTCGCCTAACGGCCGGCACGTCGCCTTCATGTCGACCCGTGGCAGTGGATTGAAGCAGATCTACACGATTGGTCGCGACGGCCGAGGGCTTCGCCGTGTGACCTCTACCGGTAATAACGAGATGCCGAGTTGGTCACGCTGATGATCCGTGCGCGAGGCCGGGAGCTAGTCGCCCGCCGGGGCGATCCAGATGCGAGATGCTCCCCGCTTCCGACGAGTTGTATTGCTCCGCATTGGATGGGTAACCCAGGAGAGGAATTCGGAATGAGACCTCGAAAAACCGTGCCGTGGATCGGGTGCGTCATGCTTGGGGTAATGGGGCTCTGGCTGCAAGTGGCCTGTGTGCGGCAGCCCCCGCCCGTCTCACCGGAGACCTCTCCCCCGCCCCCGGCCGCCGCCAACGATACGCCCCCACTGTCACCGTCAGCACCGCCGCCGCCTCCCTCACCTCCGCCTCTACTGCCCACGGAGCTGATCCCGGACGAGGAGTTCGCGTCGCGTTCGCTCGAGGCGCTCAATCGTGAGTCGCCGCTCGCGCCCGCCTTCTACGCGCTCGATAGCTTCGAGCTTGACGACCAGGCGCGAAGGGTGCTCGAGGCCAATGCTGAGGTGCTCCGACAGTACCCGAGCTGGGTGGTGACCATAGAAGGCCACTGTGACGAGCGGGGAACCGCCGAGTACAACCTGGGCCTAAGTGAGCGGCGCGCCCTGTCTGCCCGGGAGTATCTCGTCGAGCTGGGGCTCGATCCGTCGCGCCTGCGGGCCGTCAGCTATGGGAAGGAGTTTCCGTTCGACCCCGGACACGATGAAACCGCTTGGGCGGTGAACCGGCGCGCCCACTTCTTGATCACGGCGAATTAGCGGGTTCCGTCTCCGGCGCGGTAGGATATATGGGTGTTGTTCAACGCCCCTGAAAGAGGTGGGTTCATGAAACGATTACTTCTCTCCCTCGTCCTTGGTTGGGCATGCGCTTTGCTGGTGGTCGCGCCAGCGCAAGGGGCCGATCGCGAGCATCAGCAGATGATGGCGGACATCCGGATGCTGCAAGAGCAGACGGTGCGGCTCCATCTGATGCTGGTTACGCTCGATGAGAGTTTGCAGACGCTGCTGGCACGGCTCGATTCGCAGGCGGATGACTCGCGGCGTGCGTTTGCGGACCAGAAGCTGCTGGTCGACAACGTGACGGGCGCCGTACGGATTGTGCGTGAGAAGGTTGACGAGACGAACGTACGCGTGTCGTCATTGGCGCAGGAAGTAGAGGCCTTGCGACTGGCGGTCCCACGGATGACTGCGCCGTTGACCCGACTAGCCGTGGACCCAGACACCGGCCTTCCAACGGCAGCACCGGCGGTGCCCACGGCCGCAGCGGTAGCTCCGGTCAACCCCGGAGTCTCGCCGCAGCGGATGTACGACACCGCCTGGGCAGACTACACAACCGGACAGTGGGCACTGGCAATCCAGGGCTTTGAGGCCTACATCAGCGCCTTCCAGCGCTCCGAGTTGGCAGATGACGCGCAGTTCTATATCGGTCAGACCCACTACGCCGACGGTCGGTATCGCGAAGCCGCCGACGCCTTCGAGCTGGTGGTACTCCAGTACCCAGATGGAGACGCGTTGGCTGAGGCCCTCTACAAACGCGGTCTGGCGCTCGACCGTCTCGGCGATCCGGATCTCGCCCGCCAGTCCTTCGAGCTCGTCGTGAGGAATCATCCGGACGACAACATGGCGAACCTTGCCCAGCAGGCGTTGGACCGGCTCGGTCAATCGCAACAGTAACCAGCAGGCGTCGCGCAGGCACACAGCTATGGGAACCGTCAACAAAGTCATTCTCGTCGGCAACCTGGGTCGGGACGCTGAAGTCCGCTATACGTCCGGTGGCGCAGCGGTCAGCACGATTAGCCTGGCAACCACCGACGTATGGAGCGACAAATCATCTGGCGAGCGGCAAGAACGCACTGAGTGGCACCGTGTCGTCCTCTGGGGGAAGCAGGCCGAGACGCTGAGCGAATATCTCAAGAAGGGAAAGCAGATCTACGTCGAAGGGAGGCTGCAAACCCGAAAGTGGCAAGATCGAGACGGGAACGATAAGTACACCACCGAGATCCGCTCGGATCGGATCGTGTTACTCGGTGCTCGAGGCGGAGGCGGGGATGGCGCCGTCGATGATAGTGGCGACTACGGAACGAAGGCTGCGTCCACTGGGAGTCCAGCGGCCGAATTAACCGAGGACGACATCCCCTTCTAGTGCCTGTTCGGGGTGAGTCAGTAGCGTTCGCCGGGTGGGGCCTTCCGCCTGGCTACATTGCTCATCGGCCTATGCCGTCCGCTGCGCGACCGTAGCGGTCTTCGATTCTCACGACATCCTCGAGCTCAGGCGTCGACACTTCAAAAATATCGCTGTCTTCGATCGCGGTCATCCGATGGACCGTGCCGGGGGCGATGTGCACGCTCTCTCCAGGACCCAGCTGGCTGGTCACCCGTTCGCCCCCTTCCTCAATCTCGAAGAAGATGCGACCCTTCCACACCAGAATAGTCTCGTCCTTAACGTTGTGATACTGGAGGCTCAGGGCATGTCCCGCGTCGACATGAATCACCTTGCCGACATAACGGTCCGTCTTGGCCCAACGCAGCTCGTATCCCCAAGGCTTGTCAACTTTCATCGTGTATCCGTTATCGTGGCGCCCCGTGTCGAACATTCCTCATCACGTGCCTGGCCTACTCCACCGCAATGTCTCGATGCTTGACACGCCAGAGCACGTCGGCGATGCCGGCCAGTCGGATCTTCAACTGCTCGACGACGGCCACAGACCGGTGGCGTCCGCCGGTGCACCCGATCCCGATGGTCAGGTAGCTCTTCCCTTCGGTCGTGTATTTCGGAAGCAGGAACGTGAGCAAATCGCTCGTTTTGTCCAGAAAGGGCTCGGTGATGTTTGCTGCCACGATATAGTCCATCACCGCCTGGTCCTTCCCGGTGAACCCGCGCAACGCGGGGACAAAATGCGGGTTTGGTAAAAACCGTACGTCAAACACGAGATCCGATTCACTCGGAACGCCATGCTTGAACCCGAAGCTCATGAGCGTCACCGTCAACCGCCTCTGCTCGCTGTCCCCCTCGGAGATCTCGCCGAACTCGCGCCGAAGCTCGTGTACGGTGAGATCCGACGTATCGAGTACTGTGTCCGACATCCCCTTGATGCGACGAAGCCGGGCCCGTTCGGTCGTGATTCCTTCGATGACCGAACCGGTTGGCGCCAAGGGATGGGGTCTGCGTGTCTCACTGAAGCGTCGCAATAGTGCCCCGTCCGACGCTTCAAGAAAGATCAGCCGAGTGTCCAGATCAGGCCGCGCTCGCAACGATTCGAGCACACCTGGGAACTGGTCGAGAAACGACCGGTCGCGCGCGTCTACCACGACCGCGAGCGCGTCGTGAGTGGTGCCCTCGCCTAGCGTTAGGTCCGCCAGGGCCGGGATCATGACGGTCGGAAGGTTTTCGACGCACAGATAGCCTAGGTCCTCCAGCGCGTGGACTGCGGCTGATTTTCCGGCGCCTGAGAGCCCGGTGACCACCGCAAACCTGGTCTTCAACTTCCGGTCTGGCGACCCCGGGCGTGTGGCTGTCATAGGGTGTTCCGACCCGTGCAAGGTATCCGAGTTCGTGGGAAAAATTGCCGCTCCAACGGATCGGCGCCACACGACATCTACTTGCGCTGTTCTCGGTCACATGCCGCCTGGAGTTTCCAGCGTCGAGGCTGTGGTGACCGGCCGAGGCTGTGCCGGAAGGCCATCGGAGCTACACGGGGCTCTTGCCACGGACGGCTGGCCTGCGCTCCGCTCGCCGTCATCGCTGCCGGCGCTCCCTGCCCTGTCGTTCCCTGTCGGTGCAGGCTCCCGACGGCGACCCTGCCACTTTCCATTCGCGCACAACGGAGCGGGTGACACCGCAGCAGTGCCCCTAGAACAACCCCTTCCGCTGACTCGAGGTCGGAATCTTTAGCTCCTCCCGGTACTTGGCAATCGTACGCCGCGCGAGTTCGAGTCCTTCATTTTGCAAAAGCCGCACAATCCTGGAATCGCTCAGCGGCTTGTCGGGGTTCTCCTGTTCGATTATCTTCCGGATGCGTTGCTTGATCGCCACTGAGGAGACACTCTCGCCATAGGCGCTATTGATGCCGCTGTGGAAGAAGTACTTCAACTCGAACACCCCTTGCGGAGTGTGCATGTACTTGTTATTGACCACGCGGCTTACGGTTGACTCATGCATCTCGATGTCGTTAGCCACGTCCCGTAGCACGAGCGGGCGGAGATACTCGATGCCTCTGTCCAGAAACTCGGTCTGAAAGGTGATGATGCTGGTCGCCACCTTGTGAATCGTCTTCTGGCGCTGGTCGACCGACTTGATGAGCCACAGCGCCGAGCGGAACTTATCCTTCACATAGGCCCTGGTCTCGTCGCTGTTTTCGCTCTTCTTGTCGAGAAGACGACGGTAGACCGGACTAATCCGAAGCTGTGGCATGCCGTCGTCGTTTAGGACGACGACATACCGGTCCTCGACCTTCACGACATACACGTCTGGAATCACATACTGAGACTCAACCTTGTTGTAGCGGCTCCCCGGTTTCGGGTCCAGCTGCCGGATCAGGTCGATATGGTGCTTGAGCTCCTCGACCGATGTGTCGAGCAGACGGGCGATCTCCTGCCCCTGGTGGTCCTGGAGCAGCTTCAGATGTTCTCTGACGATGGTCTCGCTCGCCGTACCCCTCAGCCCGAGATGCTCGATCTGTAGGAGCAGGCATTCCTGGAGCCCACGTGCAGCGACCCCGATCGGGTCGAAGGCCTGGATCATCTTAAGCACCCGCTCCACCTCGCCGATGGACCAGCTCCCCATGGCGGAGATCTCCTCGGTCGACGCCACAAGGTATCCGTCATCGTCGAGGTTGCCGATAATCGACGACCCGATTTCACGCAGGAGAGGGGCGTCGAACTTGACCTGAAGCGACAACTGCCACATCAGGTGGTCGGCCAGCGAATTCTGGGTGGAGAGCGTGTTCTCGATGGGCGGGAGTTCTCTGACCTCGCGCGGCACGCGCGCGCGATACCCGTCATCCAGATAGTCGCCGAAGAAATACTCGTAATCGGCGTCGTCCCAGGCGTCTTCCTTCTCCGTATCGCTGGTCGTCTCCTCTGGTTTCTCCGCCTGAGTAGCGGTCTCCGGTTGCTGCAATTCCTCGGTCGGCACCTCCTCCAGCATCGGATTCTCGACGACTTCCTGCGTCAGCAGGTCGAGCAGCTCGAGTTTCGTCATCGGCAACAGCTTGATCGCCTGCTGTAGTGACGGCGTCAAGATCAGCTTCTGCGACAGCCGAGTCTGGAGTCGTTGTTGAAGTGCCATAGCGCGTGTGGTCGACCCAGCTGAGGCGCCGTGTCGAACCGTTTTTGATCTTAGTCCAAACTAGTCCAAACGAAAATCTGTACCCAGGTAGATCCGCCTGACATCCTCGTCGCGAGCGAGATCAACCGGGGTGCCACTGCGGAACACGGCGCCGTCGTGCACGATGTAGGCGCGGTCGATGATACGCAACGTTTCGCGAACATTGTGGTCGGTGATGAGCACGCCGATGCCGCGCGCCTTCAGGTGGAAGATGATCTCCTGGATATCGGTGACCGCGATCGGGTCGATCCCGGCGAACGGCTCGTCGAGCAATATGAACGACGGGGAGATCACCAGGGCGCGAGTGATCTCGACGCGGCGCCGCTCACCGCCAGAGAGCGTGTGGGCTGGCGACTTGGCGAGCGGTGTCAGATTGAGCTCCTGGAGCAGTTCGCGGACGCGACGCCGGCGGGCGACGCGCGATAAGCCGATGGTCTCGAGAATCGCCAGAATGTTCTGCTCGACGGTGAGCCCGCGAAAAATCGACGGCTCCTGGGGCAAGTACCCGATACCCTTGCGCGCACGCACGTACATCGGGTCGTCGGTGACGTCCTCGTCATTCAGGGTGACCCGGCCCTGGTCCGGCGCCGTGAGCCCGACGACGAGATAGAACGTGGTCGTCTTCCCGGCGCCATTCGGACCGAGTAGCCCGACCACCTCACCGGACGATACTTTCAGGCTGACGTCACGTACGACGGTACGCCCGCCATACGACTTAGTCAGGTTCTGGGTTCGAAGTGTAGCCATGCGCCGTGGGGTGCGCGAAAAGGGACGCTACTCGAACACCAGCGGCGTGCACGTACCGCGGGTGGTCTGCGTGCGCAGCTCCTCGCGCCCGTCCACCGCCACGGCGTCCGTGGACCGGTAGAACGTCAGCGCGCGTCCCCTGGTACTACGGCAGAACGGTAACACCGGTGTGGCTACTGGATCCGGCGGTGAGGTCTCGTCTGTCTGCTCCGGTGCCACCTCCTCCACGATCTCGACCGGATTGCCCTCCATCTCGTATCGACCCTCGGTCTCGTAATACACTAGATTCTCCCCGGTGGCCCAGCGGTCGGCGAGGCGGAGCTTCACGTTCCCGCTCGCTTCCAGCCGGTCCAGTGTCCGACCATCGGTCGCTAGGAACAACATGATCGTGTCGGCCTGCAGGTCGCCATACTCCGAGCGCAGCACGGCCATAGGGCCGTAGACGGCGCGGTTGGTCGAGTCGTCGTAGATGAACGTGTCAGCCTCGGCGCGGGTCAGCGATACGTCGTGCTCCGTCGCCTCGTTCAGCCGAATCAGCGGGATTATGGTCCGTACGTTTCCGGTCGCGCTCAGGCTGCCGGTCTGATCGTCGATCGAAAGCGTGTTGCCCTGGAAGCTGGTCTCGCCTTGCCACAGGCGGGCCTGCCCTGTGTAGGTAGCCTGTCCCGTGCCGCCGTCGTACTGCAACGCCTCTGCCGTGACGAAAATCTGCTGAGCGGCATCGAGCAAGGCGGGCATTGTCGCCGACGTAGATTCGGCGGTGTCGCCGCCGGGGATCAGCACGCTCTTGACGCCCTCAGACGCCTCGATGGACGAACCATCGAGCGTCACCTGGATCCTCGACGCCTCGATGGTCGTCGTCCCGTTTGTCAGCCTCGGTGCACGACCCGAATCGCCACCAGAGTTGAGAGTGAACACTCCCCCGATCACATCGTAGACCGCCTCGTCGGCTTCGGCCTGCCGTGTGTCGTCCTCGAACCGCACCTCCCCCAGGAACCTGGCCTCGACCAGAGCACTGAGTCCCTGCCCGACACCGGCCTCGAGCCGTTCAGCCCGAATCATCCGGCTCGCCGCCCCGCCAGCAGGCTCTTCCCGGTACTCGACGTCACTGTCGAAACGCACCGCGTTCAACCCACTATCCGGCAGACCACTTCCAGTCAGCGTGACCGCGCGGATCTCTTGCCGAGCACCATCCGACGTCGCGGGGAGGACCAGACGAACACCGTCTCGCGCAATCAATGCGCTCACGTGGCCCCCGTCAGCTATGGTGACGTCCATCGTCGTGGCGTCAATCCTGGCGCCGCGACCAGTGTCGAATCCGACCAGCTCGATCGCCGCATCTCCAACTAAGATCGTCCGTTCGAGCACGCGCGACGTCTCTTCAAACGCCAGCGTCATCTCGCTGGCGCCCATCTCACTCAGCCCACCAGAGGTCAACGACGTCGATCGAATTCTGGCGCTTCCTCGTAGCTCGAGTCGTTCGAGCGAGGTCTCGCCGTCGCCGAAATAGGCCGTCGTCTCGTCGGACTCGAGGGTCAGCGGCCCAGTTCTGACCTCCGAGGCTCCGTCGAAGTACATGTAGTGATCAGCATGCGCCAGAATTGCCCGTGTTGACGTTATGTCGACCGACGCGCGTTCACCCTCGCCGATCAACAGAACCTGGGCCGCCTCGCGCAGATCGATGACCCCTCGATGGCCATCGTAGACCACGTGCCGCCCCGACGCTTCCAGACCGGGCCGCGTGAGCGTCGTTGCCCCCGGCATCGTGATAATCCCCAGGTCGGTCGTATAGGCGGCCGCGCCCGTCCTGACACCCAGCCCATCTGACACCGCCAGTCGCACGTCCCCACTGACCTCGACCTCAGTCTCTGCGCCGTTCACGGATGCCTCGGTGCCGGTCATGACGAAGCTGTCCCGGTCGGCTTGTCCCGATACCCGCAGCGTAATGCCATCCACGAATCGCACTGAGCCGTCCGAGTAGGTCAGCTGTCTAGTCGCCTCGACCGCGAAGTTCTCCTGCCCGCCGGCAGTTTGCACGAACTCGATGCCGGTACTCTCGATGACGGCGTCCGGGTCGGCACGGTCGATGACCGCCCTCGCGGCGACCGGCTCCACTCGGTCGCGGACGCCGAGGAAGACCGCCGTGCCGAACCCGATCAGTCCGATCGCCAATCCGATACGAGCAAACCTCTGCCAGCGTATCCGCCGCCAGCGCCAGAGGTGCCGCGGCGTGACCAGTCGAGCTTGCGAGGCTTCGCCAGAACCGGTGACGGCGCGCCGCCAGACAGTCCTCGCTGTGGGTCTCACGCTCTCACTCTATCGAGCTTGCTTCATGTCGGCAACGGATAACTCGACGGTATGCTGGCCACGATAATGGTTTTCGGTCAGGTTGAACGCTACGTCCAGCGCGTCCTTGTGTCGCTTCACGAACTCGGCTCGCTCCGCCATCCGCCAGGCCACCGCTCGGAACACACGCGAGCCCTGCCGCAACGCCATCGACAGATGCCGCGACTTCATTACGCGGGGACCGTTCGCCAGTTCCACCGCACCGGTATGGAACAACGGACGTGGGTTGCCGACGCCGAACGGTTCCATCGCCCGAAGCCCGTCGACCACCGTCGGTGTAATGGCCGACAACGGCAGGTAACAGTCGACACGCAACTGGGGCGTCAGCTCACCAGGCCCAAGCCGGTCGTTGGCGAATCCGGTGATCCGGGTCCTCAGCTCCTTGAGCCGACCGGTTTCGATCGTTAGACCGGCAGCGTGGCGATGTCCACCGAACCGCGTGAAAAGATCACCGCAGTGCTCCATCGCACCGAGCAGATCGAAACCCGGAATACTGCGCCCAGACCCGTATGCCAGATCACCGTCGACGGAGATTACGATGGCCGGCCTATGAAACGCGTCCACGAGCTTCGACGCGACGATCCCGATCACACCGCGATGCCAGCCCTCAGCCCAAACGACTAGCATCGCGTGCGCGCCGACGTCGGGGTCGGTCTCTACCTTACGCCGGGCCGCTGTCAGGATCTCCGCCTCCTCTTGCTGGCGGCGCAGGTTCTCCGTTTCCAGTCGATCGGCTAGGTCTCTCGCCTCGGCGGCACAAGCCTCGTCGACGAGCAGCAGCAGGCGGGTGGCCAGATCAGGAGTGCTCATCCGGCCCGCGGCATTGATCCGAGGCGCCAGACGGAATGCGACGTGGGAGCTGGTCAACGTCTGTCCGAGTAAGCCGGTGGAGTTGAGCAGCGCGCGTAAACCGATGGAATGCGGTCCCCGGGACAGCAGGTCGAGCCCCAGCTTGGCGATGACCCGATTCTCACCGCGCAGTGGCACCACGTCGGCCACCGTGCCGAGCGCCGCCATCTTGATGAAACCAGGCAGCCAGCGTGAATGATCGGTACGCTGGCACAGCGCCTGCACAAGCTTGAGGGCGACACCCACGCCCGCGAGGTCCTTGTCCGGATATGGACAATCGGCACGTCTGGGGTTGATGACCGCGAGGGCCGGTGGCAAGGTGGAGTCCGGCTCGTGATGGTCCGTCACCACAAGGTCGAGGCCTAGCTCGAGAGCCCGGATGGCGGCCGCCTCACTCCGAATGCCACAGTCCACCGACACCACCACCGCGACCTGCCGTGCCGCGAGACGTTCGATGCCCGCCGGTTCGAGCCCATACCCGTCCTTGATCCGGTCAGGAATAAAGTGCACGACGTCCGCTCCGAGTAACTCGAGCACTCGCCGGAGGATGACCGTCGACGTCACTCCGTCCACGTCGTAATCACCGTGCACGGCGATGCGCTCGCCGCGGTCGATGGCGCGCAGGAGTCGGTCGACCGCGAGTGACAGATCCACCAACTGGAAGGGGTCGTGGAGATGGTCGAGCGCCGGATGAAGAAACCGCGCCGCCTCGGCAGGGGTCTCGATCCCACGGAGCAATAGCAGCTGCGCAATGACTGGGTCTATCCCCTGCGCGGTCGCCAGAGCGGATGCCCGTGTCTCGTCGCCGGTGAGATGCTGCCAGACGAAGGGACGAGCCGAGGGTCGAGGGGCCATATCAGACAGGCGGGTCGCGTGCGGTGCGCCACGGGGCACGCAGACACCGCTTCAAGGAGTCGCAGCAGGGGGACGCTTGCTTATCCCGCTCTTAGGCACCACTGATACCGACCAGACCCAGCCGACGGAACTTGTCGTGCCGTTGCTGTAACCGCAGGTCGGCTGGCACCGTGATCAGGGTACGCAATGCCCGCGACAGTGCCGGCCCCAGCAGGCGGGCAGCCTCTGCGAGGTCGGTGTGCGCGCCACCAAGCGGTTCTGGCACGACTTCGTCGATCACGCCCAGCCCCATAAGGTCCGAGGCGGTAATCTTCAGCGCATTCGCGGCCTCGATCTTACGATCTACGTCCCGCCAGAGGATCGCAGCGCAGCCCTCTGGTGGAATGACGCTGTACACGGCGTACTCTTGCATCAGGATCCGATCGCCGATGGCAAGCCCGAGGGCACCACCGCTGCCTCCCTCGCCGGTCAGGGCGACGACGACCGGAACCGACAGCATCGCCATCTCCCGCAGGTTGTGGGCGATCGCCTCGGCGACGCCTCGTTCCTCCGACTCGATTCCTGGATAGGCGGCGGGGGTGTCGACGAGGGCGATGATCGGGCGCGCGAACTTTTCCGCCAGTTTCATCGCCCTCAGGGCCTTCCTGTATCCCTCGGGCCGCGCGTAACCGAAGTTGCGATACACCTTCAGCTTGGTATCTCGTCCCTTCTGATGCCCGACCAGCAGGATCGGCTCGCCGTCAAAACGCGCGAACCCGGCAACGATAGCTGGATCATCCGCGAACCGACGGTCGCCGTGGATCTCGGTGAAGTCGGTAAACAGTTGATCCACGTAGTCCAAGGTATAGGGCCGTCTTGGGTGACGGGCGACCAGCACACGCTGCCACGGGGTGAGACCGCCGTAGATCTCCTTCCGCAGCTGCGCCACCCGGGCGCGCAAAGCCTCGATCTCCTGGTGCCTGACCGGAGACCGCGGCATCAGGCACAAGACCTCGATCTCCTTGACCAGTACGTCGATCGGTTCTTCGAACTCGAGAGTCGGAGTACTCACAACACCCCCATGCCCATCTGGAAAGACGCAGCGTCCCTGAAGTCACGGCAATCAAGAGGCTGCGGCGAATGGACCGATTCCTCCTGTCGCTGGTCTCCGGTCACCTTTATCCCGGCACCACTCGTCATGTCCACGAGACCGTCCCTTCGCCGCAGATCTGCTCGACGGCCTGAGCGAGGTGCTCCGACGGGCGGATGCCAACATCCGTCAACCTGGCTCGCACTCGCAGTGGCGGAGTGCGCTCGGTCAGGTCGAATTGCAAGCGGATCTGGACGGGCCCACGATGCAGGTGAAACAGACTCGCCAGCGCACTCAGTGTCCGGCGGTCGTGCCGCCCCGACGTGAGATGGATCGATAGGGTCCGCCCCACAGCCCCGCCGAGGGTCTCGATCGGACGCACTTCGTCGGCCATCAGGCGCGCGGTCTCCTCGTCTTTTTCGAAGTTGCCGCTCACCAGCACTAGCCGCTCCGGTGCCAGCACCGGCGCGCAACGCTTGTAGGTCTTCGGAAACACGACGACCTCCAGGCTGCCGTCCCGGTCCTCGAGGGTTAGGACTGCCATCAAGGCACCCCGTCGAGTTTTGAGGGGCCGATACGCGCTGATTATCCCACCCACGAGCACCCCTGGGGCGGACGTTGTGAGCGCGGTGATGGCCTGTGCACCGGCCGCCTCTAGCTGGTCCCGATACCCGTCGATCGGGTGACCGCTCAGATACAGCCCGAGTGCCTCCTTTTCGTTGGCGAGCTGCTCAGATTCCGACCAGGGTTCGACGTTGGGCAGCGGGATGCCCTCACCGGAACCGTCGCCGGGGCCCGTCGATTCGAACAGCTGGTTTTGCCCACGATCCCGATCACGTTGCAGCCGCCCTCCATGCTCCAGCGCCCGGTCTACGACAGCGCCAAGCTGGGCTCGGATATGGGCGGGCCTCCGCGGGCCATTCTGCGACAGTGAATCGAAGGCCCCGGCCTTGATGAGGCTCTCGAGCACACGCTTATTCACCAGCCGTAGGTCGATGTCTTCGCACAGCGTGAAGAGTGACTGGATCCGACCGGTGCGCGCGCGACTCTTGAGAATCGAGGCGACGGCACCCTCCCCCACGTTCTTCACGGCGGTCAACCCAAATCGCACGCCGTCAGGGGTCACCTGGAACGCGATCCCGCTCGTGTTGACATCCGGAGGCAGGATGGGGACGCCCCTGTCTCGACATTCACCGAGATACAACGCCAGCTTCTCGGTGTTCTGAGCCTCGATCGTCAACAGTGACGCCATGAAGTACCAGGGGTAGTTTGCCTTGAGATACGCCGTCTGATACGCGAGTAGCGCGTAGGCGGTCGAGTGGGACTTGTTGAAGCCGTACCCGGCAAAGAACTCCATCAGGTCGAAAATCTTGTTCGCCTGCTGCTCGAGCGTCCCGCGCGCGACCGCCCCCTTGACGAACCTCACGCGCTGTGCCTGCATCACCTCTGCGCTCTTTTTTCCCATGGCCTTGCGCAGAACGTCGGCATCACCCAGGCTGAAACCGGCCAGGTCGCTCGCGATCCGCATGACCTGTTCCTGAAACGCGATAACCCCGTAGGTGTCCTTGAGAATCGGCTCGAGGGCCGGCAGCTCGTACTTAATCTTGACCTTGCCGTGCTTCCGGGCGATAAAATCGTCGATGACGCCACCACGCAACGGGCCTGGCCGGTACAGCGCGTTGAGCGAGATCAGATCCTCGAACCGCTCCGGTTTTGCCTTGCGCAATGTGTCCCGCATGCCCGAGCTCTCGAACTGGAAGATTCCGAGAGTTTGCCCGGCGCAGAAGAGCTGGTACGTCTTCGAATCGTCCATCGGCAGCGAGTCCAGCCCGATGGACTCGCCGGTCGAATCCCGGATGTGAGTGACCGCGTCATCGAGAAGGGTCAGCGTGCTGAGCCCAAGGAAGTCCATTTTAAGCAGGCCGATCCGTTCGACCTCCCTCATCGCCCACTGGGTGGTGATCTCATCCTTCTGGCTCTTGTAGATCGGGGCGTACTCAGTGACCGGCTTCGGGGCAATGACGACCCCGGCGGCGTGCACCGACGCATGCCGCGTGATCCCCTCGAGTCGCTTCGCGACCTCGACCAACTCGGCCACTTTCGGGTCCTGCTGTTCGAGGGTCTTGAGGGCTGGGTTCTCTTCCAGCGCCTTCTCAAGGGTCATATCCAGCGTAGGCGGAATCTGCTTCGCCACTCGATCGACATCGGCGTACGACATGCCCAAGGTCCTCCCGACGTCACGAATGACAGCCCGTGCCTTCATCCTGCCGAACGTAATGATCTGAGCGACGTTGTCGCGCCCATACTTCCGGGTCACGTATTCGATGACCTCCCCACGCCGCCGCTCGCAGAAGTCGATGTCGATGTCTGGCAGCGAGACCCTTTCCGGGTTGAGGAAGCGCTCAAAGATCAGGCCGAACCGAATCGGGTCGACATCGGTGATCTGGAGACAGTAGGCGACCAGACTCCCGGCCGCTGACCCGCGCCCGGGACCGACCGGGATACCGCGGTCGCGCGCGTACCGGATGAAGTCCCACACAATCAGGAAGTATCCGGGATACCGCATCTTCACGATGACCTCGATCTCGTGCGCCAGCCTGGCCTCGTAGTCCGCGATGGTGTGCGTCAGCCCGCCGCGCTCGGCCAGTCTCTGCAAGGTCACCAGCCTACGCTTGAACCCTTCCCGGGTCACATGCTCGAAGTACGCGTCGAGCGTGAATGGCTCTGGCACGTCGAAGTTGGGAAGGTGGCTCCCGGTTGCGGAGAGGTCCACGTCGCACCGCTCTGCGATCGCGATCGTGTTGGTGAGGGCCTGTGGTAAATCGCCAAACACCGCTCGCATCTCATCGCCGGTCTTCAGATAGAACTGGTCGCCGTGGTACCGCAGACGTTGCTCGTCGCTGACGTTCTTCCCTGTGCCAATGCACAAGAGGACGTCGTGCGGCCGGTGGTCGCCCTGCCTGAGATAATGGACATCGTTGGTACAGACGAGCGGCAAACCCAGGTCCCGGGCGAGGGGCTCGAGGCCCGAGTTGACCGTCCGCTGTTCCTCGATACCCTGATACTGCATCTCGAGAAAAAACTGTCCCGGCCCGAGAATGTCGCGGAACGTCGCCGCCGCCTCGCGCGCCTTGCGGGGCTGTTCAGTACGCAGCGCTGTGGCGACCTCGCCTTTCAAGCAGCTGCTCAGACCAATGAGCCCGGTATTGTGCCGCGCAAGTAATTCCTTGTCGATCCGGGGCTTGTAATAGAACCCTTCCGTGTAGCCGGCTGAGACCAGCTTAATGAGATTGTGATAGCCGGTCAGGTTCTCGGCAAGGAGGACAAGGTGGTTATTGGTTGACCCCGGGGTACCGCTCCGAGCGGTCCGGCTCCCGGTCGCCACGTAGACCTCACATCCGAGGATTGGATTAATCCCCCGTTTTCGCGCCTCATCGTGAAAGATGACGCTCGAGAAGAGGTTGCCGTGCTCGGTGACCGCCAGTGCGGTCGTGCCGGTTTGTTGCGCGTGGTCGAGCAGTTCCCCAATCCGGCAGGCGCCGTCCAGCAGGGAATACTCCGTGTGAAGATGCAGATGCACGAACTCGGTGGACATAACTCGTACGCCCGCAGGAGTCAGGATACAGGAGCCAGGAGACAGATCGCCCCCGTTCCCGCGTGTCTAGAAACGGCGGAGCGTCCAGATTCGTTCTTTCGTCGACCTCCAAGCTCGTGCCGCCTTCGTTCGCATCATTCCCATTCGATGGTCGAAGGCGGCTTGCTACTGATGTCGTACACTACGCGGTTGACGCCCCGCACTTCGTTCACGACACGAGACGAGATCACGGCCAGCAGGTCGTCTGGCAGCCGTGCCCAATCGGCGGTCATGCCATCCCGACTTTCCACCGCCCGAACGGCGAGGACATACTCGTAGGTGCGCTCGTCCCCCATGACCCCGACGCTTCGAATCGGCAATAGAACCGCGAACGATTGCCAGAGACGTCGATACCACCCGAAACGACGGATCTCCTCGGCGACAATGGCGTCCGCCTTGCGAAGGATCGTAAGCCGCGGCTCCGTGACCTCGCCCAGGATCCGAACCGCCAGACCGGGACCGGGGAACGGCTGACGCCAGACGAACAGCTCGTCAAGTCCGAGTTCTTCGCCAAGCTGCCGCACTTCATCCTTGAACAGAGCGCGCAGCGGCTCCACGAGGGCGAACCGCAGTCGCGTGGGTAGGCCGCCAACATTATGATGGCTCTTGATTGGTGCCGCCGGTCCGACAACCGGGACGCTCTCGATCACGTCCGGATACAGCGTACCCTGCCCCAGGAATTGGAAGTCACCCAGCCGGGTGGCCGTCGCTTCGAACACGTCGATGAACAACTTCCCGATGATCTTCCGCTTCTGCTCCGGGTCAACCACGCCGTCGAGAGCGGCAATGAACAGGTCGGTCGCATCCTCGAACACTAGATCGAGCCCAAGCTGGTCCGCATAGCGACTGCGGATCTGCGCCGCCTCGTTCATCCGCAACAGCCCGTTGTCGACGAAGATGCAGGTCAGTCGATCCCCGATCGCGCGCCGGATGAGGAGGGCAGCCACCGTGGAATCGACACCGCCGCTGAGTCCACACACGACGCGCCCATCCCCCACCTGCTCACGAATCCGCTTGGTCGCCTCGTGGAGAAACGACGCCATGGTCCAGTCGCCCACACAACCACAGATCATGGTGGCGAAGCGACCCAAGATGTCGACACCTCGTTCGGTGTGCGCAACTTCGGGGTGAAAGAGCAACGCATAGAAGTGCCGTGTCGCATCTTCCATCGCCGCCACCGGGGCGTTGGCGCTCGTGCCGACCACACGGAAGCCGGGAGGTGTGATCTCGACGAGATCGCCATGACTGGCCCACACTCGGATGTCGCGCGGGAGCGATTCGAAGAGCCGGCTACCAGTCTCCACAGAAACCGAGGCGTGGCCGAATTCCCGCTCCGGTGCCGGGACGACGCCGCCGCCGAGCATGTCCGCCATGAGTTGCATGCCGTAACAGATACCGAGCACCGGGATGCCGAGATCGAACACCCCGTCCGGACACCGCGGCGCACCCGCGTCGCGGACACTCGACGGCCCGCCGGACAGGATTAACCCAGCCGGTCTGCGCCCGGCCAGCTCGCTGACCGGCGTCTGAAACGGCACGATTTCGGTATAGATCTTGAGTTCGCGCAGGCGCCTGGCGATGAGCTGCGTGTACTGAGAACCGAAATCGAGTACGAGAAGTGTTTGATGAGCCACGCGCGACCGATAAGCAAGCCAATGGTGGGACGGAACGGTACGGACACCCAGGTTGATTGCCGTATTATAACTACGTGGGGCCGAGGGGCACCACTATGTCTTCTAGTCTCCCAATGACTGGCGCAATCCGATGGGGCGTCGTCGCCTGTGCGACCTGGGTGGCCCTGCTCACCGCCGGCGCCGTTGAGGCGCAACCGGAACAGCTTCCGTCAACGCTGTTGCCGATGGAGGCGCGTTGGACCGCTGCGCTCCCCGGCGCCGTCGCGGCGGCGCCGGTCCACGAGTCGGGTCTGGTCTTCATCGCGCTCCGCGACGGCCACGTCTCGGCGGTAAACGAGACCGACGGCACCGTCGTTTGGCAGGTGATCCACCAGGTGGTTGGACAGCCGACCGTCGGCGGCAATCTGCTCTACGTCGCCACGCGCGACGAGTTGAAGGCGCTCGACACTGCAACCGGCCAAACCCGATGGTCGATTCCCATCGAGGCGCCGCTATCGGCGCCGCCCGTCTGGAACGCCGGGTGGCTGATCGCCGCATTGGAAACCCAGACATTGCTCGCCCTCCGGGCCGAGACCGGGGAAACGATCTGGCGTCAGTCCATGGGCGGCCGCGTCCCCGTTGCGCCGAGCCTCGCCGGCGACCGGATGTACGTCTCGCTCGACAACGAAAGCGTAGTGGCGCTCTCGCTCATGACCGGCAAGACGTTGTGGGAGCAGTCTCTCGGGGGCACGCCGAGCGAGATTCTACCGCTCGACGACCTCTTCGTCGGCGCGACAGACAACTACTTCTATCGTCTGTCACGGCTCGACGGTTCCGTGAAGTGGCGCTGGCGCACGGGGGGCGATATCGTCGGCTTGCCGGCTGTCGACACCAAGCGGGTGTACTTCTCGTCGCTGGACAACGTCCTGTGGGCGCTGAACCGCTCCAACGGTGTACAACAGTGGCGGCAACCGCTGTCGGCCAGACCCTCGGCAGGTCCCATGCAGGCGGGCGACTTGCTCCTGTTGGCCAGTATCAGCCAGGATCTCAGTTTCTTCGACCCGGTTACCGGAGTTTCCTACGGACGTATCACGGCGCCCTCTGAGCTGGCCTTTCCACCGTTGATTCTCTCAAGCCAGGTCGACGAACCACTCCTGATCACCGTCACGGGCGATGGGCGCCTCCAGGCGCTCGGCCGCGCTACCGGCCCGGTTTCACTCGAACTTGCAACCAGGGGGGTTCTGGACGGAACCGCCGTCGGCTTTGGCGCTAACACCACACCTACCTCGGTCAACACGACAGCCCACGGACCCGCGGCTGGCGAGGCGGCCGACGCGCTAGCGGAACGGCCTTTGGTCGACGGGGAGTATGCGATCCAGGTAATGGCGGCCGCAAACAACGCCAACGCGACGATGCTAGTCAATCGCCTCGTCGAGCGGGGCTACCCGGCCTACGTGCTCGAGCCGCGCCAGGACGATGAGCCGCCACTCTATCGTGTCCGGATCGGGGACTATGTCGATCAGCCCGCGGCTGAGGCAATCGGTCGTCAGGTCGAGGACGAGGAGGCGCTCGCCTGGTTCGTGGTGCCGTTGCCTTAATCGTTCAACGGGAGCGGGAGGCCAATGGACCCCTGCAGACCTCATCCGCTGTCGCTCCGTCCCACGCTCCCCGTCGTTGCCCCTCGAGGGAGATACCTCCACCCCAAGTAAACCTGTTCGTAGTGACGGTGGCATTCGGCAGGTGAGGCACCAGCCTGGCCGAGTTCGGGAGCTCTCCACTGTTCCCTCGGCTAAGACACCTGTATCCTGGCCACGATGCTGAACCAGCGCAACCCCCTCAACGAAACCGCCGCAGTGCACCAAGCCATCACCCGATGACATCTGTCCTCAGCTGGCGTCGCGTAATGACCATCGGCGGAGGGGCCGCCGTACTGGTCCTCGGACTGGGTCTTGCTGCGGAGCTGGTCTTGATTGGGCGGACCGACTCCATCGGACGTGAACGAGTTGAGCGAGAGGTCCGGGCACACGTGACGAGCGTCGATGCCGAGTTGACTCGGGTGGGCAGGGCACTCGCAGAGCGAGCGGAGGTGCGGGCCGGTGTGACGGGAGAACGGCAGGCGGTACGCCGCCTCTTCGAGGTCGTTCAGATTATGGCCGGGGAGCCGCCGGTTCCGGATCTCGCGATCACCATTTACGACGCGCGCGGCGCGCCCAGGGCCTGGAGCGGCCATCCGACCGAGCTTGACGCGGCCCGAATCGCGGAGGGTCCCGTGCGGTTCGCAGAAGCCGGACCGGCCGGGCTTCTTCTGGTGCATGTCGCCCCGATCGTCGATCTCGCCGTCCCGGCGCCGGACGGAACGGCAAGGCGACTCGGATCAGTGGTCGTCGAGAGGGTGCTCTCCTCCGCCCGTCGCCAGATGGAGCCCAACCAGGAGTTCGTACTGCACACCAGGATTGGCCGAGCGACAGTGAGGGCTATTGGTACGGGTGCCGTGGGCAACGCCGGCGACCAGCGCTTCGAGGTTGCTGGTTCCGACGGCCGGCCATTGATCGACGGCGTGATCAGCCTTGACGAGATTGCCGACACGCGCGCCCGGTGGCGGGCTCGCCTGGTCGCGCTCTTCTTCGTCGTGCTCGCCCTCACAACCTTGTCGGCGGGTGGAGTAAAGCTGACGCGCCGGGTCACCGACGGCGATCTCAGGACGGTCGTCCTGTTCGGGGTCGCCGCGCTCGTCACCCGCGGATGGCTCTGGCTCGCGAGCACACCGGGGGTATACGAGTGGTCGTTGCTGTCGTCGGAAGCCTATCGCTCCGTGCGATGGCCGTCCCTGAGCCGAACACCGATGGACCTCCTGCTAACGGCGGCACTCGTCGCGATCGTCATTGCCTTGATCGCCGACGCGGCGAATCGGCGCCGATGGAAGTTACGCAGCCGGCGTCCCGAACGGCGGCCGGTTGGTCCCGCCGCTGCCACGATGTCGCACGTGGGCGCTGTCACGCTCGTCACGCTGCTCTTGGCGGGGCAGTACGTGGTCCTGCGCGACACCGTGACCGGAACATCCGTCGACCTGCTGCACACCACCCTGCAACCGTTCAACACCGCCCGGGTGTCGTTGCAACTGGCGCTGGTTCTCACAAGCGCGGCCACCGTGTGGACGATTGGTCTGGTGTTCGGCGCCAGCCTTGCTCGCTGGCCTGGCCGACGGGGCCAAGGGCGACGGTGGGTCGTCGCCGCGGTTGGCATGCTGCCCGCCGGTCTGGTAATCGTGCCGGGCTGGGCTCCGCCGGGAGCCACCCTGCTGACCGCCGCGCTGGGCCTCATCCTGGCGCTACGTTGGCGGCCGATCGTCACCTGGCTCCGTCACACCGACCCGTTGGCCAGGGTTCTGGCGTCCCTGTGCGCCATCCTGTTGCCAGCCCTGCCCCTGTATCTCGCGCTCGTCTCATTGACCGACGACGCCAAGCGCACCCTGCTGGAAACCAACTACGCTGTGCAGGTCGCCGAGCACCCGCAGGACCTGCAGCGACAGCTGAACCGTACACTGCAGCAGATTGACGCGGTCCCCGGGCTTCAGACGATGACCGCGGCACCGGATGACGACGGCACGGGTGCACTCGACACCGATCGGGCGTTCGGTGCTTGGCGACAGACGGCGCTGGCCGCCTCGCGGCTGACCTCAGCGATTGAGCTCTACGACCGCGAAGGGAAGCTGAACAGCCGGTTCGCGCTGAACATCCCCGAGTACGCCGTCAGGGCTTCGCGATGGACGGGTACGGACTGCGAGTGGGAGGTTTTCGGAGAGGCCGCCCCGTTTGGGTCCGAGGAGCGGCGGATGCTCCATGCGGAGCGCGGGCTCTGCGAGACAGGTCCTGATGGGGCCCCCTCACCCGCCGGTGCCGTCGTGGTCCATGTAGCTCAGGTTGATTACGAATCGTTGCCCTTCATCTCCTCACGCAGCCCGTATGTCGAGTTGTTCGAGACCGGAGCCACCCCGCCGCTGCCGGCGGCACCTGGGCACGAGATCGAGCTGGTCATCTACGGCTGGGGTCTTCAGCCGACGTTCGTCTCGAGCCGCACCGCCTGGGCGATCGATGACGCGCTGTTCCAGCGGATCTACGCTTCGCGGGGTCCCCTCTGGACACGACTCACCAAGGACTCCACCGTCTATGAGATACTTCTCACCAACAACAGGGCTGGTATCTACGCCCTCGGATACCCCGTCCATACCCTTTTTGACCACCTCCTGCACCTCTCTGAGATCACGATCCTAGTGATCGCGGCGTTCGGCCTGGTGCTCGTCGCAGTCGCGGCCGCCGGTATCGTATTCCCGACCCTGCGTTGGCAGCTGGCGCTCCGCGGCGTGCGGGCGCGGTTTGCCTTAAAGCTGCAGCTCTGGTTCCTCGGCGTCGCCACCGTGCCGGTCGTGTTGGCAGCGGTACTGATCCAGGGCTATTTTACCGACCAGCTACGAGCCGACGTGGAGGAGGGTGCTGCGCGCACGGCGGAGCTTGCGCGGAGTGTCATCGAGGAGTCCGCGGTGCTCCAACCGGCGGACGGGCAGGCCATCAGCCCGTTCACCGACGACGTTCTGGTCTGGATCAGTCAGGTGGTCGGCCAGGACGTCAACATCTTCGACGGACCGCAGTTGGTGGCGACGAGCGAACGTGACCTCTACGCCTCCGGGCTGCTGCCGACCCGGACACCCGACATGGTGTATCGCGCCATCGCGCTTGAACAACTCCCCAGTTTCGTAGGTGAGGATTCCATCGGGTCGCTCAGGTATCAGCTGGCGGCCGGGCCGGTCCGGGCAGCGGGGCGAAACGCGATACTTACCGTGCCACTCGCATCGAGGCAACAGGAGCTCGAAAGCCAGATTGACGAATTGAACCGCCGCGTCTCTGGGGCCGCACTCTTCTTCGCGGCGGTGGTCGGGTTCATCGGCTGGGCCATCGCCCGCAATATCGCGGGTCCCGTCCGGAGATTGACCCACGCGACGAGTCGCGTCGCCCGCGGCGAGTTCCATCCGCCTGGACCGCGTCGGTCGAACCTGTTACGGAAACGCGTGGCGGACCGGTCCGCCGACGAGCTGGAGGTCCTGGAATCGGACTTTAATAAGATGGCGGCCGAGCTCGATATCCAGCGACGTCAACTCGAACACACCCACCGGCTCGAGGCCTGGACCGAGATGGCGCGTCAGGTGGCCCACGAGATCAAAAACCCTCTGACACCGGTCCAGTTGAGTGCCGAACATCTGCTCCGCGTGCATGCTGACCGCGGGTCACCGCTGGCCCCGGTGCTACAGGAATGCGTCGACTCAATCTTGAAGCAAGTCAGGATTCTACGTCAGATCGCCTCGGAATTCTCGAGCTATGCCTCATCCCCGAGCGCCGACCGCCAGCCTACGGCGCTCGACACGCTAATCGAGGACATCGTCGGGCCGTATCGACCCGGACTCGATGGCCGCATCCGCGTGTCGGTTGAGATGCCGCCGGATCTCCCCATGCTCCATCTGGACCGTTTGCTGATGCAGCGGGCGTTAACCAACATCATCGAAAACGCGCTACACGCGATGCCCGGTGAGGGAGCGCTCTCGATTCGGGTCGTCCGCCATCCCGCCCAGCTGAGATTGCTGGTGACCGATACCGGCGTCGGTCTAGAACCGGACGTACTGGCCCGGATCTTCGAACCCTATTTCTCGACGAAGGTGTCCGGTACCGGGCTGGGGATGGCGATCGCGAAACGAAACGTCGAGCTGAATGGTGGTGTCGTGGCGGTCGCGAGCGAGCTGGCTCAGGGCACGACGGTGACGATCACCTTACCGGGACCGTAGCGGCCGACTGGAGCGCGGCTCAAGTCATCACTCCGTGGCACCAGCCGGACAAAGGCCGGGCGATCCCTGACCCGTTTCACCCGACCTGCGCGCCCGGCAGATCACCCGCGCGCTCGTCGTTCACCTTTCGCCGAGCGGTCCGTGGCTTCAGTCGTCCGAGTACAAACCCGATCGGGCCCGAGACGAGATAGCTGTAGGCCATGATGAAGAGCACCGAGCGTGGCTGGACCGCGATCGCCGCGATAAGAAAGGCGAATTGAAGCAGTACCAGGAACGACCGGTCCGGGCGCAACGTCAAGGCGCCAAAACTACGGAACCTGAGCCTACTGACCATCATGAGCGCCGGCACGAGCACGACCACCAGCGCGACAAGCGGTGCCTGCGCGATCCCAAACCCAGCCGGCCAGACAAAGACGGTCGAGGCGAGCACGCCCGCAGCCGCAGGACTCGGCATCCCGATGAAGTACCGCTTGTCCGGATTACCGGTCTGGACATTGAAACGCGCCAGGCGCAACGCGGTCGCCGTCACATACAGGAAGCCTACGACCCAGCCGAGACGACCGAGGGGCTCGAGGCCCCAGGCGAAGACCAGCACGGCCGGCGCCACACCGAACGAGATGACGTCCGCCAGCGAATCAAACTCCCCACCGAACTCACTGGCCGCGCCGGCCAACCGAGCGATGCGACCATCAAGTAGGTCCAGGAGCGTCGCGACCCCGATGAAGACCGCCGCCGGCCCGTAGTCGGCGCGCATGGCGTACACGATGCTCGCATAACCGCAGAACAAATTAGCCACCGTAAACATGCCTGGCAGCAGAAAGACGGTGCGTTGAAACCTCCGTGTCTGTCGCTTACCGCGTATCACCGAAAGTACCTTGGCCATGGCGATATCTCCACCCTTGTGTTCAGCTCCCGCCGGTCGCCGATACCGCACCGAGTCGCGCCACCACCGTCTCGCCTCCTCTTACCCGCTCACCGTCGGTCACGACCAGAGTCGCGCTGGTGGGCACGAATAGATCCATTCTGGATCCGAACTTCATGATACCGAACCGCTGTCCGGTCTGCACTGTCGTTCCAGATATCACTCGGCAGACGACCCGGCGTGCCAGTGCGCCGACGACCTGACGGAAGACGATCGTCTGGTCGGCGTGTTCCAGCCAGATCTCATTTCGTTCATTCCGCGCCGCCGCGCCGACGCGGAAGGCCGGCAAAAACGTGCCAGGCATATACTCGACCCGGGTTATCCGTCCCTGAATCGGCACACGATTCACGTGCACATCGAGCGGGGAGAGAAAAATACTGATCTGCAGCCAGTCGCCCGGAGGCGCCGCCGTCCGCTGGGCCCTACCCGCATAGAGCACCCGACCGTCGGCCGGTGCGACGACGGCACCTGGCTCCTGTGGCGTGATCCGCTTCGGGTCGCGAAAGAACAGCGCCACCCCCACGGCGAGGAACGTCAGCGGGATGGCGACGATCGGTAGCCCGGCCATCAGGCAAACGGCGGGCGGGACAAGGGCGACACCAATGAACGGTATTCCAGCACGGTCGATGGGCATGGGCGGCAGGATCGGCGCGCCAGAACGGATCATGCCGGCCGGCACCAGTCCGGCTCTGTGTTTCGGCCGTCACCGGGCAGAGCGGCAAGGTGAGCGGTCACACAGTCTGCGGATTTACGTGTCGCCGCAGGATGTCCTGCATGCGATCTTTTAGCTGCAACTTCCGCTTCTTCAGCGTGACGGCTTCAATCTGTTCCGGTTCGGAGAGGAAGTGCTGGCCGGTAAGTTCGTGGAGGCGGGTATCAAGTTCGTGATGCTGCTCAGCGAGCCGGCGAAACCCATGATCGGTCTGCAGAAGACGATCTTTCAACTGCCGCGAGTTTCCAGCCATGCCACCTCCTTGGCGAGTGCGGAGCAGGTGTGGGGTACGGCGTTCCGGGGCCGAACGGTAGCATAAGGACCTGGGTCTTTCAAGATAGCCAGCCCATCTCCGTGTCGCCGCCAGGCCAGTCCCGAACTTCCCTCCCCGAGCCCATTCCGCCAGAACACGAGCGCGTCCTCTACCGGGTCCCGATAGTAGCCTGGGCGTTCGCCGGATCGGGTGAACCCGGCTCCCTCATAGAGACGCCTGACAGCAAGGTTGGAGCGCCGGACTTCGAGGATGGCTGATACAGCCCCCAACCGCGCCGCTTCGCACATCATCCGTGCGAGCAGTCTCCTACCCAGACCGCGCCCGCGCCAGCGCGGATGCACCGCCATGATGTGGATTTGCAGCTCGTCGGCGACGATTTGGCCCACGCAGTAGGCTGTAACCTGCCCGTCCGATAATCGGGCGACGAACGCATGTGTCCCGATCGCCCGTTCGAACATCTGGGCGAACACCGCCCGGGTTCACGGTCTAGGGAAGGATAGACGCTCAATCGCCAGTACCTGCGCAAGGTCTCGCTCGCGCCGCATCGGACCGACGACCGAGACCGCCGATCGCGCGCCCGCGATCAAGCCTGTCCTTCCGCACGCCGATCGCGCGCCAGCTCCGCGTCCGGTCGCCGGACGTACAACGGCCGGATCGCATGCGGCGTAACCGCCCGTGCACGCCATTGCTCGGCCGATGCCATGATCGCCATGACCCCCGCCAGAGGCGGTGTCTCATCGATGGCCCGCGAGTCCGGTCCCAAGCACCCGGCCAGGAGCCCCCGACAACCGGCGACACCATCACCGATGACCCAGACCCTACGTGTGGAGAACGTGGCGGCCCAGGTATCCAGGAGCGACGCAGGATCTACCGCGACCGGCCCGACCACCACCTGCCAGTGCGCACCGGCCGACGGACCGTCGTCTGCCCCATGTACCCACGACACCGGTTCGTAGAGGGCGCTGAAGACTTCACCCCGCTTGGCGTCGATCCACGGGGCGATCACGTCTGGACCGTGGGTCTCGCACACCGCCAGTCGCGCCGCGACTTCGACGAGCGTGTCAAGCACGGAGATCCCGACCACACGTCTGCCGTAGACTAACGCCAGCCCTTGGATGGTGGCGATCCCTACCCGAAGCCCGGTGAACGAGCCCGGTCCGGAGGCGACGACGTAGCGGTCGACGGCCTCAACGGTTACGCCGTTCCTCTCGAGCAGCGCTTGCAGTTCGCCCGGCAGTCGCTGTCCATGCGTTAGCCCAGGATCACCGATCGTCTCATCGACCAGCCTGCCGTCACGGGCCAGGGCCAGACTGCCCCGAGGAGACGTGGTGTCGAGAGCAAGTATCAACATGTAGCGCGGAAGCTCAATCTCCTCAATGTCTTGACTGCCGTCACAACCCCTTTCTATACTCACACACATTCATCGGCCGCCGCATCCGACAACCCGTGACGCCAGACGGCCCGAACGGGGTTTCACCACGGACGGCTAGACTCCCATTGGTTCAGTGACCGCATCCACGCCGAGCACTCGCGCGCAGGTTCGGGCGCCGACGCCCGCCATGCGGCAGTATCTGGACGCGAAGCGACAGCATCCTGACGCGATCGTGTTTTTTCGTATGGGCGACTTCTACGAGATGTTCTATGAAGACGCCCTGACCGCCTCTCGTGCGCTGAATCTCACACTGACATCGCGGTCGAAGGACACTGGCGGGGGGGCGATCCCAATGTGCGGCGTCCCATATCATGCCGCCGACGGCTATTTGACCAAACTCGTGCAAAAAGGCTTTCGCGTGGCGATTTGCGAGCAGGTCGAGGATCCCAAGAAGGCCAAGGGCGTTGTGCGGCGTGAGGTCGTGCGGGTAGTCTCGCCCGGCACGTTCACCGATTCGAGCTATCTCGAAGACCGGGAGCCAACGCTTTTAATGGGACTCGTGGCAACGCCGCGACTCGCGACCAGCCGGCGCGGCGCTGGACTCGATCTCGACCGTTACGGAATGGCGCTGCTCGACATGTCGACCGGCGAATTCACGACCACCGAATATCTCGGAGACACAGGTCGACAGGCGCTGGCCGACGATATCGCCCTCCTGGGACCCCGGGAGGTGCTGGTGTCATCGGGATCCGAGCTGCGTTCGCTACTTCCCGACGCGCCCGCACCGGCCGTGACCGACATCGACCCCTGGGCATTCGACGTCGAACGAGCCCGTGAAACCCTGACCACTCAGTTCGATACCGCCGGGCTCGAGGGTTTCGGACTAAGCGACCGACCAGCCGCCATCATGGCCGCTGGAGCCCTCGTGCACTATCTGCGCGACACGCAGAAGGAGCGGCTTCCCCACATCCGTGGCATCGCCTTCCGCGAGACCGCCGATGCGATGATCATCGACCCATCCACCGTGCGGCATCTCGAAGTAGTGGTCTCCAGCGAAGGGACGCGGGCTGGCGCGCTGCTCGACGTGATCGACCAGACGGTCACCGTGATGGGGAGCAGATTACTTCGCCAATGGCTCCTCCGCCCCCTCGTCAGTCTCGAGCGTGTGCACGACCGGCTTGACACGGTCGAGGAGCTTGCATTCCGGTCCATCGAGCGGGGAAAACTCCTCGAGGTGCTCAGGTCGGTCCAAGACCTGGACCGGCTGGTGGCACGCGCCGCGATGGGCACGGCGGGGCCGCGGGACCTGGTTGCGTTGCAGCGGTCGCTGGCGGCGGTCCCCCGTGTCCGCGACATCCTGAACCCGCTAAAGGCTCCGCTGATCGCCAGTCTACTGGCCGAACTCGACGAGGTGCCTGATGTCCGCGACACCATCGAAGCAACGCTTGTCGAGAGCCCCGCTGCCCTGGCACGTGACGGCGGGGCCATCCGGGACGGAGTGGACCCCGTGCTCGACGAGCTCCGTGGTATCAGCCGCGACGGCAAAGAACAGATCGCCGCGATGGAGACGGCCGAGAGGTCCCGTACCGGGATCGCGTCGCTTAAGATCCGGTTCAACCTGGTGTTCGGCTACTACATCGAAGTCACGAAGGCCAACCTGCACGCCGTACCTGACGACTACCACCGCAAGCAGACGATTTCGGGTGGCGAGCGTTTCATCACCCCGGCGCTCAAAGAGTACGAGCAGAAAGTGCTGGGGGCGAACCAGCGGATCCTGGAGCGGGAGATCGCGCTGTTCGAGGTATTACGTGACCAGGTTGCGGCGGAGACGGCCCGGATCCAGGACACGGCCAGGGCGCTGGCCAACCTCGACGTGCTGGCCGGACTATCCGAGACGGCGGCCGTGCACGACTACACCAAGCCTCACGTGCACGATGGAGACGAGCTGCTGATCGCCGAAGGGCGACACCCGATCGTAGAACGTCATGTCGGTCACGCGTTTGTCCCCAACGACGCAACCCTGAATGCGTCCACGCATCAGGTGATCATCCTGACCGGTCCCAACATGGGCGGCAAATCGACTTATCTGCGGCAAATAGCGCTGACCGTGCTGCTAGCGCAGATCGGATCCTTCGTGCCGGCCAGCCGCGCGAAGGTGCCGATTACCGATCGGATCTTCGCGCGGGTCGGCGCGTCCGATAACATCGCGCGCGGGCAGTCGACGTTCATGGTCGAAATGCAGGAGACCGCCAATATCCTACACACAGCGACATCACGCAGCCTCGTGCTGCTCGACGAGATCGGTCGCGGCACCGCCACGTATGACGGATTGAGCATCGCCTGGGCGGTGGCAGAGCATCTCGCCACCGACCCGCTGGTGCGGCCGAAGACGCTGTTCGCGACCCACTATCACGAGTTGACCGATATCGCTGACGCGCTGCCGGGAGTGGCGAACTACCATGTCGTCGCACGCGAGTGGGAGGAGGAGATCCGCTTCCTCCGTAAGGTTGAGCCAGGCCGCTCGGACCGGAGCTATGGCATCCAGGTGGCGCGTCTGGCCGGGCTGCCGCCACGAACAATCGAACGCGCCAAGCAGATCCTAGCTGGACTCGAACGCGACGAGCTGTCCCGTGGCGGGCGTCCAACTCTGGCCGGAACCGACACCAACCCGCAGACTCAGATGGGACTGTTCGCAGCACCTCCCTCGACCGACACGGTGGTGACTAGACGCCTCCAGGAGGTCGACATCGATCGGATGACGCCGCTCGAGGCGCTGGAGCTGCTCGCCACGTTAAAGCGAGAGTTGGACTAGGACGGATGTGCGCGCCGGCATACGCGCAGCATGGAGGGTTGACGTGGGTGAGCGGATCGGCATCATAGGTGGCGGTTTCAGCGGCCTGCTGTGCGCCTATCTGCTCGAGCGCGCCCTCGGTGACCGAGCCGAGATCGTCGTCCTGGAGGGAAGCAACCGCCTCGGCGGGCGTGTTCACACGACACGATTACCAGAGGAGGGTGTCGCCTATGAAGCCGGAGTCGCAGAGCTCTACGACATCACCGGCAATCCACATCTGCGTAACCTGATCCACCATCTCGGGCTCAAGACCCGTCCCCTAAACGGAACCCCGTATTTCGCTTTGGGCAATCATATCGTGCGCGACGACGTGGATCTCGAGAAGCTGGCCGGCCGGCGAGGGATGGACCGCCTGCGCCGCTTCTGGGCACGCGGTACGGAGTTGCGTCCGCCAGCGGACTATGCTCTAGCCGGTCAGACTCGCGACAATAATCACCCGTGGCAGCGCCGGACTTTCGAAGAGGTGCTCGGCGACATCGACGATTCGTTCTGCGAGCGCTTTACGGCGATGCAGTGTCACAGCGACATGGCCACCGAGCCGCCCCGAACGAGCGGGCTGTTCGGCATGGACAACCTGCTGATCGACCACCCCGGCTACTGCTCGATGTACACCCTTGCTGGCGGTAATGACGGGCTGGTGCACGCACTGGCCGACCGGGTGCGGTCTCCCGTCCGTCTGTCCACGCCGGTGACCTTGGTTGACGCGGATGACGATCGTGGGCTTCGTGTCACGTTCCGCGCTAACGGCCGAGAACAGGACGAAATGGACGTCGATGCCCTGATTGTAACGCTGACGCCACCCGGACTCCTGGCGACACGGTGGAGGGACACGCGGTTGCAGGCCGCCGTGAACAAGCATGTGCGACACCACAACCATGGCACAGCGTATCTGCGCGTAACGCTCCTCTTCCGCACACGGTTCTGGCGTCACCACTTCCCGGAGCAATACTTCGTTAGCGACGCGTTCGGCGGCGTGACGGTCTATGACCAATCGCCCGACGACGGCCAGACCGGCCTCGGTATCCAGAGTTGGTTGATCGCGGGCGCGAACGCCCTCGCGCTGTCCTTCCGCTCTGACGACGAAATTACCTCCGCCGTGCTGGATGCGATGCCTCCAGAACTGAAGTTAACCGATAGCATAATGCTGCGCGGATACGTGGACCGGTGGACCGGAGCAGCCGGGGTCTGCGGGCTACCCGGCGGGGTGCCGCTGCTATCATTGCGCCAGCGGCACAGCCCCGATCCGCGCTGGCCCCAGCTGCTGTTCGTTGGGGACTATCTGTACGACAGCACC
>CAUZDS010000006.1:0-123340 GCA_963578725.1 Vicinamibacteria bacterium
CCGCATGGAAGGGCCATCGCTCAACGGATAAAAGGTACGCCGGGGATAACAGGCTTATCTTGGCCAAGAGTTCATATCGACGCCAAGGTTTGGCACCTCGATGTCGGCTCATCACATCCTGGAGCTGAAGCAGGTTCCAAGGGTTCGGCTGTTCGCCGATTAAAGTGGTACGTGAGCTGGGTTTAGAACGTCGCGAGACAGTTCGGTCCCTATCTGCCATGGGCGCAGGAGATTTGAGGGGGGCTGTCCCTAGTACGAGAGGACCGGGATGGACGGACCTCTGGTGTACCAGTTGTCGCGCCAGCGGCAGCGCTGGGTAGCTACGTTCGGACGGGAGAAACGCTGAAAGCATCTAAGCGTGAAACCCTCCCCAAGATGAGATCTCCCGAGCTTCGGCTCCTGAAGGCTCCTGGAAGATTACCAGGTGATAGGCCAGGTGTGTAAGGCCCGCGAGGGCTTGAGCTAACTGGTACTAATCAGCCGTGAGGCTTGACCATTATCCTCTTTTTTTAACACTGCGTTCTGCGGTGGGAGGAGAGACTACCGTTTGTAGGGTATTCAGCTCGCCTTCGCCAGGATGGCGTCGGCGGGTCCGCCGTAGCTTCGGCGAGGGCGGATTGTCACGCAGTGCTACCGTATGTGTAGGCTGCGTTCGTTCTTTTCTGGCAGTTTCGGTCGAGCGCTGGCTCGGCCCCCGCGTTTCCCGGTGGCAATAGGAGAGGGGTTCCACCCGTTCCCATTCCGAACACGGCAGTTAAGCCCTTTACCGCCGATGGTACTGCACGGGTAACTGTGTGGGAGAGTAGGTCACCGCCGGGATTCTCTTGCAGCCCGACGCCTCTTGGCGTCGGGCTGTTTGTTTCTCTGGCCGTGACGGGCCGCTGTTCGCCGGAGGGCGGTTGCGTCGGCAGCGTCGGACGATTGTCATGCAGACGGCGACGCTGAGCCAGCGTGCCGTTCGGCCAGGCCGGTCTGGAAGCGGCTCTTGGTGGCGGTCCATTTCGAACTAGACCACTAAGCGGTGCTTTCTCACGCAGCAGCCGTCCCACCGGGGTTACCCGTGGGTCGTCCTCAGCCGCCTGGACCGCGCCGACCCCAGCCTCAGCGTCCGGCACCATGGATCGAAACTTCAACGCCTTGAAAAGGCGACCGCCCTCGGCAATCCGATCCCGCACGAAGAACACCCGCTCGTCGTCCCGCAGTTTGATCGCCAGCGCGAACAGCAACTACGGTGGAGCGGAGAGTACGAGGCCGGACAGCGTCACGTCGAGGGCGTGCTTGATCCAGGGACAGGGCACCGTCCGGATGTGATCGGTCGCCGCGCTGGCCCGCGGCTCGGCGGTCGTCATGCCGGTATGTGGTGCGACGGAGAGCCGCCCGGGCGGTGCTCCCGAAACCATTCCACGGTCCGTCGGAGGCCCTCATCGAGCGTCGTCGTCGCCCGGAACCCGAAGGCGGCGCGCGCCCGCGATCCATCGGTCAGCCGGCGAGGCTGCCCGTCCGGCTTCGAGTGGTCCCAGACAATCTCCCCCTCGAAGCCAACCAGTTGGCGGATCCTCTCCGCGAGGGCGCTGATGGCGATCTCCTGCCCAGACCCGATGTTGATCGGTTCGGCGCCGTTGAACCGCTCAACCGCCAGTGCGATCGCCTCGGCCGCGTCATCGACATACAGGAACTCGCGGGTTGCGGCGCCGCTGCCCCATACCTCGACTGCCGGTCGCCCGGCCTCCTGCGCCTCGACGAACTTCCGGATCAGGGCCGGAATGACGTGGCACGAGCGTGGGTCGAAGCTGTCGCCCGGTCCGTACAGGTTCGTCGGCAGGACGTAGATCGCGTTGAACCCGTATTGCAGCCGATAGGCTTGGCCCTGGACCAGCAGCATCTTTTTCGCCAGACCGTAGGGAGCGTTAGTCTCTTCCGGATACCCGTCCCACAGGCTCTCTTCGCGGAACGGCACCGGTGTGTGTTTCGGATACGCGCAGATGGTGCCGACCGACAGGAACTTGTCCACACCGCGTTGTCGAGCCTCATCGATGAGTTGCACCCCCATCATCAGGTTCTGGTAGAAGAACTCCCCGGGCCGCTCCCGGTTCGCGCCGATGCCCCCAACGACGGCGGCCAGATGGATGACCAGGTCGGCTGGATGCTCTTCGAACAACCGGGCGACCGCGTCGGATCGGATCAGGTCATAGTCCCGCCGGCGCGGGACGAAGATGTTGTCGTGTCCCCGATCACGCATCAGGGACACGAGCCGCGTACCCAGAAACCCGCTGCCGCCGGTCACGATGATCCGCTTCGGCTGTGCCGTCATCACACGCTCCTACGACTACGTGTTCGCCGCCCGTTCGGCGAGTACCTCACGATACAGCCCCCCGGTCAGCTTCGCCATGCGTCTCAGCGTAAACTCTCGGTCCACCCGCTGGCGCGTGTAGTGCCCGAGCGCCGCCCGGCGTGGCCGATCCGTGAGCAGCGCCAGCAGCGCTCGTCGCAGACCGTCGGCGTCGCCGGGTGACACCACCAGCCCCGTCTTGTCGTGCTGGTTCACCCACGGCACACCGGACGGCAGGTTCGTGCTCGGCTCGTTCTGGGACGAGCTGCCGGTTCGGGGTGAATCAGTAGCGTTCACCGGGCTGGGCATCCCGCGAAGGACGATGCTGGGCTTGGGGCTCAGTAGACGGTCCGCATGCTCTCTTGTCGCGCCGCGCCGTGGATGGGCGCGGCATGAGTACGACGCCGACGCTCGTCACCGGTTCGTCCAGGACATGCTGCTATTCTAAGCTTGGTGTCACGTGTCATAAGTCCGGCCAGGCACCGAGGGCGTCGTACGATCCCGTCTTGCTTCCCGGCGGAGACCCGGCGCCCATCTCGCCCGAACATGGACAAGGACGATCGTTCGAACGCATCCCATCTCGTCGAGCAGTTGCTGAGGTCGAGTATGTCGGGCACGCCAGCGACAGTCGACGGGCCACATATGAGCTTTGCTCTCTCTTAACAGCTGGCGCGGTCGCAGGGGGCAGGTCAGTTCTTCGGCGTCGCCTTGTAGTGGGGGAAGCGCACCGGTGCACTTGGGCATGGCTAGTCCATTGATGGTTGCCGACGCGGCGCTCGAGCGCGCCGGCGATCTGTCGGTACGGTATACGAGCTGAGTGAGCCACCAGTGACTATCGAGAAGAGCGTGCGGGCGATGGGGCCGGGGATTCCGGTCGAGCTCGCCAACGAACGGAAGATCCGTTCCCGCAACAAGCTCTACTACCGGTTGGCGCACTGGCCGCTCTGGATCTTCGTCTTCTTCATCATGCCGTGGCCGCTCACCTTCGACCTGTTCGAGCGCGGGTTCGATCGGCGGATGGCCCTCTGGCTCGGCGTGGTCCTGGCCGGAACCGGCATCGCCGGGCTTCGCGGTCGACTGCCAGGGTGCGAGCCGCGGCCCTACATCGACCGGTTCATCGAGGATCGTCCGAACCCGCTCCACCGCCGTGTCTGTTACACGTTCGCCTGGAGTGCACTGGTCTCGTTCGGCCTGCTCAACATCGCCGGGCTCGTCGTGGCCATCGTCACCGGCGTGTGGAACCTGCGGCAGATGTACGAGGTTGCCTACTTTCCGCTGGCCACCACGGTGTGGGTGCTGGGGCTGGCCGGCCGGTTGCCGCGGGCGAAGGCGTCGACCCGGGGCGAAGGGCACGAGCGCCGCTATTTCTACTGCTCGGTCTGGGCGATCTGCTGCGCGCAGCCGATCCTCTGGTTCCTGTATGCCGTGCTGCCCGCCGGTCGGTCTGGCGATATCCTGAAGTTGATGGTCTTCGCCGGCGTCCTTGCGCTCGTCGGCTGGCTGGCGTATCGCGGCAAGCTGCCCCGCACCCGTCCGATTGTCCGCGGGTGAGCCCGTCGTTTCGGATTGACGCTAGACCTCTGTACCCCTGCGGCCGCTCCGGGCTCAGGCGCTCGTGGTGAACGCCCGCTGCATCTGCCCGGCGCTCGTCGACCCGTGTCTTGGGGGCACGCGGATCGAAACAGACAGTCACCCGCGTGTCTAGTTGTGCCGTTCGGCGTCGACGACGTACGACGTCAGGAACCGGATCGCATCAGGTGCCACGCGTACCGGATAGTGACGACGGCAATCGGGAGGCCGACCAGCACCCAGGCCCATTTCCAGGTTTCTGACTGCCGGTAGCCGTAGCCGATCATGGCCAGCAACAGCAGGTTAAGCCCGACACCGATCGCGGTGTGCTTGGTTGCGCGCTCAGGGGGTGCGTCGTCAGGCAGCGGTAGTGCAGTCATGGTGGCCGTCGGTCTACGAACCCGTTCCTGCGGAGACAGCACCCCCGGAGACGGGAGCCTCGACCCGCCGGTCGAGGCCCTGGCGAAGGCTGGGAAGGTGGTCGCTGAGCGGCGCTGGCTGCAGCTAGCCGCAGCCAGTATAACGTATGGTGCGATCGGTGCGGAGGGCGCCCGTCGCGGCGCCCGTCGTTCGCTCCGGCGTCTCCGGTCGCCTGTTTCCTAGGACGATTCTCTCCTGGGCCGTTATGCGGTCCCAAACGAGAGTTTCGTGCTCGTTCCGGACCATCGGTGACGGCCCGGCGCGCCCGTGCGCGCCTCGCGGGCGCGGAGTGGGGCCTTGGGGTCTCCACGGCGCGCCCGCGAGGGGTTCGGGGCGCAGCCCCGTCTAGACGTTAGAATACCGCCATGACTCGCACTCGGCGGTTCATCGCCTTTGTGTCGGCCTTGGGTTTGACGCTCGCGTTCGGTAGCCAGACCACCGGTCAGGCGCCGTCCGACTTCGACACGTTCTTTCGGGACAAGACGATGCGGGTGGACTACGTGCACTCGGGCGGCCCCGGGCAGGAAATCGTCAGCCTAGACCAGGTGGTCTCGGACGGACCGTGGGCCGGCAGCCGCACGCGGCTGGTGGATGGTCTGAACCTGGGGAAGTATCTCTTCGAGGTGGTCGACCGGCGCACGAACCGGATCCTGTACTCGCGCGGCTTCGCGTCGATCTACGGCGAGTGGGAGACCACCGCCGAGTCGCGGGAGGTCTATCGTAGCTTCCACGAGTCGCTGCGGTTTCCCTGGCCGAAGGCGCCGGTCCAGGTGGTGCTGAAGACCCGCGACGCGGCGAACAGCTTTCACGAGTTCTGGTCCACGGTGATCGACCCGAACTCGCGGTTCGTCAACCCGACCGACCGGGCGCCGACGAGCGAAGTCTGGCCGCTGTTCGAGAACGGCCCGCCGTCAGAGCGTGTCGACCTGCTGGTGATCGGCGAGGGCTACACCGCGGCGGAGCTGCCGAAGTTTCATGCCGATGCGACGCGGCTGGCGACCGCGTTGTTCGAAGAGGAACCGTTCCGGAGCCGGAAGGACGACTTCAACGTGTGGGGGCTCGATCTGCAGTCGGCCGAGTCTGGCGTCAGCCGGCCGCGCGCCGGGCAGTTCCGGCGCACGCCGCTGTCGGCCGAGTACAACATCTTCGATTCGGAGCGGTACCTGCTTACCTACGACAACCGCGCACTCCGGGACGCCGCGTCGGCGGCCCCGTACGAGTTCCTCGAGATCCTCGTCAACGAAGCGCAGTATGGCGGCGGCGGGATCTTTAATTTTCAGGCGACGGCGGCGGCCGATACTGGGTTCGCCGAGTACGTGTTCGTCCACGAGTTCGGCCATCACTTCGCCGGTTTGGCCGACGAGTACTACACGTCGGACGTGGCCTACGAGACCGGCGCCACGTATCATTTGGAGCCGTGGGAGCCCAACGTCACCGCGTTGCACGACCCCGCCCAGGTGAAATGGGGCGACCTGGTTGAACCGGACACCCCGCTGCCGACCCCGTGGGACAAGGCGCGGTTCGAGGCGGAGAGCGTCGCCGCGCAAGGCGAGCGTCGCGCGCTGCGCGACGACGGGGCGCCCGAGACGGTGATGGACCAGCTGTTCACCGAGCAGATGGAGCGGGAAACCGCGCTGCTCGGCGGGATGGAGCATGCAGGGCAGGTCGGCGCGTTCGAGGGTGCCTCCTACGAATCGACCGGGCTGTTTCGGCCCGAGGCCGACTGCATCATGTTCACACGTAACCCAGTCGGGTTCTGCCGCGTGTGCCGCCGGGCGATCGAGCGTGTCATCGATCTGTACGCGAGACCGTGATGGACGCCGCCTTCCTCGACGAGCTGGAGAAGATCGTCGGACTGGACGGTCTGGTTCGCGAGACCGGCGAGCTGCTGACCTACGCGTCGGACGGGCTCGTCCGGCTGCGCGAGCGGCCGGCGGTGGCGGTGTTGCCCGACACGCTGGACCAGGTGCAGCGTGTGGTCCGGCTGTGTCACCGGGCTCGGGTACCCTTCGTGGCGCGTGGTCAAGGCACCGGGCTCTCGGGCGGGGCGTTGCCGCATCCCGACGGCGTGTTGATCGTCATGACTCGGTTGAATCGGGTACTCGACGTCGACATCCCGAACCGGCGGATCACCGTCGAGCCAGGGGTCGTGAACCTGGAGGTGACCCGGCAAGTGGCGGCGGCCGGCTACTACTATGCGCCCGACCCTTCCAGCCAGGTCATCTGCTCGATCGGAGGCAATGTCGCCGAGAACTCCGGGGGGGCCCACTGCCTCAAGTACGGCTTTACGGTCCATCACGTGCTTGGCGTCCAGGCGGTGCTGGCTGACGGTGAGCTGGTGCACCTGGGCGGTGCGGCGCTTGACAGCCCCGGTCTCGATCTGCTGGGGGTGCTCGTCGGGTCGGAGGGGACACTCGCGGTCGTCACCAAGGTGACGCTTAGGCTGCTGCGTCGCCCCGAGGCGGTGCAGACGCTGCTGGCGGCGTTCGATTCGACCGATGCCGCCGGGAACGCGGTGTCCGACATCATCGCGGCCGGAATCATCCCGGCGGCGCTCGAGATGATGGACCGTACAACGATCCGGGCCGCCGAGGCGGCGGTGCATCCGGGTTTTCCGGATGCCGAGGCGGTGCTCATCGTCGAGCTCGACGGGCCGCGGAGTGAGGTGGCGGCTCTGTTCGCGAGGGTCGACAGCGTGTGCGCCCGGCACCACGCCTGGGGGGTGCAGGTGGCGCGCGATGAGGCGCAGCGAGAGCGGATCTGGATGGGTCGCAAGGCGGCGTTCGCGGCGATGGGGCGGGTCGCGCCAAACTACTACGTGCAGGACGGCGTGATCCCGCGCAGCCGACTGCCGGAGGTGTTGCGGCGGATCCGCCAGCTCGCGATTGAGTCCGGGCTCACGATTGGCAACGTGTTCCACGCGGGCGATGGCAATCTGCACCCGCTCGTCTGCTACGACGACGCGGTCGAGGGTCAGGCCGACTTGGCCGAGCAGGTCGCCTCGGAGATCCTGACCTACTGTCTCGATGTCGGCGGGTCGCTGACCGGCGAGCATGGCATCGGCGCCGACAAGGCGTGTCACATGCCCAAGATGTTCACTCCCGTGGACATCGAGACGATGCAGTTGGTGCGCGTCGCGTTCGACCCAGATCAGCTCTGCAACCCCGGCAAGCTGTTTCCCACCCCGCGTCTGTGCGGCGAGGTCCCCGGGCCGTATCGCGCGCACCCGGTCGAGATCGCCGGTATCGCCGAACGCGTCTGACACGAGACCCGGGACACCCGATGCAGAGCCAGTCGCCCGCACCCGACGCGCTCGTGGCCGAGATCGACGCGCGGGTCGGCGCCGCGGTCGCCCGCCCGGGCTCGGTGGCTGACGCGATCGACGGTGTCGTGCCCGGCGTGGTCGCCACGCCGGCGACAGCCGGCGGCATGGCGAAGACACTCGCCTGGGCGACCGAAACCGGGCGCAGGGTGGTGGTGCGGGGCGGCGGCACGAAGCTAGGCTGGGGGCCGCCACCGGAGTCGGTCGACCTCGTGTTGTCGACCAAGGGGATGACTGCAGTCGAGCAGCGCCACGATGACCTGACCGCCACCGTGCAGGCTGGCGCGACGCTCGCCGCGACGAACGACGTGCTGGGCCGGCATCGCCAGTGGCTGCCGCTCGACTCGCCGTGGGGCGACCGGGCGACGATCGGCGGCATTGTCGCGGCGAACGATAGTGGGCCGCGGCGACAGCGCCACGGGGCGCCGCGCGACCTGATTATCGGGATGACGCTGGCGCGGGCCGACGGCTTGCTGGCGAAGAGCGGAGGCATCGTCGTCAAGAACGTCGCTGGCTACGACCTCGCACGGTTGTTGACTGGCTCGTTCGGGTGCCTCGGCGTCATCCTAACCGCCACCTTCAAGCTGGCGCCGGTGGCCGAGGCCTCGCGCACCGTATCGGTCGAGTTGCCCGAGAGCGCGCGGTTCGGCCCGTTCGCCGCCGATCTGCTGGCCCACGCCTCCACGCCGACCGCGCTGGAGCTGTCCACGCCCCCGGCGAGGATGCTCATCCGGTTTGAGTCGGTCGAGAGCGTCGTGGTCGAGCAGGCCGATCAGGCAGCGGCGCTGGGGCGGGGCCACGGCGGCACGCCGGTCATCCTGAGCGGCGAGGACGAGACTGCCGCCTGGCGCACGCACGAGACCCTGATGTTCGACCGCGAGGGGACGATCGTCAAGTTGTCGATCGTTCCGAGCGAGCTGTCGGCGACCCTGGTTTGGCTGGATGAAGCGGCGGGCGCACGCGGGCTCGACTACGTGGCGATCGGTCGCGCTGGTTTGGGGGTGCTGTATCTCGGGCTGACCGGGCCGGTGCTGGAACAGGCGTCGCTGGTCACCACGTTGCGAGAGCGGCTACCGGCCGGCCGTGGCAGCGCGACGATCCAGCGCGCCGACCCGGAGCTCAAGGCGCTGGTCGACGTCTGGGGCCCGGTTGGCGACGGCCTACGGATCATGCGGGAGGTCAAGCGCCGTTTCGACCCGACCGGCACGCTGAACCCCGGTCGCGGCCCCGGCGGGTTGTGAGCAAGCCTGGCCAGCGAGGATCAGACCGCCGTGCGGCTCAGAGCTTCCGTCCTCTGATCGAGGCATCCACCAGCTCGACCAGGTGGAACGTCCTGGTTGGCTTGCCGGCCTGATCGAGCCGGCTCGCGATCTGCAGCAGGCATCCCGGGTTGCTCGACACGACCGCCTCGGCGCCGGTCGTCAGGATGTGCCTGGCCTTCCGGTCGCCGAGATCACCAGCCGTCTCCGGCTCGACCAGGTTGTAGATGCCGGCCGAGCCGCAGCAGATGCCCGCTTCCGGGATCTCGCGCAGCTCAAGCTCCGGGATCGTTGCGAGCACCCGTCTGGGCTCGGCGCTGACACCCTGAGCGTGCTGCAGGTGGCAGGCATCGTGGTAGGCGATCCGCAGCGGCACGGGGTGGCGCGGCGCCCGGGGCTCCAGTTCGTCGAGCAGCTCCGAGACATCCTGGCACCTGCCCGCCAGCACGCGTGCCCGGTCGGCGTAGACCGGGTCGTCTCGCAGCAGGTGGCCGTACTCTTTCAGCGTCGAGCCGCAGCCGGCGGAGTTAATCACGATGGTGTCGACATCGGCTGCTTCCGCCTCGAAGGCGTCGATGAACCGTCGCGCCATCTCGGCGGCGTCCTGCTCGAGCCCGGCGTGCAGCATCAACGCGCCACAGCAGGCCTGGGACGGGGGAATGACGACCTCGCATCCTTCGGCCGCGAGCACCCGGATGGTCGCCGTATTCACTTTGTCGAAGAAGACCCGCTGCACGCATCCGAGCAGCAGACCCACGCGCCGGCGTCGCTCGCCGATGGCCGGCACCCGAACAGGCGGGGTCGACCAGGCGCCACGCAGCGACACCGATGGCAGCACCGCCTCCATGGCGCGCAGCCGGGCCGGGAGTAGGCTCAGCAATCCGCTGGTGCGCGCCAGCCGCTGGAGTCCGAGCCGCTGGTATGCCCACAACTTGACGGCGGCCAGGCGTAGGCGGGCCGGGTAGGGAAGCAGCGCAAAGATCAGCCGCCGGAACAGCCTGTCGCCCAACGCCCGGTCCGCCCGCCGTTCGATCTGGGGTCGCGTGGCCGCGACCAGCGTGTCGTAGTGCACGCCCGACGGGCAGGCGGTGACACAGGCCATGCAGCCCAGACAGGTATCGAAATGGCGAACGAAGCGGTCGGTGATGGCGGTCTCGCCGTCGAGACAGCCCTTGATGAGCGCAATCCGTCCACGCGGCGAGTCAGTCTCGCGTCCCCATAGCAGATAGGTCGGGCAGGCGGGTAGGCAGAATCCGCAATGGACGCAGTCGGCGACCAGCGCAGGGTCAGGTGGGTGGTGCGCATCGAAGGCGGAACCTGCCATGTCATGACAGTTTGCCGAAACGGACCCGTGTTGTCACCCACGTTCGCTCGCCGGCGCTCGCTGCAGCCGGCGAACTTCGGTGAACTGGCTCCGCGTGTCATGGTGCCGTGCACGGGACCGCAGTATCATTCCCGGGCCCGCCGGATGGGCGGAGGAGGCGCAGAGGCAGACAATGAAGGCAATGACGAAAGCGATCCGTATTCACAAGTATGGCGGACCTGAGGTGTTACGTTGGGACGACGTGGACCCCGGGACACCCGGGGCCGGTCAGGCGCTGATCCGGCAGACGGCTGCCGGGCTCAACTTCATCGACGTGTACCACCGCACCGGGCTTTACCCGGTACCGGCGATGCCGGCCATCATCGGCACTGAAGGTGCCGGCGTGGTGGAGGCCGTGGGAGACGGCGTGTCCGAGGTAGGCGTCGGCGACCGGGTTGCCTATTGCATGAGCCTGGGCGGCTATGCCGAGCGGCGTGTGCTCGACGCTCAGCGGCTGGTCAAGATCCCGAACGGGATCACCGAGTGGCAGGCGGCTGCGATGTTGCTCAAGGGGTGCACGGTGCAGTACCTGCTGCGCCGGATCTACCCGGTCGGGGCGGGCGACACCATCCTGCTGCATGCCGCCGCCGGAGGTGTCGGGCTCATCGCCTGTCAGTGGGCCAAGCATCTCGGCGCCACGGTCATCGGCACGGTCGGCAGCGACGAGAAGGCGGCGCGGGCGCAGGCGCACGGATGCGACCACCCGATCGTCTACACGCGGGAGAACGTCGTCGAGCGCGTCAAGGCATTGACCGGCGGTGCTGGGGTACCCGTGGTCTTCGACTCGGTCGGGCGGGACACCTTCATGACGTCGCTCGACTGTCTGCGGCCGCGCGGTCTGATGGTCAGCTATGGCAACGCTTCTGGTGCGGTCGAAGCTTTCAATCCCGGTCTCCTGGCCGCGAAAGGCTCGCTGTTTCTGACCCGGCCGACGCTGGCCAGCTACATCGCCACCCGGGCGGAGCTCGAGGCGACCACGACCGAGCTGTTCGACGTCGTGGGAAGCGGCGCCGTCAAGGTGGAGGTCAGCCAGGCGTTTCCGCTCCGGGACGCCGCGCAGGCGCATCGCGACCTGGAAGCGCGGAAGACGACCGGTTCGACGGTCCTGACGATGGAGGGATAGCGCCGGGATGGTCTCGTCAGTATCCGCGTGTGTGGTTCCGACAGGGCCAGCGCCAGGACCCGGCGCTGACCGAGGGACTCGGACGACCCGCTGCGCTCGTGGGGATAAGCCGTACAACGTTTCGTCTTCATCCGCGCTTCAGAGAGGAGGCACACCGATGCCGCCGTTCCGCACGTACGTGGCGTTGGTCGCCCTGGCCGGTCTCGCCGCCGGCTGCTCCGGCGGGACCACCGACGTGGCCGAGCCCGACGCCGTGATGGTGGAGCTGAGCGCCGAGCCGATCACCGACGGGCTCGTGGCCCACCGTCCGGCGGTGCCGGGTGTTCACGGCCTGGTGACGGCCGGTCACCCGCTCGCGTCGATGGCCGGCATGCGCATCCTGATGCAGGGCGGTACGGCGGCCGACGCGGCCGTAGCGGTGCTGGCGACCCTGAACCAAGTCGAGCCGATGATGTCCGGCGCCGGTGGAAACGGCTTCATGACGATCTATGACGCCGACACCGACCGCGTCTACTCGCTGAACGCCACCGGGGCGGCGCCGAAGACGCTCGACGCGGCCGCGATCACCCCGGAAGAGCTGGACCGCGGCATGAAAGCCGGCGTGGTGCCGGGGCTGCTCGGTGGCTGGACCGTCCTGCTGGAGCGGTTCGGCACGATGACGCTCGGGCAGGTGCTCGAGCCGGCGATCGAGTACGCAGAGCGCGGGCATCCGCTGGACCCGTTCGTCGCCAGCTCGATCACCGGCTCTCGTGCGCTGCTCGCGCGGTATCCCTCGACCGCCGCCGTGTTTCTGCCCGATGGCGTGCCGCCGGTCGAGGGGCAGCTGTTCAGATACCCGGATCTGGCCAGAACGTTCCACAAGCTGGTGGAGGCCGAGGAGACCGCGCGGCTTGACGGCGGGCGCCGCGAGGCCGGTCTGCGCGCCGCATTCAACCGGTTCTATCGTGGGGACATCGCCCGCGAGATGGCCCGGTTCTATCAGCAGAACGGCGGGCTGTTTACCCGCGAGGACTTCGCCGCCTACGAGCCGATCTGGACCGAGCCGGTCCACACGACCTATCGCGGCTACGACGTGTATTCCAGTCCCCCGACCTCGCGCGGCGGGCTGGAGGTCGTGATGCAGCTCAACCTGATCGAGGGGTTCGACCTGGCCGCCCTGGGGCACAACTCGGCCGAGACGCTGCATCTGATCGCTGAGTCGATCATCGTCGCCAAGTCGGACATCTATCACTTCGTGACCGACCCGTCGCACGCCGAGACGCCGACTGCAGGCCTGAGCTCCAAGACCTTCGCCGACCGGCGGCGGACGCTGATCTCGCCTGACCGCGCGTCGCCCTACCCCGAGCATGGCACACCGCCCGGGGCCCAGACGACGTTGACGTCGGCGTCGCTTGGTCTGCCGGTCCGCGGACCGCGGCTCGCGGAGACCGCCTACCCCGGCAGCACGACCAGCTTCTCGATTGTCGATCGCCAGGGGAACGTCGTCGTCGCCACCCCGACCCTCGGCAGCGGGTGGGGCACCGGCGTCGTCGTGGGGAGCACCGGGTTGTTCTTCAACAATGGCACCCGGATCGGCTCGACCTCGCCGTATCCGGACGACGTGAACTACGTGCGCGGTGGGCAGATCCCGATTCTGAACAACTCGCCGACCCTGGTGATGCGGGACGGCGAGTTCTTCCTCGCCCTGGGTACGCCTGGCGGTGAGACGATCGGGCAGACGCAGTTCCAAGTATTGCTGAACATGATCGATTTCGGCATGCGGATCCAAGAGGCGATCGAGGTGCCCCGTATCTCGGTCGACGCCGACCCGAACTTCTACAGGCCGGGCGCGGACATGACCGTGCGTGTCGAGGGCCGGATGGCGCCGCTCGTTCTCAGTCGATTACAGGAGATGGGGCACGATGTGCAGGCCGTTCCGGAGTACTCCATGGGCAGCATGCAGGGGATCCTGCGGAACCCGGAGACCGGTACGCTGATGGCTGGCGCCGACCCGCGTCGGATGATGTATGCGGTTGGGTGGTGAATCGGAAAAGGGTCGGGAGTCGTTCAACGGGCCGCAGGAGGATCGACGGTTGCGAGGAGTGGCATTGGCGGTTACGCTCGTCGTGCTAATGGCCGCCACCACGGTCAGCGGCTCGTCGTCCTTGCCCGGCGCCCGTCAGGCTGCGGCGGACCTTGGCTGGGTCCGCATGCGTGCCGGCACCTTCCTCATGGGCTGCGTCGAGGCGGACACCGCCTGTCTCGACAACGAGCGACCGCGCCACGAAGTCACGTTTCTCGAGCCGTTCGACATGATGGCCGCCGAGGTCACCGTCGGGCAATACGCCCGATTCGTCGTGGACACCGGGTATCCCTCACCCCCCGACCCGGAGTATCGCCAGACCGACCGGCATCCGGTCGTCCTGCTGAGTTGGGACGATGCGGCCGCTTTTTGTGCCTGGGCGGGTGCCCGTCTGCCGACCGAGGCGGAGTGGGAGTACGCCGCCCGCGGCGGTCGGACCGGGCTGGTTTACGGGTGGGGCAACGAGGCATCCCTGGACCAGGCGAATTATGGAGCGGACCAGTGTTGCGCCGGCGCAACCGGGGGCGCGGACGAGTGGCTGACCACGGCGCCGGTCCGCTCGTTCCTTCCGAACGACTTCGGGCTCTACGACATGGCCGGCAACGTCTGGGAGTGGGTCGCCGGCTGGCTCGACGACGACTACTACGGGTCGTCGCCGTCCGTCGACCCGCCCGGTGCCACCACCGGTTACGCCCGCATCGCTCGCGGCGGGTCCTGGCTGAACTTCCAGGCGGCGTTGCGAATCTCGGTGCGCCTGCCATTCGCGCAGACCGGGCAGACCAGCAACATCGGCGCGCGGTGCGCCCGTGACGTACGGGCGGCGGTGGCCCAGTAGAGCGCGTCCCACGTGCTTGTGCTCGATGTCGCAGCGTGCGATGCTGCCTGACGCTCTTCACCTGGAGCCAGAATCTTGGTATCTCGTCGAGCATCTGACCCGCGCCCGCGATGACCGATCCGATCATCTCCTATCGTGCGATGAAGCCGGCGGACGCTCCGGCGGTGTCATGCCTGATCCTCGACTCGTTCACTGAGTTCATCGCGGGGGAGTACTCTGACGAGGGGCGTGCCGAGTTCACACGGTTTGTCCAGCCCGCGGCGCTGGTCGATCGGTCGCTGGCGAACCACTTTGTGCTGGTGGCGATGGCGGGCGACCGCCATGCCGGTGTCATCGAGCTGCGCGACAACGACCACGTCTCGTTGCTGTTCGTCGATAGTCGGTTTCAGCGTCACGGTGTCGCGCGCGAACTGCTCATGCGCGCACTGTCGCTGGCACGTCCCGCCAAGCCCGGCTTGGACCGCGTGACGGTCAACTCCTCGCGGTTCGCCATGCCCGTCTACGAGCGACTCGGGTTCCGTCAGACGGGGCCCGAGCGCACGATCAATGGCATTGTGTTCGTGCCGATGGCGCACCGTCTCGCCCTGGACCCAGCCTGACGGTTCCGCGCTGGCTCTCGTTCCCGACAGGGGCTCGCTGCAGAACTGCTAAGTCCAATAGCTGGTAGCTCTTCTCGCCGTGTGAGGATCCTGGCTATCTTCTTGTGAGGGTGGCACGCATATTGGTAGCTGAGAAACCGAGCGAGCGGAATGGCACGGTGACGGTGGTCGTGCCCGCCTACAACGAAGCGGTCAGCCTGCCGGCGCTAATGCCGTCGCTGGTCGCGTTCGTGCGGGCGCGCGGCTGGAAGCTGATCGTGGTCGATGACTGCTCTGTCGACGGCACGTCAGCGGCGCTGCAACCCTATGACGCCGAAGTCGGCGTCACGATTCTTCGTCACAAGGTCAACCGTGGCTATGGTGGTGCGCTGAAAACGGCCGTGAGGGAGGCGACCACCGATCTCGTCGTGACGTTCGACGCCGAGGGCAGCATCGCTTCGAGGACCTCGACGCGGTGTACGCGGAGCTGCAGCGGACCAGGGCCGATATGGTGGTCGGCAATCGTGGCCGTCATTGGTCGAGCCTGTTTCGTGAAGTCGGCAAGAGCCTGATCCGGTTGATCACGCGCGTGCTGATGCCGCTCCAGATTTACGACTTGAACTCCGGTTTGAAGCTCTACCGGACGGACCTCGCGCGGCGCTACATTCAGGTCTGTCCAGACTCCATGGCGTTCAGCGACATCATCGCCAGGGTGTTCGTCAACGAGCGCCACCTGGTGCGGGAACACACGATCACGATCCACCAGCGACGCGGGGGGAAGAGCACCATCAGCACGCTCACGGCGTTCGAGACGGTGATGGTGATCTTGAACATCATCACGCTGTTCAACCCGATGCGGATCTTCCTGCCTCTGGCGCTGGCCTGTGTGTCGGTGGGCTTCGTTTGGGGGGCGGGCATGCTCATCACCCGTGGCGACGGCGTGAGTGTCGGCGCGATACTGGCCATCACCACCGGCGTGCTCTGTTTCGTGCTCGGGCCGGTATCCCGACTGACCCGATGCGCGCCTGGGTCACCCGGGGAGCGTCGCCTGCTGCGGCCCGGCGGCATCACGACCCGTCCGGTGTAGCGGCCACCTCGGTCCCGTCGGAGAGCCGGTCGGGCAGGGTCCACGTCTGTCCGCTCGACGGTATGGTGGCGACGCCGAGACCGTATTGGAACACGAGCCGGCCTCCCCGCTCCGCGGTCACCAGCAGTATCCCGACACCGGTCAGGGCCACCAGGAGCACGACGACCGCCGCCCAGCGGGCGGTCGGTCGCCAGATGTAGGACAACGCGACCCTTAGCGAGGCGAAGAACACGAAGAACCACGTCGTGCGGTCGGCCCAGGTGAAGTGTGCCGTGACGGCGGCGGCGGTCTCTGGCGACACCGTCAGCGACTGCGCGGCGCTCAGACCGCTGAAGTACGCGGCCATCGCCATCAATGCGCCGGCGCAGTAAAACAGCGTGGCGGTGTCGCGTGCGGCGGGCCTGGTCGGTATCAGCACACTCGCCAGATCCACGGCGGCCGCCGTGATGAGAAGGGTGATCGGGAAATGGACGAGCAGCGGGTGGAGATTGGGGGCCCAGTCCGGGATAAGCGGCATAACAGCGTAACTCTATAATACCGAGCCGGCCCGACGAACCCGTGCCTGGCGAGCCAGCGTCTTGAGCGGACGCGCGACGTGTGGAACATGCGTAACATGGAGGGGTGGCACGGGTGGGACGAGTACGCGCCGTTTTACGACTGGGAGAACGCCCGCACGGTCGGACGTCGCGATGTCAACTTCTGGCGGCGGTTGGCCGGGCGGGTAGGCGGCCCGGTGCTCGAGTTGGGGTGCGGGACCGGTAGGGTGTCGGTGCCGGTGGCGCGGGCGGTGGAGGGCGTCGTCGGCATCGACCGGTCGGACGCGATGCTCAGGCAGGCACGGCGCCGGCACGGTCGGACGGGTGATCGGTTACGTCTGGTGCGGGGAGACATCCGGTGGCTGCCGTTCCGGCAACCGGGCCGTTTCCGGCTGGTGATCGCGCCCTACGGGGTGTTGCAGTCACTAGTTCGCGACCGCGCCCTGCGGGACACGTTGCACTCGGTTTTCGGCGCGCTCCGGTCCGGCGGTGTCTTCGCTATCGACATCGTGCCGGACCTGCCGCGTTGGCGCGAGTACGAGCGTCGGGTCAGTCTTAGGGGGCGGCGCCAGGGCGGTGCGGCGCGGGTCAGTCTGATCGAGTCGGTCAGACAGGACCTGCCTCGCCGGCTGACGATCTTCGACCAGGAGTTCGTGGAACGGCGTGGCCGGAGCCGCGCCGTGCACCGGTTTTCGCTGGTGTTTCGTACGCTGTCGATGCGGCAGATGACCGGGCGGCTGCGCCGCGCCGGGTTCACCGTCGAGACGGTGTCGGGTGATTACCAGGGTGGCGCGTGGCATCCGGAGGCAGACACCTGGGTCGTCGAGGCCAGGAAGTCGGGCTAGCGGATAGACACGCCGCTCGGCCCAAGGGGGTCGTCTGGAGAAGGGCGCCGGCGATCGTGATAGAATTTTCGACGTTTCATGCCGACCAGGGTCCTGACCGGACCCGTAGTCACGGAGTCCTGCCATGTCCGGCCATTCCAAGTGGCATTCCATCAAGCACAAGAAGGGCGCGGCCGACGCCAAGCGTGGCAAGCTGTTCACCCGCATCATCAAGGAATTGACCGTCGCCGCCCGTGACGGCGGCGGCGACCCAGACTGTAACCCACGGTTGCGAACCGTCATCGCCGATGCGAAGGCGGGGAACATGCCGGCCGACAACATCAAGCGGGCCATTCGCCGAGGTACCGGCGAAGAGCCGGGTGTGAGCTACGAAGAGGTTACCTACGAGGGCTATGGCCCGGGTGGCGTCGCCCTGCTACTCGAGGTGTTGACTGACAACAAGAACCGGGCGGTCAGCGAGATCCGACATCTGTTGACCAAGCACGGAGGGAATCTCGGCTCGTCGAACAGCGTGGCATGGATGTTCGAGAAGCGGGGCTACCTGCTGGTCGAACAGGGGAAAGCCGACGAGGAAGCGTTGATGACGGCCGCCATCGACGCCGGCGCCGACGACTTCCGCGACGAGGGTGACAGCTGGGAGGTCATCAGCACGCCCGAGACGTTCGACTCGGTCGTCGAGGCGGTCCGGGCGCTCGGGGTCGAGCCGACGGCGGCCGAGGTCGCGATGTTGCCGCAGAATTACGTCACACTCGAAGGCAAGCCGGCCCAGCAGATGATGAAGCTGGTGGGCCTGCTCGAGGATCTGGACGACATCCGGCACGTCTGGTCGAACTTCGACGTGGACGAGAAGGAGATCGAGGCCTCGCCTGCGTGAGGATTTTCGGGATTGACCCCGGCTCAGAGTGCACCGGGTACGGCTGCGTCGACACCGATGGCAGCCGGTGCAGGCTCGTCGTGTGCGGCGCCATCGCGGTACCCGCCCGCATCCCGTTTCCGGACAAACTGACACGCGTCTATGACGCGCTGGCGACCCAGCTGGCCCGGCATCGGCCCGAGTGGGTCGCGGTCGAGGATGTATTCTTTGCCCGCAACGCGCGCAGCGCTTTGAAGCTGGGTCATGTTCGGGGGGCGGCGCTGCTGGCGGCGTCCAAGGCCGGGCTACCAGTGGCCGAGTATACGCCCGCCGAGGTTAAGCGTGCCGTCGTGGGGTACGGCCGGGCGGACAAACGGCAGGTCCAGCGGATGGTCACGCTGCTGCTCGAGCTCGAGGCCGCACCGTCGCCGTACGACGTCTCGGACGCGCTAGCGGTCGCGGTCTGTCATGCCCACACGGTGACGTCCGCGCCGACGCCGGCACATCCGGCCGGGCGCGGCGCGACCATCCGTAGTTGGCGGCAGTATCGTCCGCAAGGGTGACGGATGATCGCGCGGCTCTGTGGCCGGCTGGTCGAGAAACACCCGAACCGGGTGATTGTCGACGTGCAGGGTGTCGGCTACGACGTGCACATTCCGCTGTCGACGTTCTACGGGTTGGGCGAGCCGGGCTCCGAGGTGGCCTTCAGGGTGCATACTCACGTGCGGGAGGAGGCGCTCGCGCTGTTTGGTTTCGCGACCCCACTCGAGCTGCAGCTGTTCGAGCTGCTGATCGGGATCACCGGCATCGGTCCGCGGCTGGCGCTGGCGGTGCTGTCCGGGATCGAGTCAGCCGACCTCGTCCGGGCGGTGCGTCAAGGGGACGTGGCGCGGCTGACCGGCATCCCCGGCGTCGGGAAGAAAACCGCCGAGCGGATGGGGCTTGAGCTGAAGGATCGGCTGCCGGCGGCTCTCGGTCCCGAACCGGACGGCCAGGACATCGAGTCGGGCGCTATGAACACACGGGATGACCTTCTGTCGGCGCTGCTGAACCTGGGCTACCACCGGCCGCTGGCGGAGCGGGCCGTGGAGGCCGCGCTGCAGGTCAGTGCCGGCACGTTCGAGCAGACCCTGAAACAGGCGTTGAAGGAGCTCGCCCGTTGACAGACGAAGTTTCACCAAGTCGTGTGGTCAGCGCCGTCCGTCTGGATGACGACGACCAGTTCGAGGCGGGCTTGCGCCCGCGGACCCTCGACGCCTACGTTGGACAGGAGCGGCTACGCGAAAACCTCGAGGTCTCGATCGCGGCGACGCGCCAGCGGAGCGAGGCACTGGACCATGTGCTGCTCTATGGTCCGCCCGGGCTCGGCAAGACCACGCTGGCGTATGTCATCGCCAACGAGCTCGGCGTGCAGATCCGGACGACGGCCGGGCCCGTGCTGGAGCGGCCGGGCGACCTGGCCGGCATCTTGACCAATCTCAAGGAGCACGAGGTGCTCTTCATCGACGAGATCCACCGGATGAGCCCGGTGATCGAGGAGATCCTCTATCCGGCGATGGAGGACTACGAGCTCGATATCGTCATCGGCCAGGGGCCGAGCGCGCGGTCGGTGAAGGTGCCGCTGCAGCGGTTCACGCTGATCGGGGCGACGACCCGCGCCGGGTTGCTCACGTCGCCGCTCCGCGCCAGATTCGGCATCGTGCACCGGCTGGACTTCTACCGCGACGTCGACCTTCAGGAGATCGTGCGCCGGTCAGCCGGCATCTTCGAGGTGCCGATCGACGGCGACGCAACCGCCGAAATCGCGCGCCGCTCGCGCGGGACACCGCGGGTCGCCAACCGGCTGTTACGGCGGGTGCGGGACTTCGCTCAGGTGCGGGCCGACGGCGCCATCACCCGGCCTGTGGCGCTGCAGGCGCTGGAGCTGCTCGAGGTGGACACGAACGGGTTCGACGAGGCCGATCGACGGCTGCTGCGTGCCATCATCGACAAGTTTGGCGGCGGCCCGGTCGGGTTGAACAGCATCGCCGCCGCCATCAGCGAGGAAAAAGAGGCGATCGAAGATATCTACGAGCCGTTCCTGATTCAGATCGGGTTTCTCGATCGCACCCCGCGTGGGCGGGTGGCCACCGCTCGCGCCTACGACTACTTCGGGATGCTGGTACCGGACCGCGAGGGTCGGCTCTGGTAGCCTTGCGCGGCGGGAAAGGACGACATGACAGCGATGAGTGAAGCGGTCAGGAGTCTATCTGGCGATGGCTTGGCACCAGCACTCCGACGAGTGCAGATCTCATCGCTGGGCACCTTTACACCACCGAAAGTGCTGACCAACGCGGACCTTGAGCGGCTGGTCGACACGTCGAACGAGTGGATCCTGCAGCGTACTGGAATTCGCGAGCGGCACATCGCCGACGACGACATGGCGACCTCGGATCTGGCGGCTGAGGCGGCGCGCGCGGCGATCACGCAGGCCGGTCTCACAGCATCCGACATCGAGTTTCTCGTGGTCGGGACGACCACACCGGACATGTTCTTCCCGAGCACGGCGTGTCTGGTCCAGAACCGCCTCGGCGCCACCGGGGCCTGGGGCTTTGATCTGAGCGCCGCTTGCTCCGGCTTCACATACGCCCTGACGACCGCCGTACAGTTCGTGGCCACCGGTGCGCACGAGCATGCGCTCGCCATCGGCGCCGACGTGATGTCCCGAATCATCGACTACAACGACCGTGCTACCTGCGTGATCTTCGGTGACGGGGCCGGGGCAGTCGTGGTGTCTCCCGCGGCGGACCCCGAGCTAGGTATCCTCGATTTCGCCCACGAGATCGACGGCAGCGGCGGCCCGGCGCTGCAGATGCCAGCCGGGGGCAGCCGGCGGCCGGCTTCTCACGAGACGGTCGACCAGCGGCTGCACTATGTGCATCAGGATGGGGCGGCGGTCTTCAAATTCGCTGTCCGCAAGACCGGCGAGATGTGCAAGCGGATTCTGAAGCGCAACGGCTTGCGCGCCGCCGACGTGGACCTGTTCGTGTCGCACCAGGCGAACCGGCGGATCATCATGGCCGCCGCCGCCAAGCTTGAACTGCCTGAGGAGAAGGTCGTCATCAACATCGACCGGTTCGGCAACACCACCGGCGCGACCATTCCGCTGGCGCTTGCCGACGCGCTCGCCGATCAGCGTCTCAAGAAGGGCGACCTGGTACTTCTTGCCTCGGTGGGCGCCGGGTTCACGGTCGGCGCCGTCCTCCTGCGTTGGGCGTACTAGGTGATGTAGACGGTCGTCGGCTTGGCTGTGCTGGCGAATCGGGGTAAGAACCGGTTTGTGGGACACGCATGTTCGTCTCCGACTTCGAGTTCGATCTGCCGCCGGACCGCATCGCGCAGACGCCGGCGCCGGACCGCGAGATGGCCAGGCTCCTGGTCCTCGACCGCGGAAGCGGTACAGTCAGGCACCGGACCATCGCCGACTTGCCCGGCCTGCTGGCGCCGGGTGACCTGCTCGTCGTCAACGATACCCGGGTGTTCCCGGCGCGGCTGCTGGGCCACCGCGTGCCGAGGGGTGGTGCGGTTGAGTGTTTGCTTCTGACGCGACTCGACGAGGAGCGGTGGGACGCCCTGATGCGCCCAGGGCAGAAGCTACGGGTTGGCGCCGCCGTTGCGTTCGAGGGAAAGGGGCTTCGGCTGTGCGGTGAGGTGCTCGCGCGCCGGTTTCACGGACGTCGCACGATCCGGCTCTGGGTGGAAGACGGATCGCCAGTCGAGGCCGCGATCGACGCGCTCGGCCAGGTGCCGCTGCCCCCCTACATCAAACGGCCGGCTGCCACGGCCGACCGCGAGCGCTACCAGACGGTCTACGCCACTGTTCGGGGCTCGGTGGCGGCGCCGACCGCCGGTCTCCACTTGACCGGCGCGCTTCTGACGCGTCTTCGCGCTCGTAAGGTCGAGGTCCTGCGTGTGACGCTGCACGTGGGCTATGGCACGTTCCAGCCGATCCGGGTCGACCGCGTGGAGGAGCATCGTGTCGAGCCGGAGCCCTACGACGTGCCGGCGGCGACCGCCGAGACGATCAACCGAGCCCTGGAAGAGGGCCGACGAGTCGTGGCGGTTGGCACCACCACCGCCCGCACGCTCGAAACGGCGTTTCGGGTTGGGGCTGGTCGTCTGCCGGTGGGCGGCGGTGTTAGCGACCTCTATCTGTATCCAGGTGTCGCGTTCCACGCGGTCGGGGCTCTCTTGACCAACTTCCATTTACCCCGGTCGTCGCTGCTGCTGCTAGTCAGCGCCTTCGCCGGACGCGAGCGCGTGCTGGCCGCTTACGCCGAGGCGGTGCGCGGTGGCTACCGTTTCTACAGCTATGGCGACGCGATGCTGATTCTGTGAAGGGTGGGTCGGGAGTCTTGTATTGGGTTTCGTCTCCCTTGGCGTTAGAAAAGACTCATGTCACCCTGTCTGCGTGAAGGCTGGTGGCGCCAGAAATTGATACAATCAAGAGCTACCCTGTCTGGTGCGCGGTGCCACGACGGCGGGCCACCAGACAGGGTCACGTTCGCCGGTGTAGCTCAGCTGGTTAGAGCACGCGGCTCATATCCGCGTTGTCCGGGGTTCAAGTCCCTGCACCGGCACCATTGTCCCAGTAGCCCGTGGTGACACCCCGCGTCGCATTGAGATGGGCGCTGCGCCTGGCTGACCAGGCGCGACGAGGGAGCACATCGGCATATTCGACGAGGTACAACGCCGTCACGCGGATGCGGCGCCGGTCGAATGCAGCGGGCCGTCACCACCGTCTGCCAGCGTCCGTTCGCCTGGGCAAGCAGAATGGATCCACTCGCCGAACGCGTGCTCGTGTTCATTCGCCGGCAGGCGCTGCTACCGGCGGGCGGCCGGGTGCTGGCCGCGGTGTCGGGCGGTGGAGATTCGGTGGCCCTGCTCTACCTGCTCGCGGATTTGGCTGGGCGGGGCGCCGTCACGCTGGCCGGTGTGGCGCATCTCAATCACCGATTGCGGCCACCGGACTCGGACGAAGACGAGCGTTTCTGCAGGGATCTGGCGGCCCGGTTTGGGCTGCCGTGCGTCGTCGAGTCGGCGGACGTTGCCGAAATGGCCCGATTGGAGCGGATCTCCGTCGAGCATGCAGGTCACCTGGCCCGTCACGCGTTTTTCGAGCGGGCGGCGGATCGCCTCGGCGCATGCCGCGTGGCGCTGGGGCACACGATCGACGACCAGGCCGAGACCTACTTGCTCCGCCTTCTGCGTGGCGCTGGTACCACCGGGTTTTCCGCGATTCGACCACGCGCCGGGGTGGTTGTGCGCCCGTTGTTGACCGTCCCGCGTGCCGAGCTGCGCGCGTATCTGGCGTCCAGGCAGGCATCGTTCCACGAGGATGCGTCCAATCTCGACCGCCAAGTGCCCCGCAACCGGATCCGGCACGATCTTCTCCCCTACCTGCGGGCGTACTCGCCGCGAATCGTCCAGGTGCTCGCTCGGGAGGCCGAGATTGCACGGGCCGACGACGAGTGGCTCGCGCGCGCGGCCAGCGACCGGGGCGCCGGTCTCGTCCAGGGTGCCCCGGAGGGTGTGGAGATCGACGCCGCCGGGTTGGCGGCGCTGCACCCGGCGCTGGGGAGGCGCGTGGCGCGCGATGCGCTGATGCGCGTATCCGGCCGCGCGGTTGGCTTCGACCACATCGAGCGGCTTCGCCGGCTGGCGGTGGACGACCCGGCGCGGGTCGATTTTCCAGGGTGCCGGGCTCACCGGCTTGAGGGTGTTATCCGCCTGACCGTCCGTGCTGGCCGGGGCACCGTCGCCCTGGTGGAGACGTTCGCCTATCGGCTCGAGGTGCCCGGCGAGGTGTCGGTTCCAGAGGCTGGCGTAACGATCAGCGCGGCGCCGGTCTTGCCGCGGTCCGGGGGGGGGCTTACCTCATCCTGGCCTCAGTCGGTCGCGAGCGGTCGGGAGGTAGCGGTGTCGGTAGCGGCGGTGGGTCCGCTTGCGGTGCGGAACTGGCGGCCTGGAGACCGGTTTCGGCCGTTCGGTCTTAACGGGCATCGGAAGAAGCTGCAGGACCTGTTCGTCGATCGGAAGGTTAGTCGCGTCGCGCGCGGCCGGATTCCCGTGGTGCTCGATGCACGGGATCGCATCGTCTGGGTCGTTGGACAAGGTGTCGGTGACGATTTTCGGGTCACGGGGGATGCGGCAAGCGTGCTAGTCTTGAAAGCGAGAGTTCTGGAGGGAAATCCGTGAATTCGACGACGCGCAGCCTGCTTTTCTGGATGGTCCTGGTGGTCGCGGTGTTAATGATCTGGAACGTTTCGTCCCAGTTCCGGACCGGCGACACTTCCGTTAGCTTCAGCGAGTTCATCCGGTGGGTCGATGCCGGTCAAGTCGACCGCGTCGAACTCACCGGCAGCGAGATCGTCGGCCGCTCGTCGAGCGGCGAGCAGTTCCGTACCTACGCGCCCCCGCAATACGAGGGGTTGGCCAACAAGCTCATCGAGCGCGACGTCGTGGTCCAGGCGAGGGCGGCGGCAGCGAGTCCCTGGGCGACCCTGCTGTACTCCTGGGCGCCGATCCTGCTGATCATCGGCTTCTGGGTCTTCTTCATGCGTCAGATCCAGAGCGGCGGTAACAAGGCACTGTCGTTCGGCAAGAGCCGAGCCAAGCTGTCGTCGAGCACGCAGAAGAAGATGACGTTCAAGGACGTCGCCGGTGTCGACGAGCCGAAAGAGGAACTGCAGGAGATCATCGACTTTCTTAGCGAGCCGCAGAAGTTCCAGAAACTGGGTGGTCGGATCCCGAAGGGCGTCTTGCTAATGGGGCCTCCTGGGACCGGCAAGACCCTACTGGCGCGGGCCGTCGCCGGCGAGGCCAACGTGCCGTTTTTCTCGATTAGCGGGTCGGACTTCGTGGAGATGTTCGTCGGTGTCGGCGCCTCGCGTGTCCGTGACCTGTTCGAGCAGGGGAAGAAAAACGCGCCGTGCATCGTGTTCATCGACGAGATTGACGCCGTGGGCCGTCATAGGGGTGCCGGCCTGGGCGGGGGCCATGACGAGCGGGAGCAGACGCTGAATCAACTATTGGTCGAGATGGACGGGTTCGAGTCGAACGAAGGAGTCATCCTCGTCTCTGCAACCAACCGTCCCGACGTGCTGGACCCGGCGCTGCTTCGGCCCGGGCGCTTCGACCGCACGATCGTCGTGAACCGGCCGGATGTGAAGGGCCGGGAGGGCATTCTCGGGGTCCACACCCGCAAGATCCCACTGGCTGACGACGTGGACATCCATGTGCTGGCGCGGGGCAGTTCTGGCTTCTGTGGCGCGGATCTGGCGAACCTCGTCAACGAGGCGGCGCTCAACGCGGCCCGCTACAATCAGAAGACCGTGATGATGCAGGACTTCGAGTTCGCCAAGGATAAGGTCATGATGGGGTCGGAGCGCCGGTCACTCATCATCAGCGACGAGGAGAAGCAGATCACGGCGATCCACGAGGCGGGTCACGCCTTGCTGGGCGTCGTGCTGGAGCACGCCGACCCGGTCCACAAGGTCACGATTATCCCGAGAGGGATGGCGCTCGGCGTTACGCAGCAGCTGCCGATCGACGATAAGCATAACTACTCTCTTGAGTATCTCCAGGACCAGGTCGCGGTACTGCTTGGTGGCCGTGTCGCCGAGGAGATTACCAACGCGATGGTGACGACCGGTGCCGGCAACGACCTCGATCGAGTCACCGACCTCGCCCGCAAAATGGTCTGCGAATGGGGCATGAGCGAGGCGGTTGGGCCGCTGACGTTCGGCCGGAAGGAAGAGCAGATTTTCCTGGGTCGGGACTTAGCGCAGCACAAGAACTACAGCGAGGACACCGCGATCCGGATCGACCAGGAGATCAAGCGGATCGTCACCGACAACTACGACCGCGCTCGCTCGGTTCTCGAGGAGAAGAAGAGCGCGCTCCTGCGGGTTGCTGAAGAGCTGCTGATCCGCGAGGTGCTGTCCGGTGAGCAGGTCGCCAGGATTATCTCGGGCCAACCGCTCGAGGCCCTGGTAGAGGCCGAGCCGGTCGTGTCGGATCAGCAGGTCAACCCGGAGACGGAGCGACCGCCGGTGGTGCCGTCGCTTGGGAAGCCACTGGTGCAGGAATAGTGTTGATCCCGCCGCGCCCGGTGGACGCCGCGATTCGCGCAGCATTGACCAGCTAGTTGGGAGCTCTTCCCGGCCCGACATGGGGCAACCGAGGGCGGCGAAGCTCTCCGGTCTCCCGCCTGTGTCAGGGCTCCGGTGGGCAGGTTTGCCGATTCCTTGGTGCCCTCTATGGGGGACCGTATGATGCCCCGGTGTCACTACGTGGTGCCGCTGCCGGACACGGCCCCGTTGCGGCTGGGTGACCGGACGCTGGTGATGGGGATCGTCAACGTGACCCCGGACTCGTTTTCGGACGGCGGGCTGTGGCTGGATCCGAACCGGGCCGTGGACCGTGCACTCGAACTGGAGGCCGCTGGCGCTGATCTGCTGGACATCGGCGGCGAGTCGACCCGGCCCGGCGCGGCTGCGCTGTCGGCGGAGGCGGAGTTGGCGCGCGTGGTGCCCGTGCTCGAGCGGCTCACGGGCCTGGCCCGGGTGCCGGTGTCGGTTGACACCTACAAGGCCGAGGTCGCGCGGGTCGCCCTTGACCATGGCGCGGTGATCGTCAACGACGTGTCCGGCTTGCTCTACGAGCCGGCATTGGCGTCGGTGGTGGCCGAACGTGGCGCCGGGTTGGTCCTGATGCACAATCGAGGGCGTTCACGCGACATGTATCACGAAGCGGAGTATCGCGATGTCGGCGTCGAGGTGGTTCGTGAGCTGGGGGACCGGATCGCCGCGGCGACCGACGCCGGTGTCGCCCGTTCGAGCATCATCGTCGACCCTGGTCTCGGGTTCGCCAAGCGCGCCGAGCACACGTATACGGCGCTGGCGTCGGTCGGCCAGCTGGCGTCGCTGGATTGCCCTACGCTGGTCGGTCCCTCGCGGAAGTCATTTCTGGCCACGGACGGTGATGGTGGTTCGGCGGACCGCGAGTGGGAGACCGCGGCTGCCGTTACCGCGGCGGTCCTACAGGGAGCGCACATCGTGCGCGTGCACGATGTGCGCGAGATGGTGCGGGTGGTCCGAGTGGCCGACCGGATCCGAACGCACGGGACACTGAACTCGGCGCCAGCTGGCTTCGCAGCGCGGGGGGAGGCATGATCGAGTGGCTGACCGGCGTGTTGGGGCCAAACCAGATCGGCTGGTGGGATCTGCTCGACGTCGCCATCGTCTCGCTGCTCATCTACGAATTCCTGAAGCTCGTGCGTCGTACGTACGCGGTTCAGCTTCTCACAGGCGGCGCTCTGATCATCGGGCTGTACTATGCGTCGCAGCTCACCCCACTGCAGACGCTCAACTGGTTAATCCGCGGCATGTTCGGCTACATCGTCTTTGCGGCGATCGTGCTGTTCCAGGGGGACATCCGGCGCGTGCTCGTGCACTTTGGACGTGCCCCGTTCTTCCGCTATCTCAGCCGGTCCGAGACGACCGATGAGATAATCGAGGAGGTGGTGATGGCGTTGCAGATGCTGGCCGACCAGCGAGTCGGCGCCATTGTCGCGATCGAGCGGGAGATCGGGTTGCGCAATTATGTCGAGAGCGGTATCCCGCTCGACGCGGCGGTCAGCTACGATCTGCTGGTCACGGTGTTCCGCCCGGGCTCGCCCATGCACGATGGCGCGGTCATCATTCAGGAGGGCCGGGTTGCGGCCGCCGCCTGTTTTCTGCCGCTGACCGTGCATCTTCCCGTTAGCAAGGATCTCGGCACCCGTCACCGCGCCGCGATTGGGTTGAGCGAAGAAACCGATGCCGTGGCGTTGGTGGTCTCGGAAGAGACCGGCCGACTCTCGCTGGTCGTCGATGGGCAGATCGAGCAGGATCTGGCGCCGGAACAGCTCCGCTATCGACTTGAGGCGCTGATGCGGCATCGCACGCCCCGTCGACGGCGTGAGGAGGTGAAACAACTCGACGCATGATGACCTCTCCGTTTTTCCGCGACGTTGGGTTGAAGGTGTTGGCGATCGCGCTGGCCGTGGCGCTGTGGCGCACGGTCGCCGGGGATCCGATCGCTGAGCGCGGGCTGCGGGTCCCGCTGCAATTTGAGAATCTGCCTGGCTCGATGGAGATCCTGGTGGACGTGCCCGAAACGGTCGAGGTGCGGTTGCGTGGTCCGTCGGCGGTGCTGGGGCGCCTCGACGCGGGTGACGTCGCCGCGGTCATCGACCTGGGGTCTGAGCGGTCGGGCCAGCGGCTGTTCAATATGACGGCTGGTCGTGTCCGCGCGCCTCTCGGCGTGGAGGTGACGCAGGTGATCCCATCGACCGTGTCGCTCACGCTCGATGAGGAGGGGTTGCCCAGGATGGTGCCGGTCGTCCCCGTTGTCGAGGGGCAGCCCGCCGCCGGATTCGTCGTCGGCAAGGTCTTCGCCGAGCCGGCGATGGTGGAGGTCTCCGGCCCACTGAGCCGATTGCGCCAACTGTCGGAGGCGATCACCGAGCCGCTCGATGTGACAAACGCGTCGGTGCCGATCGAGGAGATGGTCACGATCGGCGTGGCCGACCCAAACCTGCGAGTTGGGACCTCACGCGTGACGCGGGTTACGGTTGAGATCGTCCGCGCGCCGGTCGATCGGATCCTGGCCGACGTGCCGGTTCGGGTGCGGAACGTGGCGTCCGGTTTGTCCCCCGCGGTCACACCTCCGTCTGTCACCGTCACCGTCCAGGGGCCGCCCGAGCTCATGCGCGAGCTTGACAGCGGTGCCGTGGGCGCCTTTGTCAACCTCGCCGGCGCGGGGGCCGGGACTTACCACCTGTCGGTGACGGTCGAGCCGCACCGTGCCTTTCGCGTTACCCACCAGGAGCCTCGGGTGGTGCGGGTCGACCTTCGGTGAGCGAATCCCTCGATGGCAGGTCTGCCGGGTTGTTCGGGACCGATGGCGTGCGGGGTACGCCAGGCTCACCTCCGTTGGACGAGCGCACGCTTGCCCGGCTCGGAGCGGCTCTTGTCAGGACGTGCAGCCGGGCGCGTGACGCCATTCGAGTGCTTATCGGCCGGGACACGCGCGAGTCTGGCGAATGGATCACCAGGCAACTGGCGCGCGGCATCGAGAGCGAGGGGGCTCAGGTCGTCGACGGCGGTCTCCTCCCGACCCCAGCCATCGCCTTTCTCACGCGCGACGGTGGGTTCGACGCTGGCCTCGTCGTGTCTGCCTCGCATAACCCGTTTCAGGACAACGGGGTCAAAGTCATCACGGGGCGTGGTGAGAAGGCAGATGACGATCTCGAGGCCCGGATCGCGGCGTTGGTCGCCGACAGGACGTGGGCGGTACCGGATGGCCAGGTTCCGCCGCTCGAGCCCGTCGCCATCAGCAACGCCTACATCGCCCATGCCAGCCGGATTCTTGAGGGCGTGCGGGTGGCGGCTGATCTGCGTATCGCCATCGACTGCGCGAACGGTGCTACCAGCCAGATTGCCCCGGCGGTACTGCGTGGGCTGGGACTGGACCCTGTCGTGCTGTCCGACCAGCCGGATGGACGGAACATTAACCTCGATTGCGGCTCCATCCACCCCGACCGGCTGGCTCGGGCGGTGGTCGAGCACGGATGCCGGCTGGGCGCTGCCTTCGACGGCGACGGCGACCGGGTGGTATTCGTCGACCATCGGGGCACGCTCGTCAATGGTGATGCGGTACTCCTAATTGCGGCGCGTAGGCTCGCGGCATCGGGGCGGTTGCCGAAACGGGCGGTGGTGGCGACGGTGATGAGCAACATCAGCCTCGAGCATACGTTGCGCGCCGATGGCATCGCGGTACATCGGTGTTCGGTGGGGGACCGGCTGGTGTGGGCGGAGATGCGGCGTCGCGGCCTCGCGCTCGGCGGCGAGCAGTCTGGGCACATCATCTTTGCCGATCACCTGGCGACCGGAGACGGACTGGCTACCATGTTGATGGTCGTGCGGGCGGTCATCGAGACCGGGTCGGACCTGGCCGACCTGACCGCGGCACTGGTTCCGTGGCCCCAGGTGCTGGTGAATGTGCTGGTGCGTCGGCGCGTCGCGTTGGCCGAGCTGCCGGAGGTGTCACGGCTCATCGAAGATGCCGAGCGGAGCCTCGCGGGGGAGGGAAGGGTACTTGTTCGGTATTCGGGCACTGAGCCACTGCTGCGGATCATGATCGAGGGACGCGACCAGGCGGCGATCGAGGTGCTGGCCGAGGCGATCGCGGAACGCGTGCGAGCCGATCTCGGAGAGAGCCTGTCCACCAGGAGGCAGGACACAGCGGTCAGGAGTCAGGAATAGGCCGGCTCGCCAGCCGACGCCGTCCCGAAAGCGGGTCGGTTTTGTCACATCTGGTTGAGTCTCGAGACGGGATGGGCGCCTGAGCCGCGGCATGGCCACCGAGGCTGATTCCAAATTCCGGGAGTGAACTCATGCGGCTGGGCGTCAACATCGACCATGTGGCCACGATCCGACAGGCCCGACACGCTCGCGAACCGGAGCCGGCAACGGCGGCCGCCTTGGCGGAGCTGGCCGGTGCGGATGGCATCACGGTGCACTTGCGCGGCGACCGGCGGCATATCCAGGACCGTGATCTGAAAGTATTGCGGGAAGTCGTGTCGACCCGGCTCAACGTGGAGATGGCGGTGACAGACGAGATGGTCGCGGTCGCCGCCGAGGTGAAGCCGGACCAGGTGACGCTGGTGCCGGAGCACCCGGAAGAGGTGACCACGACCGGCGGTCTCGACGTCGTCCAGCATCAGGTGGCGATTGCCGGCGTCGTGGGTCGGCTCCAGGAGGAGGGCATCGCCGTCAGCCTGTTCATCGACGCGATGCCAGAACAGGTCGCGTGCGCCCAGCAGACCGGCGCGACCGCCATCGAGATCAACACCGGTTCCTACGCGGATGCCAGCCCCGATGGACGGGCCGCGGCGCTTGCCCGAATCCGGCAGGCGGCCCGGCAGGCGCACGAAGACGGGCTCGAGGTTCTCGGTGGGCACGGGCTGACCTACGTGAACATCAAGCCGGTCGCCGCCATCCGGGAGATCGTAGAGCTCAACATCGGCCACAGCCTTGTCTCGCGCGCCGTGCTGGTGGGTATGGAGAGGGCCGTCCGCGAGATGGTCGCCCTGCTGCACTGACGAGGGCAGGGCCGGCCAGGCCGCGCCGTGGCCCCGTGACGTTGGGGTTGCTGACTCGTGCCGGCGTGCGACCGGCCCGGCTTCGTCCGCCGGGTGCGCGATTGGACGTGGTTCAGACGTCGTTGCTATGATCGGGCCGACCGTGTTCGGCGCTCGGACTATTTTTTATGAACCGCATTGAATCGTTGCCACTCGTCGTGTCACTGGTGATCGCGGCGAGTCTGATGGGCTGGATCGTCCAAAGCCAGCGTCCGATGGACCCGGTCGAGACGACCCAGGCGCCTCCCCCGGTTCGGACCCAGCCGGTGGCGCAGGTGCCATCCGTCGACGAGGTACAGGCGGCAGAGCTACGCACCGCCGCTGAGGGCGCGCCGGAGGATTTTCAGGTTCGGGTGGATCTCGGCAATCTCTATTTCGATGCCCATCGCTTCGACGAGGCGGTTCCCTGGTTTGAGGCGGCGCTGGCACTGAATCCGGAGGACGTCGACGTCAGCACCGATCTCGGGATGGCGTATTACTACCTGGACGACGCCGATCGCGCGCTCACGCAGTTCGCTAGATCCCTCCAGGTGGACCCGGCGCACGTCACGACGATCCTCAACCTCGGCATCGTCCGCGCTTTCGGGAAACGCGATCTCGAGGGCGCGATAGAAGCATGGGAAGAAGTCCAGCGGGTCGCCCCCGGTAGCCCCGAGGCGCTCGCCACCGTCGACGCGCTCGACCGCATCCGATCGGCACATCCGTAGGACAGGGGCCACCGCCCGTACCGCCGACCCATGGTCTTTGCCTGGCTCATCCGGTTCCTGGTCGTGATGCTGGTGGTGCGGCTGCTGTGGAAGTTCCTCGGCGGGCTGGTCAGGGGTGCCGCTGCTCGGCCCCAGGTGTCTCCGCCGCGGGGAGTACCGCTGGTGCGTGACCCGGTGTGCGGCACGTATGTAGACCAGGCGCGAGCCTTGACCCTCCGCCGACAGCGGGAGATGCACTACTTCTGTTCCGACGACTGTCGCACGGCGTTTCAGCAGGCGCGGCGAGCATCCGCGCGGGGCGCATGATGCAGATCGAGCAGCAGTTGCGCACCGACATCGTCGAGATTGGGCGGCGGTTACACGCCCGCGGGTTCGTCGCGTCGAACGACGGCAACATCAGCGTGCGGCTCGACGGCGACCGGCTGCTGACGACCCCGACCGGTGTCTCCAAAGGTTTCATGACGCCCGATATGATGGTCACCACGGATTTCAACGGGCGGAAATTGACGGGCGACCGGGAGCCATCGTCCGAAGTCCTCATGCACCTGGCGGTCTACGAGCACCGGCCGGAGATCACGGCGGTCGTGCACGCGCATCCCCCGACCGCCACCGGCTTCGCGGTCGCCGGAATCCCACTCGACCGCGCGGTTTTGGCCGAGGTGGTGACCACTCTCGGGAGCATTCCGATCGCCGATTATGGCACTCCTTCCACCAGCGAGCTGGCCGACGCGGTACGGCGGCACATCCGCGCCCATGACGGGGTGTTGTTGGCCAATCACGGTGCCCTGACGGTGGCCCATGAGCTGTTCGCTGCCTACTACAAGATGGAGACGGTGGAGCACTTCGCCCGGATCAGCCTGGTGGCTAGACAGCTGGGCCGTGAGCGGCTGTTGTCACGGGAAGAAGTAAACCGGCTGCAGGATCTTCGGGACCGCTACGGCATCGCGGCGCCGGCGCCGATCTGCCCCCCGGGCCAGGAGGAGAGCGACGACGGGCTCTGTCAGGCGCTTGAAGCGCCGTCGCAGTCGGGCACGCGGCTGGTCGATGTCCGGTCGGTCGCGTCCGCCGACGAAGGTCTGCTAGGCCCGGATGCTGAAATTCGATTAACATACCGCGAGTTGACGGCGCTGATCGCGGATGCCGTCAGGCAGTTACGGTAGCGGGAGGCAAGAATGGGTGAGGCGCTCGGAATGGTGGAGACGAAAGGGCTCGTCGCGATGATCGAAGCGTCGGACGCTATGGTCAAGGCCGCCAACGTGACGCTGGTCGGCTGGGACAAAATTGGCGCGGGGTTCGTGACGGCGATCGTCCGGGGCGACGTGGCGGCCGTGAAGGCGGCTACCGACGCTGGCGCCGCAGCCGCGCGTCGTGTCGGCGAGCTTGTGTCGGTGCATGTGATCCCGCGGCCGCACAGCAACCTCGAGGACGTCCTGCCGATCGGTAAGCGCTCGAACAAGTGACAGTGTGCGCCAGGTGATCGGTGTGCGCTGGCGTGCCGGTCCAGGCGTTGCAGGCCGTTGCGATGGTCCGTGAACACGCGTCGCGAGAGTCACGCGCTATCGGCGGACCAGCCGGCCGTGTCTGCCCCCGCGCCCGCCGGGTGGTGCCGATGAACACGACATGATTCTCGCCAAGGTGGTCGGCACCGTCGTCGCGACCCGCAAGGACGAGCGTCTGCTCGGGAGCAAGCTTTTGCTGGTCCAGTCGGTGACGCCGGCCGGTGAACCGCGCGGCGGACCGCTGGTGGCGGTCGACACCGTCGACGCCGGCACAGGCGAGACCGTGCTGGTCGTCACCGGGAGCTCCGCGCGACTGGCAGAGGGGCTGTCCGACCGCCCGGTCGACGCCGCCATTGTCGGTATCGTGGATGTTGTCGACACGCATTCCTTGACGTGATCACAGGGATCTGGGTGTGACCACCGTCTTTCGTTTTCGCTCCGCTCGCCGGTGACGACCGACCGGTAACCGTCGGCGGATTTGCCGAGCGCTCCGGACGAAGCGGACCAGTCTCGAAACGATGCAGCTAGCGCGGGTGATCGGCAACGTCGTCGCCACGACCAAGGATCCGGGTCTGGTCGGGCACAAGCTGCTCGTGTTACAGCCGCTGTCGCCCGCTCGTGCGGTGGCGGGCGAGCCGTTGGTGGCGGTCGACTCCGTTGGCGCCGGCACTGGCGAAGAGGTGTTCTTCGTCCGTGGCCGTGAAGCGTCATTCCCGTTTCTCCCGGACGTCGTGCCGACCGACGCGAGCATCACCGGAATCTGCGACTACTGGCCGACCGACGACGTTGACGCCAGCCCGGTGCCACGGACTCGGCGCCGTCGCGGGTCGCAGGGCTGAGATCTGGAGACGGACGAACCATGCGTCTGGCGCAAGTCATCGGACCGGTTGTGGCGACACGGAAGAACCGGGCGCTCGACGCCGCGACGCTGTTGCTGACCCAGCCGGTGGACCGGGGTGGTCAGCCGGTGGGCGGGGCGCACCTGGCGGTCGATTCGGTCGGTGCCGGTGTCGGCGATCTGGTGCTGCTCGTGCTCGATGGGCGGGCCGCGGCTGCCGCCATCGGGAGCCGCGCGGCTCCGGTGGACGCCGCGATCGTTGGCATTGTCGACCCGATCGATCCGGTGCGCTAGCCGCACGACAGCCCGGGCGCAGCACCACTCTGGATCCAGCCCGTGGCCGGTGATCGTGTCTCGCCAGAGGCGTAGGACCGGCGGTCGGTTGGTGACCGGCCACCCCAAGCATGCGCCCGACGACGCCAGCCGTACTCGTGACGCGACGGATGCCCTCCGCCGTGCTCTCCAGGCTCGACGCGGTCTGCGACATCGACCTGCACACCGGGCCGAACGGCCTGTCGCACGAGGCCTTGTGCGCGCGGGTTCTGGGCAAGAAGGGCCTCATCTGCGTCTTCACCGACCGGGTCGATGCCGCGACGATCGCCTCTTCGCCGTGCGAGACGGGCGCGTGCCCCCCGATGGTGAGACCGCCTCCGCCCAGTTGTCGCTCGACCAGCTGCTGCTGAGTTTCGAGGTCGTGTCGCTGCATGTACCGCTGGCCGAGGACACCTGGCATCTGATCGACAGGCGCACGCGGGGCTGCTGAGGCTGAAGAACGTCTGCCTGGTGCCGCACCTCGGCAGCGCCACCCGCGAGACCCGGGTTGCGATGGCCAACCGTGCCGTGCGGACTGTCCTGGCCGTGCTCGCCGGCCGGCCGGTGGTGACGCCGGTCACGCGCTGAGAGGCGTGAGTCGGGAGGCAGAAGCGACTGGCTTGCCCGCCGAAGTCGTGGCGAAGATGGAGGGGCTTCGCCAGTGTCGGGTTCAGGCCGTCTGGCGCTGCTCGGCCTGGACAGCGGGGCAGACTGCGCCGAGCGTGATGACCAGGACCAAGACAGACGGTCGGGCGGGTGAAGCCGTGGCCGCGACGGCTATCCCGAGTCGCCGGCACGTAGCCAGGGTGATGCGGAAGCTGGCGGCCGCGATGCGGTCCATGCCGGAGCCGGCGGTCGAGAAGATCGCGGAGGCAGAGCAGTCCGATCCGTTCAAAGTGTTGATTGCCACCATGCTCTCTGCCCAGACCCGGGATGCGGTGACGCTCGAGGCGTCGAACCGGCTGTTCGCCCGCGCCGGGACGCCGCGCGAGCTGGTCCGGATCCACGCAAGTACGATCGAGTCGCTGATCTATCCCGTCAGCTTCTACCGGCACAAGGCGCGGCACGTCAGGGAGACCTGTCGGCTGCTACTGGCGCGGTATGACGGCCGAGTACCGACGACGATGCCGGAGCTGCTGGCGTTGCCTGGGGTTGGTCGCAAGACCGCGAATCTCGTGCTGATCGTGGCGCTCCGGAGCGAGGACAACATCTGTGTGGATACCCACGTGCACCGGATTTCCAACCGCCTGGGGTGGGTGGCCACGCGCACGCCCGAGGAGACCGAGCAGGCGCTCTACCAGGTGGTGGCACGCCGCTGGTGGCCGCTGATCAATCTGTATCTGGTGACTTGGGGACAGAATGTCTGCAAGCCCGTCTACCCGACGTGTCTTCGGTGCGCCGTGTCGGCGCTGTGCCAGCGGATCGGAGTGGACCGGGTCGGGAAGTGATGTAATCAGGCTGTCGCAGGACTCGGTCTCCACAGATCAGCGACGCCGGATCAGGGGTCGCTGGCGGCTGGCGCCGAGCCCCGGACGGCCGATTTATGAGACGGCGGAAGAAGCCGGGGCTCGGCTTCCCGGCTTTGAGCGCGGTCGGTGTGACTGAGGAGCAACGCCGCCCAGGTGGAATCAGGCGACCAGCTTGGTGGCGATGCGTGGCCGACTCCTCAGTCTGGCGTCCGGCACGCTCGACGATCGGGCTACCGTGCGGTGATCACACCGGCCCTACGGGTAGAATGGAGGCTGACGATCGTGCCGCAGCGTGCCCCGTGATGCTGACAGTTAACGAGATCTTCTATTCGATCCAGGGTGAATCAGACCAGACCGGTCGGCCGTGCGTCTTCGTGCGATTGACCGGCTGCGACCTGCGTTGTGTCTGGTGCGATACGTCTTATGCGTTTCACGGCGGGCGCAAGGTCGACGTCGACACGGTGGTCGCTGAGGTAGGGCGGTATCAGTGCGATCTGGTCGAGGTCACCGGCGGCGAGCCGCTGCTGCAGGATGACGTCTATCCGTTGTTGGACCGGCTGCTGGCATCGGGTGCCACGGTGCTGCTGGAGACCGGCGGGCACGTCAGCGTGGCCCGCGTGCCGGCGGGGGTCGTCAAGGTCATGGACATTAAGTGTCCCGTGAGCGGCGAGACTGACCGCAACGCCTGGGACAATCTCTCCAGGCTGACGAAGCGCGACCAGGCCAAGTTCGTCATCGCCGATCGCCTCGACTACGAGTTCGCTCGGGACGTAGTGCGGCGGCACGCTCTGGAGACGCAGTGCGGGGCGGTGCTGTTCTCGCCGGTGCACGCGGTGCTGCCACCCGCGCAGCTCGCTGGATGGGTGCTCGAGGACCATCTGCCGGTGCGGCTACAGGTCCAGTTGCACAAGCATCTGTGGGGCGCCGAGACACGTGGGGTCTAAAATCAAAAGCGCTGGCGGTCTGATCAGTTCGGCCGCACCTGTGGCGAAGCGGCAAGGGGCCTGCCAGCGGCAGCGCCGGCTGGCGCTGGCCGGGAGGCGGGATCGTGATAGCTGACGGCGTGTCGCGACGAGCGGTCGTGTTGCTGAGCGGCGGCCTCGATTCGTATACGGCCGCCGCGATCGCGCGGGCCGAAGGGTTCATCCTGTTCGCCTTGACAATCCGCTACGGGCAGCTCCACGCCTGCGAGGTGGCCGCGGCCCGCCGTGTGGCGGGCGCACTGGGCGTCGTGCGGCATATCGAAGTGGGGGTCGACCTCGCGGCGTTCGGCGGTTCGGCATTGACCGGTGACGGGGAGGTCCCGATGGACCAGTCGCCGGACCGCGCCGGAATCCCCTCGACCTACGTGCCGGCGCGCAACACCGTGTTGCTCTCGCTGGCGCTCGGCTGGGCCGAGGTGCTGGGCGCCCACGACCTGTTCATCGGCGTCAACGCGCTCGACTACTCCGGGTATCCAGACTGTCGCCCCGAATACATCGCGGCGTTCGAGCGGCTGGCCGCTCTGGCGACGAGGGCCGGGGTCGAGGGCGCAGGGCTCCGGGTGCACGCACCACTAGTCCGCTGGTCCAAGGCCCAGATCATCAAGCGGGGGCACGGTCTGGGGCTCGACTACGGTCTGACGCACAGCTGCTATGCGCCCGCGTCGGACGGACGCCCCTGCGGCCGTTGCGACAGCTGTCAGCTGCGTGCCCGCGGGTTCGCTCACGCGGGTCTCGTCGACCCGACCGTGCCCGCGGTGTCCGCACACCGACATCGCGCACCGGAGGTCGTCGACGGGGTGCGGACGTCAGGGACTAGCGTTTCGACTCGCTCCGGTCGAGATAGTTGACCTGTGTGTATACACGGCAATGGAACCACGCCTCCTCGGCCGGTTGGTCACGCGTCTTGACGCGCACCGACGATGCGTTGATGGCGTGGGGGCTCACCGTTCGGTGTCGGACTGTCCGGACGACGCCAGCTCGTCAACAAGCTGGTCGATGATCGTGAGGATGGGGCCGGCCGGGCCGGTGAAATTATTGGCCAGCACGGCGAACGCCAGGGCTTCCCGGTCCCCGCTCGTCACGTAGCCCGCCAGCGCGCGCACGTTCGACATCGACCCTGTTTTTGCGTGAAGGTTGTCGGCGGCAGCTGTCCCGGTTAGTCTCGATTTCAGCGTGCCGTCACGACCGGCGACCGGCAGGGTGGCCGCGAACGGAGCCGCGTGGCTCGGGTCGTCGTGCATCCGTTGCAGGATGTCGACGAGCGCGCGCGCGCTCACATAGTTGTATCGCGAGAGCCCGGATCCGTCGGCGACGATGATCTGGCTCGGGTCAATACCCCAGGATTCCAGTTGCTGCCGTACGGCGTTCCGTCCGGCCGCGGCCGTCCGTGGTCGGCGGCGCTGGTCCAGCGTGCGGAGCAGCGTCTCTGCATAGAGGTTCTGACTGATACCCATGAGGGTACCGGCGATGTCGGAGAGCGGTGGCGACAAGTGGGTCGCCAGCACTCGGAGATCGTCCTCGACCAGCGTGGCGTCGAGCTCATCGAGATCGCCCGCGTCGCCGGAGACCGCGATACCACGATCCTTCAGCGTCTGCTTCAGTCCACGCACGAAGAAGACCGTGGGGTTGTTCACCGCCGCGGTGCGATAGAGTGGTACGGCGCCGGCCGGCACGGCGCCTCGCGCCTCGAGCGTGCCATCTGGCAACCGTCTCAACCCGAGATCGGTTTGGCCGTCAGGAGACACGGTCTCGACCCGGTTCGCCACACGTACCCAGGTCCCCTGCGGCTCGACCTCGATCACCGCCGCCTCGCCGGCCACGCTCCCCGGTTGGATCGTGAGCAGCAGAGCACTGTCGTGATGCTGCAACGCCCCGGCCGGTGTCGCGTAGCCGTAGGGAAGGTCGTCCCAGGACCATCCGTAACCTGGCTCGGCATCCTCGAATAGATCGTCATCGCCGATGACCCGTCCGTCGACGGTGGTGATGCCGGCCGCGAGCAAGGTCTCGGCCCACGCATCGAACGCCGGCATGCTGCGGCCCGCCCGCGTATTGATGGTCGGGTCGCCGCTGCCCCGTACGATCAGATCGCCGCGTAGCACCCCGTCGACCACGGGGGCAGCCGACAGTAACTGAGTTTCGTAGCGATAGTCCCAGCCGAGCCGCTCGGCGGCCACGGCGAGCGTGACGATCTTCATGGTGGAGGCCGGCATCACGAGCCGGTCGCCCTGATGGTCGTAGACCACGTCGCCCGAGTCGAGTGACCGTACGAACACCGCCCAGAGGGCGCTTCCGGCCTCCGGCGTCTCGAGGATTGCGGTCAATCTGCCGGCCAGAGCGCGGGGAGTGGCCGGGTTCGGCGCCGCGGCGTCTGGTGAGCGGGGAGGGTGCGCGGTGACGCATGCACCCACCAGCATACAAAGCAAGACCGGAGTGGCGAGGCAGCTTCTGAGCGCGACGGCGTGGAACGTGAAACGAAGGGTCCGGGTGCAGCTATTCAAGCGCCTCCAGCGCCTCCAGCGCCTCCAGCACTTCGTTCCAGGCAGGGGTGTCGAGACGCGCCGCTCCCGGTTCGTCCTCGCGCACGGCGAACACCTCGTCGCCGGGTTGCCCCACGATGACCTGTTCCTGCTCGCCGTCGTCGCCGAAGGTGACGGAGACGGTCGCGGCCGGCGCGTCGAGCCCGGTTCGGTCACGAGACGCGACGAACGACTCCACACGCAGGTTAGACAGTTTGGTCAGGATGTCGTCCATCGCGCTCGGCTCGATGTCGCCAGCGTCCGGCGCGGTTCGCCGCCACCCGGCCGCTCCACCCTCGGCGGGCGCCTCTACCCGCTCGAAGGTCGAGCGCGAGCCGTCGCGGTCGAGCTCGAGCGCCGTCGCGTTGAACGGTCGGAACGCGAAGAGGTTCTTTCGGCGGAAATCGTCGACTCCTTGCTCGAGCTCGGTCACGAGCGAGTCGCTGACCGTGAACACCATGTTGCGGGAGGTGTCCTTGGCATACACGGTGCCGGCCGGCGTCGCGTCCCCGATTAGCAACGTCGCCGCCGAGCCGCCCAATCCTATCGTCACCGTCAGTCGCGGAACATCAAGACCATAGGGTTCAAGCTCGTCGCCCTGCTCCGTCTCGATGGCGGCCATCTGTTCGGTGCCCAGTCGGCCAACGAGCCCGTCGGTGATGCCCAGGTCAGCGATCGCCTCGATCGGGCTGACCAGGGACCAGCGGTCGTTGTCCTTCCGGAGACTGACGGTTAGATCTGTTCCGGCGATAGTGAGTGAGTCGACGTCGTTTCGGACGAAGCTGAGGATGGTCTTATTACGGAGATCGAAGGTTGTCCGGTTGAAGGTGCTGTCAAGATACCCGGAGATCAGGAACACCCGGTTGGTCCCGGCGACCGTGGCGTAGAGATCGTTGCCGGTCAAGGTTCGTGCGCCGATCAGTAGCCGCGCGTCGGCCCCGGCCGTCGTCGTGACCTCGACCTCGACCCGCGGCTCGGCCAACCCGAAGGCCGCCAGGTCCGGCGTGTCCTCGGGCTCGGCCGCGACCCGCTGGATCTCAACGGCGGCGAGACTGGAGGTCATCGCGACGACCTCGCTGACGTCGACGACCCCGACGAACGGTTCGATCAGTTGCCACCGGTCGGCGGTCTTCTCGAGCACGGTCCGATCGCCGTTCTCCGCCGTTACCGAGAGCCGGGTCAGGTCGTCCGACTCGAAGTCGAACACCGTTTCCAGCGGCTCCGGCGTCCCGGCCGGTGGCCGTTCCGACTCGACAAAGTAGATGTAGGCCCCCAGCCCGAGTGCTACTCCGAAAAGCACCAGCGTGGATCGTAGCCCGCGCATCAGCGCCTCCGCCACCAGGTATAGACACCCGCGCCGATCACGAATCCTGGCACCAGGAGTAACGACAGCCAGAACACCCGCCGCTGCTGGTCCGCCGTCAGCGTGAGGCGGCGATCCTCCGGCTCTCGCGCACGAATCGCGATGAGGTTCTCCTGCTGGGCGAGCCAGTTGACCGTGTTCAGAAACATGTCGCGGTTGCCCTGGACGCCGACGACGCCGTTGGTGGCAAAATCGGAATCGCCGACCACGGCTAGCCGAGTCTCCGGGGGCGTCGTGTCGGCGTCGTCGGTGTCCGTGTCGGTGTCAGTTAGCACCGGATCGGCGGTTGCGGCCGGCGCCGGCGCAGAGACGGCCATACCGATCGCCACTGGTCCGGGCCGGTCACCGGCCTCCTCGTTCAGTTCGACCTGACCGGTCGACAGTGCATCGATATCGGCTTCCGACCAGCTCTGCGCACTGGTTTCTATGAACGACTGTGCGACACGGCCGTCGGCGCTGCCGACAGCGGCGCTCACGGACCGGGCCAGGGGATACGCGGTCAGCAGGTTAAAGCCATCGGTGATCGGATGAAATGGGTAGTTGGCCGCCACCGGGACCGAGGCATCGGCGCCGAGCAACTGCCCCATCCCGCTCGCGTCGACCACGACACCGCTGCCCGGCTCGATGCCCCACTCGCGCAGCAATCCGAACAGTCCTTCCGGTACCGGCGTGTCCCTGTTGGCTGGCGGATCGACCAGCGCGAAGAGCTTACCGCCGCGATCCAGATAGGCGCCGAGCGCCTCGACCTCGCCTGGCAGTAGGTCGGTTTGTGGTCCGGCGACGATGACGACGGTGGCGTCTCCGGGTACGGTGCCCTGCTGCGCGAGCACGATCGACTTGACCTCGAAGTTGTCCAGAGCGAGGGCCTCCGAGACGGTCGAGTAGCCGTCGCGATCGGAGCCCGTGTGCTCTTTCTCGCCGTGTCCCTGGAGGAAATACACCGTCTGCTGCTCGCCCGCAATCACCTTGATCAGGCCGTTGGTCAGATCCTGCTCGGCCGCCGACACGACCCGCTCAACCCGCCCTTCGTAGTCGAACACGATCGTGCCGTAGGCCTGCACCTCGTACTGGCGCGCCAGCAGCGGTTGCTTGTCCGCGTCGACGTAGTCGACGTTGACCTGGCTCGATAGGTAGGCATACTCCTCAAGCTGGTCTCGATACCTGGGGAATTCTGGTTCGCGGGCGAATACGAGGATCCGCACAGGCGCCGTCAGGTTCTCGAGCACCCGTCGTGTCTGGTCCGAGAGAGAGTACTGCCGCGCGGCGGTCAGATCCCACCGCGCGTTGCGTCGCGCAAGCACGTAATTGAGCGCCACGACGATCGTGAGCACCAGCACGAGCCCAGTGCCTGCCAGCGTGCCATAGCGGGTCTGCCGCCGCTCGAACGACCGCGTGACCTGGCGCCAGTGACCGGCGCCAAAGAGCAGGATGCACGCCAGCCCAGCGAACGCCAGCACTCGCCGCAACGGTTCCAGGTCCGGGCGGACGAACCAGACCGCGACGGCCGTGAACACCAGGATCGAACCAAGCCAGCCGAGCAAGCCGAGAAGTTTGTTCAACATCGGATGTCAGTGCGTCTGTGAGCCGTCATCCGCTCCAGCGTTCCCTGTCCATTGACTTTGCCGTCAGGAATAGCCCGATCGCGATGAAGCTGCCATAGTAGGTGAGGTGTGTCGTGTCGATGACGCCCTTGGAGAAATCGTCGAAGTGCTCGAGGACCGAGAGATACGCCAGCACGGACTGCGTCGTCGTGCCGGAGGCGTCGCCAAGCCAATTGATCACCCAGAACAGCAGGAGTATGGCGAAGGTGGTGACGCCGGCAACTATCTGGTTCTTCGTCGTGCTGGAAATCGCTAGACCGATCGAAATAAATGATCCGCCCATCAGCAGCAACCCCAGGTACCCGGTCAGCAACGGCGCCCACTCGGGCTCGCCGTACCAGAAGAGTACCCCGATGTGAATTAGAGTGAGCGCTAGCATCAGTGTGTAGAGTGCCATCGCGCCGAAAAACTTGCCCATGACGATCTGGAAGTTGCTGAGCGGCGATGTCAGCAGCAGCTCCATGGTGCCGGACCGCTTTTCTTCGGCGTAGGACCGCATCGTCAACATCGGGAGCATGAAGAGCAGTACCACCGCGGTGTTCCCGAGCAGCGGTCGGATCATGAACTCGTTGATGTTGACGATCTGTGGTCCGCCCGCGCCGAACTGGCCCATGCTCAGCTGTACCATCAAGTTGATGCTCGCCACGAAGAACACCCCGAAGAGCACCGCGAACAGCCCGAGCACCACGTAGGCGACTGGCGACATGAAGTAGGACCGCAGCTCCTTCTGCGCAAGGGCGAGGATGTTACTCATCGGCGTGTGCCTCCGTTTCCGCCACGGGCGCGTTATCGGCCTCGGTCAGGGAACTTGCTTCAAGGGTGTCCGGCGCCGCATCTTCCGTGGTCAGCTGCAGGAAGATCTCCTCGAGACTCATCTGCAGCGGCCGCAGCTCCAGCAGTCCCCAGCGGTTCTCGACGACAACGCGGGAGAGCTCGCGTCGGACGTCTGTGGCGCTGCCGCAGTCGACGTGATACGCCGCCACGCCCCTTCGCTCGTCGGCGGGCGTCACGCCCACGACGCCGGCGACGCCTTCGAGTGTCGGGATCGGGTCGGCACCCTGCGTGTCGATCTGCAGATACAGGGTCTGCGACCCCTGCAGCCGCGCCGTCAGGTTGTCCGGGGTGTCGACGGCAACCAGGCGGCCTCGGTTGATGATGACGACCCGCTGGCAGGTCTGGGAGACCTCTGGCAGGATGTGCGTGCTGAGGATGATCGTGTGGTCGCCCGCCAACTCGGTAATGAGCCGTCGCGTCTCGATAATCTGTCTCGGGTCCAGGCCCGCCGTCGGTTCGTCGAGGATCAAGACGTTCGGGTTGTGCAGGATCGCCTGGGCCAGTCCGACGCGCTGCCGGTACCCCTTCGACAGCGTGCCGCAGTAGCGGTTGGCCATGTCCGTGATGCTGGTGCGTTCCATGGCCGAGCCGATCAGGGTCTGCCGGTCGCCCGCCGGTACGCTGTTGATCCGCGCGACGAACTGCAGATACTCGGCCACCGTCATCTCCGGGTAGAGCGGCGGTGTCTCGGGCAGATATCCTGTCCGGCGCTTGGCCTCGATCGGCTGATCGAACAGGTCGAATCCAGCAACTCGTACCCGGCCCTCGGTGGCTGGGAGATACCCAGTCAGGATCCGCATCGTCGTGGTTTTGCCAGCGCCGTTGGGACCGAGGAACCCCAGGATCTCTCCCCGTTCGACGCTGAAACTGATGTCATCGACCGCCGTCAGTGACCCATAGCGCTTGGTCACGTGCTGCACTTCGACCACGATTCGGTTCCTCCTGAGACTCCTGAGAACGGACGCGCAGGCGCCGCCCTGCTACTCGCCTGCGTCCTCACCGTCCGGGCACGCCCTCGACCGGACACAACCGGTTCGGGTTGGTCCGACGGCGCCACCCCACTAGAAACGTAGTAGCACAGCTGAGATCGTGTCAAGGTTCTCGTTCGGGCGGTGACGCGCCGGGGTCACCAAAATGATGTCGGTCGACATAGTCGTCGACGTCAGTCTGGTCTCCGGCATCCGCCTTTTCGAACTGCAGGCCCATGCCCACGCGCCGGTCGCTCCATGCCACTCGTGAATCGGCGCCGATCTCGCCGGCCCCGCCGGGAAGCCGGAAGCGCGCGCGCACCGCCGTGGTGACTGGGAGCGGGCTCATCGAGCGGACCCCCAGCCCGCCCTTGCTGATGTTCAGGGTCAGTGCGCCGGCGATGGTTCTGTCGAATCGGTAAGACACCGGGATCGCGAGCACGACTCGCGGGCTGCTGCGCCGGTTGAAGCTGTCCGGAAAAAGGTGCGGCGCCAGCGACGGCAGGATCTGCTGGGCGTCGCTGTGTTCGTTCACATACCCGGTCACCCAGAGCGCCGCGAGCACTCGCACCTCCTCGGCACGCGTGATCGAACCACTGAACACGACGATCGGCAGACTGCCCGCGCGGTTACGCACACGCTGGACCAGCGACACGCCCCCGCCATCGGGCAGCCCGAGATCAAGCAGCAGCAAGTCCGCGGCGGGCCGGTCGGGCTCGACCGATCGGAGCAGGTCGGCGGTCCGCTCGGTCTCGAGCGTTCGGTGACCGGCGGCCTGCAGCGCCTCGGCGAAGCGGTGCCGGACGCCGGACGCCGCCGACGCGATCAGTACGGTTCTGGAACTGGCGGTTGAGGCGATCATCTACAGGGTTCCCGGCCGATTCCGCCGGGGCGCACACAGGCCACCCTCCGTGCTATCGGCGCTCTGGGGGCGCGGTGTTAGAACGCGGGTCACATTCTTTGTAGTTCGTTTTGGTTCCCGCTATAATTCCGGCCCCTGTGCCGGACTAGCGGCCAGCCGCTTTCCCCACCGACAACGAGTGTTGTTGTTTGGGGTGCGACGCAGTCTGGACGAACGAACAGCGACATGGCGACCTGTAGCGAGTGCGAGGCCGATCTCGATGTTGACGAGTTCGATGTGGATCTCGGCGATCAGCTGAGTTGCCCGCAATGCGGCGCCAATCTGGCGGTGTCTGGGCTGTCGCCGACCGTGATCAAGCTCATCGACGAGGATGCGGTAGGCGACCTTGACGAGCCTGAAGACGGGGACGCGGACGACGACTGGGAGTGACCTAGCTGTTCTCGGACGAGGTCCCAGCCTGGCCGTCGTTCGGATACGGCGTCCGGGTTCGCTGAAACGGCTGGACATACTGTGAATTGACAGATTTAACCGTTACTTTGTAAGCTGTGCACTTCCGGTCGCACGAGGCGCTCCGTTCTGATACGGCACCTGGCCCGGAGGGCGTGGTAGAGCCGGTCTGTGAGCGCGGAGACAGGAGACGTCATACAATGAAGTCCGCATATCGTTATCTGCTCGCCGTATTCTTCAGTCTAGTGCTCGCGTTCGGCGCGGTCGGGTGCGCAGACAACCCGCCGCCTGAGCCACCGCCGGCACCACCGCCGGCACCACCACCACCACCACCACCGCCGCCGCCGCCACCACCACCACCGCCACCACCACCGCCGCCACCCGCGCCGCTGAGTCCGGAGGAGTTGTTCGAGCGGATGTCGTTGGATGAGCTGAACAGCACGTCACCGTTCGACCCGGTCTTCTTCGATCTTGATCAGTCGGAGTTGACGCCACCGGGACAGGCTGCGTTGCAGCGCAACGCCGACTGGATGCGCCAGTGGGGCTCCACACGCGTGACCGTCGAGGGACACTGCGACGAGCGTGGCACCAACGAGTACAATCTCGCGCTCGGCGAGCGTCGGGCCGCCGCGGTCAGGGACTATCTCGTGAATCTTGGGATCCCGTCGAACCGGATCGCGACGGTGACCCGGGGTGAAGAGTCGCCCTTCTGCGCCGATTCACACGAGGGGTGCTGGTCGCGGAACCGGCGTGGCCAGTTCGTCGTGACCGCCAAGTAGCCAGTTACTCCGACTGAAACCGTCCGGAGCGCGTGTGCGGGAGGTGCTCCCGCACGCGCGCCTCAGCTCACCAGCCGCCCCGGTTGCCCTGTTCGCGATGGCGGTGGCATTCGGCCGGCCTGGCTTCCTGCCTGGCTACGTTGTTTCTTCCTCGAATATCGCCAGATATGTGCGGTCGTCACGCCTTACCAGGCTGGCGCCCCGCTGCCCTCGATGCCTTACCGTCATTACGAACAGCACCATTCAGCCGCCGTGTCAGCGTGGTTTCGTCGATCCGGTGTTGCGCGACCTCGACGCCGTCGATGAGCAACACCGGGATGTCGCGGCCATACCGTCGCTCGAGCGCCGGGTCACCGGAGATGTCGACCTCGGTCAGTTCGAATGCCTGCCGCCGCCGCACGCGCTGAACGACCACCTTTAGATCGTCGCAGAGGCGGCACTCCGGTCGTGAGTACAGAATCAGCTCTGTCGGCATGCCTTGATCGTGACGGAGGCTGGTGAAGCCCGCATGTGCCTGGGTCTTCTGTCGTCTACTTTCGTTGAATCTACCGCGAGACAGGCGGGTTGCCTGACCCACCGGATAGGCGACCATCCAATTGTCGAACGAGAGCCTGCGCCGCCGCGAGCGGGTCTGTGGCAGCTATGATGGGGCGGCCGACAACGAGGTAGCTGGCGCCGGCCGACAGGGCTTTGGTCGCACTGAGCGTGCGGACCTGATCGTCGCCGTTGCTCCCGCGCGTGTTCGTGACACTACGGATGCCGGGCGTGACGATCGTGGGCGCTGGGCCGAGATGAGCGCGCAGCCGTTCGGCCTCGATCGGGGAGGCCACGATGCCGTCCAGACCGGCGCCCATCACCAGATCGGCCAGCATCTCCGCCTGGTCTGGCAGCGTGCGGCTCACGCCGATGTGCGCGAGGTCCCCGGCGTCGAGACTCGTCAACACCGTGACCCCGATCACGCGCGGCGGCTCGTCTACCTGACGCGCGGCGCGCCCGGCCGCCTCCAGCATCGCCCGGCCGCCAGACGCGTGGACCGTGAGCATCCAGGTTCCGAGACGGGCCGCGGCGCGCACTGCTCCGGCCACGACCGACGGTATGTCGTGAAATTTGAGATCCAGGAAGACCCGGTCACCGCGGTCCGCAAGCGCCGAGACCAGCGATGGTCCTTCGCTCGTGAACAGCCGGCTCCCGATCTTGAATCCCCCCGCGGTGCCACGCAGCAGGTCGGCCAACTCGAGCGCACCCTTCCGGGTGTCGACATCGAGTGCCACTAGGAGCTGCTCCACGCCGTGTCCCTTTCCGTCGTGTCCAGAGTGCCCACGAGGTCTGATACCGTCGCGAGGCCATGGCACTGCAGGTAGTCGGTGATTCCCGACAGCAGCTTGTCCCAGATGAACGGGTCCACGAAGTTCGCTGTGCCCACTTGCACGGCGGTGGCGCCGGCAATGATGAACTCCAGCACGTCCTCGGCCGTCATGATGCCACCCATGCCGATGATCGGCAGGTCCACCGCCTGCCGGCATTCGTGGACCATCCGGACCGCGATCGGCCGGATGGCCGGGCCGCTCAGTCCGCCCACCACGTTCGACAGTCTAGGGCGGCGAGTCTCGACGTCGATTACCATGGCCAGGAAGGTGTTGACGAGTGAGACGGCGTCCGCCCCGGCGTCGCGCGCGGCACTGGCGAACGACGCGATGTCGGCCACGTTCGGTGTGAGTTTCGGGACGACCGGAAGCCGGGTCACCCGGCGCACGGCGGCCACGACGTCGTGGGTGCCCTGGAGCGAGCACCCGAACATCATGCCGCCCTTCTTGATATTAGGGCAGGAGATGTTCACCTCCAGCGCGGCGACCCCGTCAGCGTCGTCCAGCACCCGCGCGACCTCGGCGTACTCGTCGACCGTCGAGCCGCAGATGTTGACGATCACGATGGCGCCGTGCGCGCGGAGCGCCGGCAGTTTCTCGGCCACGAACCGCCGGACGCCGATACCCTGTAGCCCAATGGCGTTCAGCATCCCGCTCGGTGTCTCCACGATGCGTGTCGGAGGGTGCCCGTCCCGCTCGTCCAGGAACAGTCCCTTGACTGCGACCCCACCCAGGGTCGAGAGGTTCACCAGGTCGGCGTATTCCACGCCATAGCCGAAGCAGCCGCTCGCGGCAATGAGCGGGTTGCTCAGCCGCAGACCGCCGACGTTCACCGACAGATCGACGCTCATCCAAGCAGGTTCCAGACCACGGTGCTGCCGTCGAAAACCGGTCCGTCGAGACATGAACGCACGAAGTTCTGAGGCCGCCCGTCGCGCCGCACCGGCACGACACAGCTGTAGCATCCCCCGAGACCGCAGCCCATCACCTGCTCCAGCGATACCTCGGTCTGGCGTCCGTAGGACGCTGCCAGGGCCGTGACCGCACGCATCATCGGAGTCGGTCCGCAGGCATACACGCGGACAGGTGCCGTCCGGTCGGTTTCGTTCAGCGCTCGCTTGAGCGGAACCGTGACGTTGCCGTGATCGCCCCGGCTACCATCGTCCGTAGCCAGAGCCAGGCTTACACCCAACTGCCGGAACTCGTCGAGATGAAACAGGTCGCTGCCAGTCCGGCCACCGTAGAACAGGCTGGTCTCGATGTCCCTTCGCCGGAGGGCCGCGGCGAGTGTGGCGAACGGTGCGAGCCCCACACCACCGGCGACCATCCAGGCCTGTTCGGCTGGTTCTGGAACGGAGAACGGTCGCCCAAGCGGACCGAGGCAGCGGACACGGTCGCCCGCTTTCAATCCGAACAGCATCCGCGTGGTAACCCCGATCTGCTTGTTCAGTAGCGACAGCCCGGTGACCCGCCGCGCGCTGTCCCGGAGCAGCTCGAACACGGAGAACGGGCGGCGAAGCAGCGGGGTGTCACCAGCCACGGGCCTGATCATCACAAACTGTCCAGGTTGGGCCTGGGACGCGATCGTCGGGGCGGCTAGCGCGAGCACGTTGTAGTCGCTCGACAGGGGTGTGTTGGACACCACGATGGCGTCGACGTCGACCGGCATACAGCTCGAGTATACCTGAAGGCCAGCCTGTGTTCCGTGGAGAGCGGCCAGGCCGGGTGACCGAACGAAAGTGGGTTAAGGACTGGCTCCTCGGGTGGAGGTGGGTTGGCAAACGACGAGACCGTACATTAGAATTGCAAGGTCTCTTTAATGGCGGCCCAGAGAGGTCGCAAAGAGGTTAGACCGTGTTCCGTCTCACACCCATTTTACCCACCTCCGCCACCCGGCGTCCGTCTCATCACGTCGGATACCCCGCGGCGGCCAGCCGGATCTTCGGGAATGACCGGGAGTGGCCATGCCTGTCGTGATGGCGACGGACCAGGTTGCGCGCACGATCACCCGGATCGCGCACCAAGTCGTCGAGCGCCATCACGTCCTGGACGATCTGGCCCTGATCGGAATTCGAACCCGCGGCGTGCCGGTCGCACGGCGTCTCGCGGTGGCGCTGCTCGAGATCACGGGCGCGAGCGTGCCGACCGGCGTGCTCGACATCACGCTGTATCGGGACGACCTGATGCGTCACCCAGTGGGACCACACCCGATCCTGCGCAAAACGGAGATCGAGTTCTCTATCGACGACAGGCGGATTCTGCTGGTCGACGACGTGCTGTACACCGGCCGCACGATTCGCGCTGCGCTCGACGCGTTGATTGACTTCGGGCGTCCCCGGTCCATCGAGCTTATCGTGCTCGTGGATCGTGGGCACCGTGAGCTGCCGATCAAGGCCGACTACGTCGGCAAGAACCTGCCGACTTCGCTTCGGGAGAGCGTGCAGGTCCGGCTTGTCGAGGTCGAGGGTGTAGATGAGGTGGTGATTGAAGATGCTTCCGACTGACGGCGCGGGTCGCGACCCGGATACCCAGCCCGCCGGGCGGGCCGTGTCGCCCGTCGTGTTCCCCGTGCTCGACGCGCCGATGGGATTGCGCACGAAGGACCTGCTCAGCATCAGTGACCTGTCGCGCGAAGAGATCCTGCTGATTCTCGACACGGCGGAGGCAATGAAGGAGGTCGGCAGCAGGCCGATCAAGAAGGTGCCGACGCTGCGGGGCAAGACCGTCGTGAATCTCTTCTTCGAGGCGAGCACCCGGACTCGCACCTCGTTCGAGATCGCCGAGAAGCGGCTGAGTGCCGACACCCTGAATGTCACCGCCAGCGGTTCCAGTGTCGTGAAGGGCGAATCGCTGGCTGATACGGTGCTCAATCTCGAGGCGATGGCCCCAGACATGATCGTGGTGCGGCATGCCTCGGCTGGAGCCGGTCATCTGGCGGCACGCCTCTGTCGTGCGCGGGTCGTCAACGCGGGTGACGGTATGCACGAGCATCCGACCCAGGCGCTGCTCGACGCGCTCACCATTCGTGAGCGCAAGGGGCGGTTCGAGAACTTGAAGGTCTCCATCATCGGAGACCTGTTGCACAGCCGCGTGCTGCGGTCCAACGTACTGCTCTTGCGCGCGCTCGGCGCGGAGGTCTGCGCGTGCGGGCCGACCACGCTGATGTTGCCCGACATGGCTCGGTTTGGGGTGCGCGCGACCACCTCGATCGACGAGGCGGTCGACGGCGCCGATGTGATCATGCTGCTTCGGATCCAGCTGGAGCGGATGCGTGGGTGCTTCCTTCCGTCGCAGCGGGAGTACTTTCAGTTCTTCGGGATGACGGCGGCGCGTCTCCGCCGCGCGAAACCGGATGTCATCATCATGCATCCCGGTCCGATGAACCGGGGCGTAGAGATCGAGTCGGAAGTGGCCGACGGGCCGTACTCGGTCATCCTCGAGCAGGTAGCGAACGGTGTTGCCGTCCGGATGGCGGTGCTCTATCTGCTGGCAGGCGGCCAGCAGGAGTAGGAGCCCGTGGTGAGACCCCGCGTTGCACCGAGAACGGCGCGGGGCATTGGGGCCACTGCGGGCGACCAATGCCGGTGTGTGGAGCGGAGCCCCACGTTAACGTGATGTCGAACGGAGCGGGGACAATCCTGAAGGGCGGGCGGGTCATCGACCCGGTCAACGGCGTCGATGGGTCGGTGGATGTACGGATCGATGAGGGTCGCGTGACCCTAGTCGGCCCACACCTCGAGGTCGAGCCCGGCACCGTCGTCATCGAGGTCCCGCCGGGGTGCGTCGTCTGCCCCGGCTTCATCGACATGCACGTTCATCTGCGTGAGCCGGGGCAGGAGCACAAGGAGACGGTGGCCACCGGCGTCGCCGCCGCGGTAGCTGGCGGCTTCACGGCAGTGGCATGCATGCCGAACACCGAGCCGGTCAACGACGACGCTGGCGTCACCAGGTTGATTCTTGCAAAGGCGGCTCTGGCCGGGCTCGCGCGAGTCTATCCGGTCGGTGCGGTCACGAAGGGCCAGACGGGTGAGCAACTCGCTGCGATCGGCGAGTTGCGGGCCTCTGGCTGTGTCGCGGTGTCCGACGATGGTCGCCCAGTGGCGAACGCGCTGGTGATGCGCCGTGCCCTGGAGTACGCCGCGATGTTCGACATGCCGGTCATTGACCATTGCGAGGACTCCTCGCTCAGCCTGGATGGCGTCGCGCACGAAGGTCATTACGCGGCGGCCCTGGGGCTGCGCGGGATTCCGGCCGCTGCCGAGGAGCTCACGGTGGAGCGTGATGTGACGTTGTGCGGTCTTACCGGGTCGCCAGTGCACATCGCGCACATGAGCACGCGGGGCGCGCTTCGCGCGCTCCGGTCCGGGAAGGACCGGGGCTTTCGGGTGAGCTGCGAGGTGACGCCGCATCACCTCACGCTGACAGACGAGCGGCTGGTGGGATACAACACGAACTACAAGATGAACCCGCCGTTGCGCGAGCCGGCCGACGTCCAGGCGCTGCTGGAGGGGTTACGCGACGGCACCATCGACTGTATCGCTACCGACCATGCGCCGCATCACTATGACGAGAAGCTCGTGGAGTTCGACCGGGCGCCATTCGGGGTCGTTGGTCTCGAGACTGCGGTGTCGATCTGTCTGGACCGCCTCGTGGGCGCCGGGTACGTCTCGTTGAGCCGGCTGATCGAGCTGCTGGCGGTGAACCCGGCCCGGATCCTCGGGGTGCCCGGTGGCGATCTGACCGTCGGCGCGCCGGCCGACATCACGGTGCTGGCGCCCGAGCTGGCGGTGACGGTTGAGCCAGCGGCCTTTCGGTCACTGGCACGAAACACACCGTTCGACGGATGGTCGCTGCGGGGCGGTGTGGCAGCCACCCTCGTAGGTGGACGCGTGGTCTACGTCAACGAGGCCGTGCCGGGTGCTATGTCGTTCACCACTGGCCTGGCTCAGGGATTCGCGACATGATCCCAGGCGGGGCATCCCGTCGCGCTGTGCCCGCCCCCGCTCGGTCCGGTCTCATGCGGGCCCCTATGGCCGGGTCTCGCCGAAGCCTTGGCGAAGGCGGATTGCTCCTCGGTCGAGTGCTACGGGCGTTCTCCTTCGTCACGCTATTCCGTATCTGGACGCGGCTTTTCTCGGGATGGGTTTTGGTGCGAGGCTGGCCTTCCACCACGGACGGCTGGTACTCATGAGCGGCCCAAGGCGGGGACAGCCGCGGATCGGCGGCGGGCCGCCGGCGTCGGCACTTCGCCGGCTCGAGGCGCCGCTCGAGCGGCTGTACGACACCTTCAATCATGCCGAATCTGCGGTCGACCCGGTGCATGTCGTGCGTCGCTACCAGACTCCAGCCGACCGAGAGGTAGTTGCGTTCTGCGCGTCGGCGCTGGCGTTCGGACGGGTCGCGAGCGTGCTGCTGGCCATCGAATCGCTCCTGTCGGTCATCGGAGATCGTCCGGCCGCGTTCATCCGTGACTTCGACCCCGCGCGAGACGGTGACGGTCTGCGCCCGCTGGTGCACCGCTGGATCCGCGGCGTGGATCTGATTGCGCTGCTCTGGATTTTGCGACAGATGATCAGGGAGGCGGGGTCGATCGAACGGTTTTTTCTCGACGGCCATGCGGCTGCCGCGCCTGATGTGGGGCCGGCCCTGAGCCGGTTCGCCGCCCGTGCGCTGGCGATCGATCTTGATGAGGTGTATGGCGACAGCGACGGTCGGCGTGGGGTCGCGTATTTTTTTCCCCGTCCTGACGCCGGCAGCGCGTGCAAGCGTCTAAACCTGTTCTTGCGGTGGATGGTACGACGGGACGCCGTCGACCTCGGCGTTTGGTCCGGGTTGCCACCGTCCCAACTGGTGATCCCGCTCGATACGCACGTGATCCGCGTGGGCCGCTGTCTCGGCCTGACCCGGTACCGGAATCCAGGCTGGGCGATGGCGAGCGAGATCACCGCGTCGCTGCGGCGTCTTGCTCCCGAGGACCCGGTCCGCTACGACTTCTCGATCTGCCATTTGGGGATGATGGATGCTTGTGGATTCAACCGACCGCAGCGGGACGGTCGGTGTCCCCTGCGTGGGGTGTGTCGGCCAAACGGGCGTAGGCGTTGAGGGTCCGCTGGACCATTCGTTCGACGCTGAAGGAGTTACGCACCCGGTCGCGGGCTGCTGCGCTGAGTCGCGCCCGGCGGCCGGGGTCCCCGAGCAGGCTGACGATGGCGCCCGCCAGCGCTTCGGCGTTGCGAGTCGGCACGAGCACGCCGGTCCGGTCGTGGGTGATCACCTCGGGGATACCGCCTGCCCGGGTGGCGACGATCGCCTGACCCATCGCCATCGCGTCAAGCAGGACCGAGCCCATCCCCTCCGTGACCGAGCTCATCGCAAACAGATCGAACCCTTTCTGGAGCGAGAGCGCGTCCGGGCGAAACCCGGCGAGCAGGACATGGCGCTCGAGGTGCAGGTCCTTGATCTGCTTACGCAACACCGCCTCGAGCTCTCCCTCACCGATGATCACGAAGCGTGCGTCCGGGACCTGCCGTACCACGGTAGCCGCTGCCCTGATCATGTAGCGGTGGCCTTTGTGGGGTACCAGCGCCGCCACGTTGCCGACTAGAGGGGCGCCGCTCGGCAGCCAGAGCTCGGCATGGAGATCGAGCCGCCGCGCCGCCGCGACATGCTCGAGGTCGACGCCATCGTGCACCGTAGTGGCCCGCTCCGGCTGGACGCCATCGCCGATCAGCATCCTGCGGATTGCCTCCGATGCGCACAGGAACAGATCAACCTGGGAGTACTTCCACCTGGAGAACGTGTTACGCCGGATGTGAAAGTCGACCCGGCGGGACACCACGAACCGTGGTGCTGGGTCGAGCCGGCCGAGCGAGCGGGCAAGCGCCACCATTGCCACTGCGTGCGCGTCGTGCGCCTGGACTACCGCCGGGCGTAGCGCCTTCAGCACGCGCGCGAGCGCCCAGGCGGCCCGGAGGTCCATCTCGCCGGACGACGCGATCGGGATCAGATCCGGACCCTCAGCCGCGCGTCGTCGTAATTCGCCGTCCGGATGTACCACCAACACCGTCCGGTGGCCCTGGGCGCGGAGCCCGAGGACGGTCAGCAGGGCCTGGTTCTGACCGCCGCGCCAGGTCCGCGCGGTATCGACGTGAAGGGAGAACATGACGGGATGGTCAGGCAGTCTCGAGTCAGGAGTCAGGAGCAGGTCGGCCTGCCCGCCGTAGCCGCGAAGGCGGGAGTGCTTCGCCAGCGTCCGCTTCAGGACGGCGATCGACCGCGCTCGTCAGGCACGCTGTGCTGTTCGTTGCGCAGCTCCCACAGCTTCGCGTGCTTCAGAAAGACGTAGTAGGCGTTCATCAGCGAGACGACGAGGCCTGGGACCCCCTGGACACAGCCGCGCCGAATTAGGTAGTTCCGGAGAAACGCAACCGCCGGGTGCACGACGAGCGCGACCGGTCCCGATTGTCGCCCGTCGGACAGCAGCTTCTTCGCAGCCAGGGTCGTATAGCGGTCGATGGTCGTCAGGTGGTTCGAGAGATCCCGATACGCGTGGTGACGGATCTCGTGCTGGAGCCGGCCGACACGGCCGTCCACCCGTACCGATTCGTGCACAGGGTCGGCACTCCAGCCGGCCACGCGCCGGTCATACAGACGTAACTGGTAGTCAGGGTACCAGTCGGTCGTCCGGATCCACCGGCCGAGATACCACGTGGTGCGCGGCATGCGGTACCCGCGATGGCGTGGGGCCTGCTTGAGCACGGTCTGGATCTCGGTGGCGAGCTCCGGGGAAACCCGCTCGTCGGCATCGAGCGAGAGCACCCAATCGTGTGTCGCCAGCTTCGTTGCGTGGTCTTTCTGGGCACCATAGCCTGTCCAGTTCCGATGGCTCACGCGGTCGGTGTGACGCCGCGCCAGTTCGACCGTGTTGTCGGTGCTGCCGCTGTCGACGACAACGATCTGGTCAGCCCAGGTGACCGATGCGAGCGCGCCGTCAATGTGGCGCGCCTCGTTCTGCGTGATGATGACGACCGACAGCTTCGGCACACGCCCGAGTGTACCATCGAGATTTACCATGGCGGGTGCTACTGCGTACCGGTCAGCGGGATCTCCTGCACCACGTCGAAGTCCACGAGCGACCGCGTGTAGTCAAGGATCGCGCTCTGTTCGTTGTTCCGGGCCGAGGCCAGATCGCGCTGGGCCTGGAACACGAAGAAGCTGATCGACACGCCGACCTCAAACTCCCGCTGCTCGGCCGCCAGCCGCTGCTCGGCCAGCTGCCGCGCGACCCGCGCCGCCGAGACCCGCTGCAGGTTCATGGTGACGTAGCGGCCGGCATCGCGGACCTCGGTTGCGACCTGCCGAGATTCCGGCGGGCCAGTTGCGTCTGGGTACGCTGCAACCGCGCCCGCGCGAGATTGGTGACGGCGACGCCGGGGCTGAGCGGATACGCCATGGTGACGCCAACCGTTCGGTTCGGGAAGTCGTTCGAGAGAAGGTCTCCCAGGACGCTGCCGAACGAGATCTGCTCCTTTCCGATGATCGGTCCAGGGAACCCGTCGCCGCGGAACAGACGGGTGCCGCCGAGCCCGCTCAGAGCGAAACTCATCTAGAGGGTCACGTCTGGCAGCCGCTGGTTGTCGTAGTAACGAATGTTGGTGTCCGTGCTCTCGATGTTGTCGTCAAGCTCGTGCAGGTCGGTCCGGTTGTCGAGCGCTCGCCTGACCGCGGCGTCCATGTCGATCTCTTGCGCCTGCAGCGCCGGGCTGTCGGTCGGTTGAATCCGGATCGACCAGAAATCTGCGGTGGCTGGCAGGATGACGCCGACCCCAACCGGCGTACGGGATCCGTCTGGTGCCACGGCGGAATCGGCCCGACCCTGAGTGCGGCCTGGCGTAGGCCATGTGGCCAGACCGCACGACAGTATCAGAATTACCACCACGCTTCGTGGACTACGCATCTGGAATCTCCTGGAAATCGGTAGCCGGAGGCAGGTCGAGCTGGGAACCGCGGCTCCATCAGCCGGCTTCACCTCGCTCGGCGGCCTTCCCGATGGTCCCGCAGGAAAAGGTCACCTTCCAGGAGTGCTGAACACCTCGTCTCAATTGCCACGACGTCACCCAATCGAGGATGTCCGACGAGCGAGTTTGGCTGCGGAGGTGCTACCCTGGAAATCAGGCGGAATAGCGGTAAGACAGACTCGTCTTTTTTCGATTGTATACTCTGTTCCCGATGGTGAGATCGCTGGCGCGCCGCGACGACGGCGGTGCTCGACCGCCGTCACCTGGTGTCATGAGCTCTACGGCGGTGCTCGATCTGTTCCGGCGGTGCGGAGGGTTCCTGGAAGGGCATTTCCAGCTGTCCTCCGGACTCCACAGTTCCGGCTACCTGCAGTGCGCGCGGGTGTTGCAGCACCCCGAGCACGCGGCGGCACTCGGGAAGGCCCTGGCCGAGCAGACCACTCGCCTGGAGCCGGGCGTGGTGCTATCGCCCGCGGTGGGTGGGATCATCATCGGGCACGAGGTGGCGCGGGCCCTGGGTGTTCGCGCGCTGTTCGGCGAGCGTCGGGATGGGCGGCTGGCGCTGCGCCGCGGTTTCCGGATCGAGCCGGGTGAGCGGGTGCTGATAGTGGAGGATGTCGTCACCACGGGTGGTTCGACCCGCGAGACGATCGACGTGGCCGTCGCGGCCGGTGGCGCGGTCGTTGGCGCGGCGGCGATCATCGACCGGGGCGAAGAGCCGATTCGGTTCGATCTGCCGTTCGAGGCGCTGGTGCAGATTCCTCTGCCCGCCTACGAGTCAGCCGGGTGCCCGATGTGCGCTCGACGTGAACCGTTATCCAAGCCAGGGTCCAGGTCGTGAGCCTGATCGCCAGGCGGGATGGCCCGTCTGGTGCCTGCTATTGATTCACCCTGAACAGGCTCCTAGCGCATTGTGATGCGCACCCTAAAGCTTACCGTCGCCTACGACGGCGCCGCCTACGTCGGCTGGCAACGGCAGGCGAGAGGGTCCTCGATCCAGGGGTTGCTCGAGGCGGCGCTCCTGGCGATCGAGGGGGCCCCGGTCGCAGTGGTGGGCGCGGGACGGACCGACGCGGGGGTGCACGCGCTCGGCCAAGTGGCCAGCGTGCAGCTCAGGCATCAGATCACCCCTGGCGCGCTGATACGCGCGGTGAACGCCAGGTTGCCCCCCGACATCCGCGTCGTGACGGCGGTGCTTGCCTCCGAGCCATTTCACGCCCGGTTCGACGCGACCGCGAAGACCTACCGCTATCGCCTGCTGCACGGTTCGGTGACGAGCCCGTTCGGTCGCCGCCATGGGTGGCACGTGGCTGAGACGCTCGACCACGAACGGATGGCCGATGCGGGGCTGGTGTTGGTTGGCACGCACGACTTTGCGGCTTTTCAAGCGACTGGCAGCTCGACGCCCACGACGGTGCGAACACTGTTCGACTTGACGGTCGGTCGGGTGTCGCCAGACCCGTGGTCCCTCGACGGCGGCACCGGCTCGGCCGTGACTATCATCGAAGCAAGAGGCAATGGGTTTCTTCGCCACATGGTGCGGGTCGTCGTCGGCACGCTCGTGGAAGTCGGGAGAGGGCAGCGCGATGGCGCCGATGTCGAGCGGGTGCTTCGCACCGGCGATCGGGGCGAGGCCGGGCCGACCGCTCCGCCGCACGGTCTGTTTCTCGTGCGGGTGGAATATCCAAGGGGAGATTCGAGCGGCGAGCAGTCGGGGCAACCTGGCGTAGCCGCCGAAGTTTCTGGCCGCCGTAATCCAGGCGGAGGCGGGCGGGCTTCGGAAGCTTCTGGTTCAGCATCTGGCTAAACCGCTCGTGCACGAGGCGACGCTTGAACGAGACGCTAACAGCTTGTATCATAGAGAGTTAAGAGATGTTTGTGGCGAACAGGCGTGGCCGATCTCGGCCTGAGCGCACCGGTTTTCAGAATCGCACGAGACGCCGATGAGCCTCGAGGATTTGCTGACATGGGCTCCCGCGGGTTCTCGGGAGGAGTCGCTTGCCAGGCAGGTGGACTTCGATCGACTGCCGGCTCACGTGGCTGTGATCATGGACGGCAACGGCCGGTGGGCCGCCCAGCGTCATCTGCCGCGAGTCGAGGGCCATCGCGCCGGCATCGACGCCGTGCGCGATGTCGTGGAAACCTCGGCCCGCCTCGGTATCGGGGTCTTGACGCTCTACGCGTTCTCCGTCGAGAACTGGAAGCGTCCACCTGCAGAGGTATCCGTACTGATGGGGCTGCTCAAGCGTTATCTGCGGCTCGAGCTCGAGACCTTGCTCGTCAACGACATTCGGTTCCAGGTGATCGGCAGTCAGGACGAGTTGCCGGCCGATGTTCGGTGCGAGCTTGACGTCGGACGGGCACGGACCAGCGCCAACCGTGGTATGCGGTTCAACATCGCGCTTAACTACAGTGGCCGGGCGGAGATCGTCGAGGCGGCGCGGCACGCGATCGAGGCCGGGCTGCGGCCATCCGACCTCGACGAGGAGCGGTTCGGCGAGCTGCTCTACACGGCGGGGCAGCCCGATCCCGATCTACTGATCCGCACCAGCGGTGAGATGCGGGTCAGTAACTTCCTGCTGTGGCAGATCGCGTATTCCGAGATCTGGGTGACCGAGACCTTGTGGCCCGACTTCCGCGCTCGGCACCTGCTCGAAGCGATTCTCGAATACCAGAAACGCGATCGACGCTACGGTGGCATCGCGCAACCGGTCGTCGTCAGACACTAGAGCATGGCTCGTTTGCTCAGCGCCGTGGCGCTCTTGCCGTTGGTCTTCGGGACCATCTGGTTCCTGCCGCCACTGGCGACGCTACTGCTGGCGGAGGTCGTCCTGCTCCTGGCGTTCCGCGAGTACGCAGCGCTCGCCGGGGGCTTCGGTGCTAGGCTGTCCAGCGGGTTGTCCATGGTCGGCGCGGCCGCGACGGCGGCCGCCGTCGCGTTCGACGCCACGGTCGTAGTGCTGATGGCCTCGGGTCTGACCATCTTAATCGTCAGCTTGGCCACCGGCCGCCGCGGCGGTCAGACGCTGCTCGACGTCGCCTCCTCGCTGTTTCCGATCCTGTATCTGGGGTTGCCGATCGGCGCTTTGGTGGGAGTCAGGGCGTTCGCGGGCCGCGAGGCAGTGGTGCTGTTGCTCGTCACCATCATGGTCAGCGACACTGCCCAGTACTACGGCGGTCGAGGGCTCGGCCGGACCCCGCTGGCGCCGAAGATCAGTCCGAAGAAGACGGTCGAGGGGGCGCTGTTCGGCCTGGCCGCCGGGACTGCCTTGATGCTTGCGGTGCCCATACCGGGGCTCGTCGAGTCGACGGTCCTGCAGCGCGCTGCGCTCGGCATCGCCATCGTCGGACTGGGTATCGCCGGAGATCTCTTCGAGTCGCAGCTCAAGCGGGGCGCCGGAGTCAAGGATGCCTCCTCGCTGATTCCGGGGCACGGCGGTGTGCTCGACCGCATTGATGGCCTGTTGTTTGCCGCACCAGGGTTTTACCTGTTTCTCCAACTCGCGTGAATCGAGATGCGCCACCCATGCCGCCTTGTACGACGCTGCGCGCCGCGTGTGCTCGGTCGAAATAGGCAGCCCCCCGGTCGAACGCCGGTCGATGCGCGGCCAGCTGGCGCGGAGTGGGGCCTCGGGGGTCCCCGCGTTGCGCCCGTGTGGAGTTCGGGACGCAGCCCCGTCCAGATATGAGACGCATTGCCATCCTCGGGTCGACCGGATCCATCGGCTGTAGCGCACTCTCGGTCGCAACGGCGCATCCGGACCGGATCGAAGTCGTCGGGTTGGCCGCCGGCGCCAACGCGGCCCGGTTGGCGGAGCAGGTCGAGCGGCATCGCCCTCGTGTCATTGCGATGGCGGCGAATGACGGGCTGGTGTCGGTGCGCTCGAGGCTGACGGCTTCGGCCACCGGTTTGCTCGAGCGGTCGCTCGCCGGTCCGGATGGCCTGATCGCAGTCGCCACGCACCCCGACGTCGACCTAGTGCTGTGCGCGAGCACCGGCACGACGGCGCTCGACGCGGTGTTCGCCGCGATCGAGGCCGGTAAGACGATCGCGCTGGCCAACAAGGAGGTGCTCGTCATGGCCGGTGGGCTCGTCATGGAGGCGGCCCGGCGGCACGGGGTTTCGATTCTCCCGGTCGACAGCGAGCACAACGCGATCCATCAGTGTCTCCACGGACGGGCGGCCGGTGAAGTTAAGCGATTGATACTGACCGCTTCGGGCGGACCGTTCCGTGAATGGAGTGCCGAACGACTGATCGGTGTCAGGCCGGTCGACGCTCTCGATCACCCGACCTGGCGCATGGGTCGCAAGATCACCGTCGATTCGGCAACGCTGATGAACAAGGGGCTCGAGGTCATTGAGGCTCGCTGGCTGTTCGGGGTGTCGGCCGAGCGGGTCGACGTGGTCGTGCATCCGCAGTCGGTGGTGCATTCTTTGGTCGAGCTGTGCGACGGGTCCCAGATCGCGCAGCTCGGTGTGACCGACATGCGTCTGCCGATTCAATATGCCTTCTCGTATCCACACCGGTGGGAGACCAAGCTGGCCGCGCTCGATCTGGCCGCCTGCGGCCGGCTCGACTTCAGCCGGCCAGACACCGAGCGTTTCCCCTGTCTGGCGCTCGCCTACCGGGCGCTGCGCGGTGGCACGGCCCTGCCGGTGGCACTCAACGCCGCCAACGAGGTCGCCGTGGCGGCCTTTCTCGACGAGGCCGTGCCGTTTACGGGGATTCCGGTCGTCATCGCGGCGGTGCTCGACGACGCGGAGGCGTTTGGGCTCGACAACCCGACGACGCTGGACGAGGTACGCCGCGTGGATGCTCGCGCCCGAGCGTTTTCCAGGCGCTTCGTGGACGGGTTACAATCTTTGAGATGACCGGTCTGCTCGCATTCCTGTTCGTCCTTGGTGTGCTCGTGTTCGTGCACGAGCTGGGGCACTTCGTGCTGGCCAGGCACCACGGCGTCCGGTGTTTGACCTTCTCACTCGGCTTTGGACCCAAGCTGATCCAGACCAAGCGCGGCGACACGGTCTACTGCATCAGCGCGATTCCGTTGGGCGGCTACGTCAAGATGGCCGGCGAGACCCCGGAAGAACAGGGCGAAGGCAAGGACGACGAGTTCCTGTCCAAGACGAAGTGGCAGCGATTCCAGATTCTGATCGCGGGACCGACCATGAACATCGTCCTCGCGGTGGTGGTCATGACCGTCGTGCTGTATCAGGGCGCACAGGTGCCCGCCTACATGCAGCAGCCGCCGATTGTGGGCACCGTCGAAGAGGGGGCGCCGGCGGCCACGGCAGGGATTCGGCCGGGCGACCGCATCCTGAGTTTCGCGGGGCGGGAAGTCGACACCTGGGAAGAGCTCGAATATGCCGTAGTGCCGCGCGCCGACCGGGAGAGCGGCGTGGTGGTGCGGCGTGGCGGCAGCGTGCAGACCTTCCAGGTGACACCAGTCGCGCAGACGGCCTACAACTTGGGTGACATTGGTGTCAGACCGGACGTATCCCCCCAGGTGATCTCGCTGTCTCCCGCAACCTCGTCAGCCGCGCGGGAGGCAGGCATCCTGGTCGGCGACGTCATCGAGGAGGTCGAGGGCAGCAGGGTGACGATGGAGTCGCTGGTCGAGGTGATCAACGACAGCGCCAACACCCCTCTGACACTGCGGATCCGCCGAGACGATGTGCGGCAGGACATCGTCGTTACACCGAGGTTGGTCGGTGATGTCGGCCTGATCGGGGTGGGGCTCAGTCCGGTCGAGGTGCGGATCATTGAGCCGGGCCCGGTCGAGGCGTTCACGATGAGCCTCGAGCAGAATTACGAGTGGTCGGGGCTGATCTTCCAGACGCTCTGGGGCCTGCTGACGCGCGAGACGTCGCCAACGCAGCTTGTGGGGCCGGTCGGCATCGCGCAGCTATCGGGGAGTGCAGCGCAGGTAGGGTGGGTCACGTTGTTCGGGTTGATGTCGATGATCAGCCTGAATCTGGGCATTTTGAACCTGCTGCCGATCCCGATTCTCGACGGCGGTCACATCTTCATCATGGCCATGGAGGGGATCTCGCGCCGAGACTTCAGCGTGCGGCTGAAGGAGCGGATGCTGCTCGCCGGGTTCGTGGTGCTGATGACCTTGATGGTGACGGTGATCTACAACGACCTTACCCGTGTCGAGTGGATCGAGCGTCTCATGATCTGGCGCTGACTCGACACACGCGTCCGTCCAGTGCCAGCGGACAGTCAGGCAGCAGATGGGGCGCTAGATGGCCCCGCGGCCTCCTTGAGCAATCCGTCAACCCGCAGTAATCAGTTTCACGACTCGCGGCACGGCGCGCGGCGCGCTTTCCCACAGCCAGGATCTGACCAAGCGCAGCGCCACACGTGCGTCCGCGCGCCGGACCACAGCATGCACAGCGGACCGGCGACAAAGCCCGATCGGTACCCCGCAGCAAAGGCGGTCGCGTGACCGGCCCGGTGAGAGCGCTCGGGCATCTCCGTCGGGAGATGGCTCCGATGGTCCGTCTGGCGATGCCGATCGTCGTCGCCGAGCTCGGCTGGATCGCGATGGGCATCGTCGACATCGCGATGGTTGGGCGGCTCGGCCCTGAGGCGATCGGCGCGGTCGGGGTCGGCAGCGTCCTATTCATCGCGGTGGTCGTGTTCGGGATCGGTCTCCTGCTCGGGCTCGATACCTTCGTCGCGCAAGCCTACGGCGCGGGTCGCCTCGACGAGTGTCACCGCTGGCTGGTTCACGGCGTCGCGCTCGCCATGATGCTCGCGGTGCCGCTGACGCTCGTCACCGCGGCGGTGATGACGACACTCGACCGTTGGGGGCTGGATCCCAGCGTCCAGCGTCTGACCGAGCCCTACTTCTCGAAGATCCTCTGGAGCATTCTGCCGCTGCTGCTCTACACGGCGTTTCGCCGGTATCTGCAGGCGATCGGGTTGGCTACCCCGGTAATGATGGCGCTGGTTAGCGCGAACCTGATCAACGTGCTGGCTAACTGGCTGCTAGTGTTCGGCAATCTTGGCGCACCGCGTCTCGGTGTCGACGGTGCCGCGTGGGCTACCTGTGTGTCACGAGTGTATCTGGCGCTGTACCTGCTCCTGGCGATCATGCGTCAAGATCACGGCCATCGCACCGGTTTGCGGCACGTCTCGCGGAGGCTTGAGCTCAATCGACTGCGTCGCCTCGTTGAGGTCGGGCTGCCGGCCGCCTTTCAGGTAACGCTGGAGGTCGGGGTATTCGCAGTGGTGACGGCGCTGGCCGGCCGGCTCGAGCCGGTCACTCTGGCAGCGCATCAGATCGTGCTGAACGTCGCCAGCGTAACGTTTATGGTGCCGCTTGGTGTCGGGTCGGCGGGTGCAGTGCGGGTCGGGCACGCGGTCGGGCGGCTTGACGCGCCTGCCGTCAGACATGCCGGGTGGGCAGCCCTGGCTCTTGGCGGGGGATTCATGAGCTGCGCCGCCGTGGTGTTCGTCGCGGCGCCGCGCGCGATCCTGGAGTTGTTCACTGTCGACCCGGCGGTGATCCAGATCGGCGAGTCCTTGCTGCTCGTGGCCGCCCTCTTCCAACTATTCGATGGGTTGCAGGGTGTGGCGACCGGTGTGCTGCGTGGGTTAGGTGACACACGTACCCCGATGCTATGGAATCTGGCGGGTCACTGGTTCGTCGGGTTACCGGTGGGCTACCTGCTCTGCTTCGTACGAGGCTGGGGTGTCATCGGACTCTGGATCGGGCTGTCGACCGGTCTGACAGTCGTCGGCGTGCTCCTGGTCGCGACCTGGTGGTATCGAGTACGGGTCTGGAGACCGGGCGCGTGAGGCGGGACTCTCATGGCGGCTGGTTGCGCAAGGCCGACCGCCAAGCCGTGGGCGGGCGCGGGTCATGGCACCCGAGGTAAAAGTCCCTACTTGTGTCCGAGCACTCGCGCCTCGATCGCCAGCGCTAGCCCGGCCTCGTCGTGGTTGGCGGTCAGCGGCCACCCGAGCCGCTTGAGCCCGGGTACCGCGTTGCCCATCACCACCGGGTGCCCGGCGAACTCCAGCATGTCACGGTCGTTCAGGTTGTCGCCGACCGCCATGACCTCGGCGGGACGCACCTGGCGTCGCGTGGCCCAGTCGGCCAGCGTCGCGCCCTTCGAGCAGCCGTCCGCCGTGACGTCGAACAGCGAGAAGTCGCGGTCTTCGTATTCGGTCAGCGTGAGGGTCAGGTGCCGGGCGCAGGGAAGCTCACGCACGTGCCTAGCCAGCGCCCGCATTTCGTCGACGCTTCCCGTGAACGCCACTTGCACCGCCTCCTCGTCGAGCGCCGTCTCGAGCTGCGATGTTGCCGTCATGCAGACGCGGTTGCGCTCGTAGTACCACCTCCGCTGAGGGTGCGACCAGTCGATCCGTTCGTAGACGTACTGTTTGGCGTCTGGCCGGTCGAAGATGAGCGCGGCGCCGGTGCGTACCTGTCTCGTGGAGACGATCAGGTCCGCCGCGAGGTGGCGGGGAATCAGTCGGGTGGCCAGCGTGTCACCGTCCGGGGTCTTCACCAACGCACCGTTGTTGAGGATTAGGACGACGGTTGCACCGAGCTGTTCCGCGACCGGGCGCGCATGATGAAAGCTGCGGCCGGTGGCTAGCACGACCTCAACGCCACACGCCACGGCGGCGTGTATTGCCTGGCGGTTGGCGTCGAGCAAGCGACCCGTACCGTCCAGCAGTGTGCCGTCGATGTCGATCGCGATGAGACGGATGGTGGCAGTCGACGTGGGAGCTCTGGCAGGCGCCGGTGAGCGACTAGACATGCGGGAGTGCCGGAGCCTGATCTGGCACAGCTGGAACAGTGGATGCACGCCGATGATCGGACGACGGTGACGCCCTCACGTGACGCTCGACTCCTGACTCCTGACTTCTGTCCTATCAGGGTATTCCATCGGGTCGTCCCTCCGCTGGTAGCGCCGCCCGACGTAGTCGTCGATGAGTTGCCGGAACGCCGCCGCCAGTTCGTCGGGCGAGCCTCGTAACGTCGTCGTGTGATGTCCGTCGACGTAGACCGGACAGGTTGGTTCCTCTCCGGTGCCCGGGAGGCTGATCCCGATGTTGGCCGCCCTGGATTCGCCCGGACCGTTGACCACACACCCCATCACGGCAATCCGCATCTCCGCGACCCCGTCGTACTGGGTCTTCCACACCGGCATCATGCTGCGGACGTGGCTCTGGATCTGCTCGGCCAGCGCCTGGAAGGTGGTGCTGGTGGTGCGGCCGCAGCCGGGGCAGGCGGTGATGCTCGGCGCGAACGCACGTAGCTCCAGCGATTGGAGCAGCTCGCATGCCGCATAGACCTCGTCCCGACGGTCGCCGCCCGGGAGCGGGGTTAGCGAGACCCGGATGGTGTCGCCGATGCCCTCCTCGAGCAAGATTCCCATCGCTGCCGCGGACCAGACTTGCCCTTTCAGCCCCATACCCGCCTCGGTCAGCCCGAGGTGGAGTGGTTGCGTACTCTGCCGGGCGAGCTCACGGTAGATGGCGATCAGGTCGCGGGGAGACGATACCTTGCATGAGATTACGATCTGATCGGTGCCGAGCCCAGCCTCCTGCGCCAGCGCGGTCGACTCCAACGCCGAGATGACCATGCACTCGTTGATGATCTCTTCCGAGCTCCGGTCCAGCCCGCGGTCGGTGTTGTCCTGCATCTTGGCCATCACCAGGTCCTGGTTCAGCGACCCGCCGTTGACCCCGATTCGTACCGGTTTGCCGTGGTCCCTGGCGATCCGGCAGATCATCGTGAACCGCTCGTCGCGCCGGCTTCCGGTACCAACGTTCCCAGGGTTGATCCGATACTTCGAGAGTGCCTCGGCACACGCAGGGTGGCGCGACAGAAGCAGATGGCCGTTGTAGTGAAAGTCACCGATCAGCGGCGTCCGACAGCCGCGGTCCAGCATCCGACGTTTGATCTCCGGTACTGCCTCGGCGGCCGCCGGCGTGTTAACCGTGATGCGCACCAGCTCGGACCCGGCGTCAGCCAGCTCGACGCATTGCGTGGCGGTCGCCTCGGCGTCGGCGGTGTCGGTGATCGTCATCGACTGCACCACGACAGGTGCGCCGCCCCCGATCTGGACGTCGCCGACCCGTACACCGGTTGTGCGATGAAGCCTCGCGGTGGTCATTGCTGCTCCTCTCGGCATCATATCACCGGCATCTGACCGTCCTGGAACGGCACTACGCCACGTGCTCAGCACCCTGAACAGAGGCTCTGGAGCCTGTGTCGGCGCGGAAGCAGACTACCGGCCCCTCTCGCGGTTTCTATGCATCGCCTGCATCGTGGCACGGGCGGCCTCGATCGCCAGGTCGACGTGACGGGTCGTGTGGGCCCCGGACAGGAACCAGGCTTCGAACTGCGAGGGCGGCAGGTAGATGCCGCGCTTCAGCATGCCCCGGAAGAACCGCGCGTAGGCCGCGGTGTCGGCCCTGGTTGCGGTGTCGTAGTCACGCACCGGGCGGGCCGAAAAGAACGGCGTGAGCACGGAGCCGTGGGCGTTGACCTGGAGGGCGAGCCCGACCTGCCGCGCGGTATCGGCCAGCCCGGTGGCCAACCGGTGCCCCAGACGATCCAGACGCGCGTAGAGGGCCGGGGAAAGCCGCGACAGCGTCCAGAGCCCAGCGGTCATCGCGAGCGGATTGCCAGAGAGGGTCCCAGCCTGATAGACCGGTCCGGCGGGCGCGACCCGCTCCATGAGGTCCCTCCGTCCTCCGTAGGCGCCGACGGGCAAGCCACCACCGATAATCTTCCCAAGACAGGTCAGGTCGGGCCTGACCCCGAACCGTTCCTGTGCACCGCCTGGCGCCACCCGGAATCCGGAAATCACCTCGTCGAAGATCAAGATCACACCGTGCTTGTCGCACAGTTTTCGCAAGCCGTCCAGGAACCCGGCCGCCGGGGGCACGACTCCCATGTTACCGGACAGCGGCTCGACGATCAGGGCCGCCACGAGATCCCGGTGGGTGCGGAAGAGCCGTTCTACTGAGGCAAGGTCGTTGTAGCGGGCGACCAGGGTGTCGCTCGCCACGGCGCGTGAGACACCCGGACTCGTCGGCACGCCCAGTGTGGTGGCGCCAGAGCCAGCCTGGACGAGGAAGGCATCGCCGTGACCGTGATAACACCCGGCGAACTTGATGAGCCGGTCACGGCCCGTGGCGGCCCGCGCCAGACGCAGGGCGCTCATCGTCGCCTCGGTGCCGGAGTTTACGAACCGGACGCGCTCGACCGACGGCATCAGCCGTCGCACTGCGAGCCCGAGGTCGACCTCGAGCGCGGTCGGCGCCCCGAAACTCGTGCCCCGGGCGGCCGCATCGGCGAGTGCCCGGGTCAGGTCGGCCGGGGCATGCCCGTGAATGAGCGGGCCCCAGGACATGACGAAGTCGACGTAGGACCGGCCGTCCTCGTCAGTCACTCGCGCGCCTCGCCCCCGTCGGATGAAGGGCGGCGTGCCGCCCACCGCCGAGAACGCGCGGACTGGGCTGCTGACGCCACCGGGCAGCATCCGTTTTGCTCGGGTGAAGAGACGGGCGGATGCGCCGCGGCGGGTAGGATTCATTGCGGGGACGATATCATGGGCTGTGAGCCGGCTGGCTGCTCGGAAACCTCGACCGGAGACGAGGCGACGTCCTGTCGATTTCGCCGACCGTCTTCGCCGAGGCTGCGTCGGCCAAGCGGCTTCGGTGGACAAGCCGGTTGCTTCTGATGTCCGGCTGAACTCCTGACTCGTGGGGACTCTCTCTCCAGCGATGCCCGAGCCCTGTGACGTCTGCGGTGCCAGCGGTATGCGCCCGTTTCTCGATGTCAGCCTCATCGGGACGAGGCCGGCGCGGGTCCATCGGTGCGTGGCGTGTGGCTTCCGTCAGGTCCGTCCTCGTCTGACGGTCGCCGAGATCAAGACGCTCTATCCGAGCGATTACTTCGACTCGGCGTCACCGGTCGGCTACACCGACTACGCGCGTGAATTTCAGCGCAGACTGCGTGAAGGGTACTTTCTGGCGAGGTGGCTGGGCCGACTCCAGCCGCAGGGCCGCTTGCTGGACGTGGGGTGCGCTCTTGGGTTCCTACTGGCGGGCCTGAAGCGGTCGGGATGGCGGGTCGAAGGGGTCGACGCATCGGCCTTCGCGGCGTACTACGCCCGCACACGATTTGACGTCGCCGTCACCTGCGCGACGCTCGAGGAAACGGCGTTTCCCGATGGAGCGTTTGACGTCATCATCCAGAAGGACCTGCTCGAGCACGTCGCCGACCCGCGCCAGCACCTCGACGAGACACACCGGTTGCTCCGGCCGGGGGGCTGGCTTCGCCTCGTGACGCCCAATGGCGAGGCGAACTTGCGGCCGCTCGTCGCCGCGGCGGGCGCGCCGGGGGGGCGCCCGCCGGTGCTGGACCAGGGGCACCTGTCCTTTTTCAGCCGGGGGCATCTGGTGCGGCTGTTCGACGAGTGCGGTTTCCGCTGCCGCCGGATGCGGACGATCGGTATCAGCCGGGGGTTGACCGCGCTCGGTCGTCTGCCTGGGCAGGCGAGGTTCGTTCGTCGGGTACCGCCGATGCCCGTGACGGCCAGACCTGATGAGGCGGTCCTCGACGCCGGTGATACTGGTGCGCAATTCCGGCGGCTGGCCGAATGCATCGATCGGGACATCGCCAGCCGTTGTAGCTGGCTCAGGAGCTGGACTCCCTACTATCACTACCACCGGGTCATGAAGCGGCTGGACGCTCTGCCAGCCTGGTGCGAGGTCGGATACGATTTCGATTGTCTGGTGCAGAAACAGTAGGCGGACTCGCCTTTCGGTCGAACGCTGACCTGGATGGCCCCTCGTCGCGTGTTGGCAGGCAGGCGCACTACCGGTTTCCGGGCGACGTGAGATTACGAGATCAGACGGGTAGAGAGAAGCAGCCTCGGACGGTGGCGCCCGGCTCTCGTCGCGTCGGCCGGTTGATCGGTCGGGAGTTGGGATGACAGAATGAAGAACGAGCGCCGCGTGGATCTGTGGGTTGTGTGGATGGTATCTGGCTCGGGAACAGGAGATAACGGATGAAGAGGCTGCTGAGCGTGGCATGTGCCGGGCTGGCGTTTGCGTGTGTCTCGGTGAGCGGTCTGGCGAACGAGACCACGACGGGGGCCGGCGAACCGGCCCCAAGCGTCCTGCAGGAGTCGACCAGCACGGTGCTCGACGGGGTGTTCACCGCCGTGCAGGCACGCCGGGGTGGTCGCGTCTACTCCGCGAACTGCGAGTCGTGTCACGGTCCAGAGCTGAGGGGCGGCGAGATGGCGCCCAGTGTCGCCGGCAGCGACTTCATCGTGTTTTGGGTCGACTTGCCGGTTGGAGCGCTGTTCGAGCGCATCAAGGTATCGATGCCGGAGGATGCGCCCGGGCGGCTCAGCGATGAGGAGTACACCGATGTCGTGGCGTACCTACTTGACGCCAACGCATATCCGGCCGGCGAGACGGAGTTGCAGGCCGATCAGACGGCCCTCGACATGATCATGATCGTCGCCGCCGAGTAGGCGTGACGCCGACTGGGCGAGCCTAAGATTACGGGGTCGCCTGCCTCGCCTCGTGCCGGTTGTGCCGTGACGGTCACCTTCCGGCGAGCGCCCGGGCGGCCTCGCGCGCGTAGTAGGTGATGATGATGTCCGCCCCAGCTCGGTGGATCGCGGTTAGGCTCTCAAGCATGGCACGGGGCTCTTCAATCCAGCCCTGGCGCGCCGCGGCCTTCAGCATCGCGTACTCGCCGCTCACCTGATAGCCGGCGGTCGGCAGCTGGAAGGTGCTCTTCACCCGGTGGATCACATCCAGATAGGGCATCGCCGGCTTGACCATCACGATGTCCGCCCCTTCCTCGATGTCGAGCTCGATCTCCCGCAAGGCCTCTTCGGCATTGGCTGGGTCCATTTGATGCGTGCGCCGATCGCCAAACGCCGGTACCGAGTCGGCCGCGTCCCGAAACGGGCCGTAGAAGGCGGAGCAGTACTTCGCCGCGTACGACATGATGGCAACCTCTTCGAACCCATGTTGGTCGAGCCCGCGGCGGATGGCGCCGACCCGGCCGTCCATCATGTCGGAGGGCGCGACTATATGGGCACCGGCATCGGCGTGGGAGACAGCCGTTTCGACCAGATGGCCGACCGTGACGTCGTTGAGGATGTGTTCTCCGTCGAGAATGCCGCAGTGTCCATGTGACGTGTATTCACACAGACAGACATCGGTGATAATCGTCACGGCGTCCAGCCGGTCCCGGATCGCGCGGATCGCCGTTTGCACTGGCGCGGCCGGGTCGGCGGCTGCCGAGCCGGTCTCGTCTTTGCGGGCCGGCAGCCCGAACAGTAACACCGCGCCCACGCCGTCGTCACGCGCGGCGACCGTTTCCCGCACCGCTTCGTCGACCGACAGCTGGTGGACCCCCGGCATCGACTGGACCTCTCGCCGGATGCCAGTGCCCTCACACACGAACAGGGGATAGACGAGCATCTCGACCGAGAGCCGTGTCTCGCGCACCAGGGCGCGAATGGCCGGCGAGCTACGCAGTCGCCGGGGCCGGTGGATCAGCCCGAGACCGTCCGGTTCATCCGACTGGACCTGGCGGCGGGTTCTGCCATGGGTCGCTCTTTCATGCTTCGTCACCATCAGTCGCTCTCCTCGTCGCGTCGGCGTCCACCCGCGTGCTCCACGATGGCGAGCACGAGGGCGGGAATCGTGTACTCGGTCGGCATGATCGTGGTCGAGATCCCCAGTCGGGTGGCGACGTCCCGCGTCACCGGGCCGATGCACGCGACATCGATCTGTTTCAGTAGGTCAGCCGCCTGGTCGGTGCCAAGTGCCTTCGCGAAGCTCTCGACGCTGGACCCACTCGTGAAGGTGACGATGTCGAGCCGTCGTTCGAGCAGCATGCGATAGATGTCCGGATCGCCAGTTGCTTCGAGGTCGAGTGGCGTCGTTCGGTACGCGGTGACCGTCGTCACGTCGGCGCCAGCTTGCCGCAGGCTTGCCGGGAGCAGATCCCGCGCACGGTCGGCGCGCGGGATCAAGATGCGCGTGCCTGTCAGATCTCGATCGTGACACAAGACGCGGACCACCGCTTCAGCACGATACTCCTCCGGAACGAGGTCGATCCTGATGCCGTATTGCGACAATGTCTCCGCCGTCGCAGGGCCGACGGCGCACAGTCGCACGCCTTTCAGATCGCGGACGTCACCGGGGCCCGCGAGCAGGTGGCGCATGAAGTGCGAGACCGCGTTGGCACTCGTGAACACCACCCAGTCAAACTCGCCGACCTGTGCGCAAGCGAGGTCGAGCGGCGCCGGGTCCCACGGCTCCACGATCTGGATGGTTGGCACCTCAATCGTGTCGGCGCCCAGTTGCTCCAGACGGGTCACGAGCTCGGCGGCCTGCGCCTGCGGGCGAGTCACCACGACGCGCAGCCCGAATAGCGGACGGATGTCGTACCATCGCAGATGCGGCCGCAACGCGGTGACCGGACCGACGACCAACACCGCGGTCTCACGATGATCGGGCCGGTTGACGAGTTCCGCGATCTCTTCCAGCGTCGCCTGAATCGTGTGCTGGTTCGGGAGCGTGCCGCGGTAGATGAGCGCCGCCGGCTCGCTAGCCGGACGACCGTGACGTCGTAGCGCCTTCACCATCGTGGCTAGCTGAGGCCCGGTCGCATACGTGACGATGGTGCCCTTGACCCCGGCCAGGCAGCTCCAGGCCACGTCAGGCGCCACGCCGGTTTTCCCCTCGTGTCCGCGAACCAGGGTCAGGGTATCGCCCGCTTCCGGATACGTCACCGGGATCCCGGCGTAGGTTGGGCTCCCGATGGTGGCCGGGATGCCCGGCACGACGTCGAACGGCAGCCCCTGCTCGTGGAGGAACAGCGCCTCCTTTCCGCCACTGTCGAAGACGAAGGGGTCGCCCCACTTGAGTCGCGCGACCGTCTTGCCCTCGCGCGCCTTCTCGGCGAGCAGTAAACAGATTGCGTCTTGCTCGAGGGGGAGCGGCGCCGCCGGGCCGACGTCTATCCGTTCGGCGTCATGCCGAACCAGTCTCAGCATTCGCTGATGCACGAGATGGTCGTACACCACCACGTCGGCCGCCCTCAGATATCGGTGTCCCTTGACCGTGAGCAGCGATGGATCACCTGGACCAGCGCCGATGAGGTAGATCCGGGCCTCGGTCATCGGACCCTCACGGTGCGCCTTGCCGGAAGGGCGATAAGCGGCCCGGCGAAACGACAGCACGACGGCGAGGTCATCAACTTCCCCCCGGCTCCGGGCTCCTGGCTCCTGACGCTGGCACCCCGCCGGCCCGGGCGGCCTCCAGCATCGGTCCAGCACCGGTTTCGAGTAGTCTGCCGGCGACCGCGATCCCGAGCGCGTGGGCGTCGTCGATCGGCAATGCCGCCTCGCGTCGGAGCAGCTGCGATCCGTCCAGCGACGCCACCACCGCTCGGAGATGCAGACGGTCGCCCCGGGCCTCGGCGAACGCCCCGATCGGCACCTGGCACCCGCCGCCCAGCGCGGTCACGACGGCGCGCTCGGCCGTCAGCGCGGCGGTCGCCATCGCGTCGCCGACCGGCGCCAGTACGGCACGCATGTCCCGGTCATCCGCGCGCGTCTCGATCGCGATGATGCCTTGCCCTGGTGCCGGCACACAGGCGTCGACGTCAACGGCAGCCGAGATGCGGTGGGCGAACCCCAGTCGGCGCAGACCGGCGGCGGCGAGGATGAGCAGGTCGTACTCGCCGTGGTCGAGCTTACGCAGACGGGTGCCGACGTTGCCGCGGATGAGTTGGAACTGCGCCGTTGGCAGCAAGCGACTGAGCTGGGCGATCCGCCTGACGCTGCCGCTGCCAATCCGCGGCTTGGCGCCCTGCGCCGACACGAGCTCCCGAATCGGCAGGCCCGGCGGCGTGATACCGGTGGGCAACACGACCGCATCCCGCGGATCCTCGCGGGGCAGCACCGCCCCGATCGCCAGTCCGTCCGGCAGGTCGGCCGGCATGTCCTTGGCGCTGTGCACGGCGAGGTCGATATCACCGCTTGCGAGCGCCTGCTCGATCTCCTTAACGAACACCCGCTTGCCGCCGACCGCCGACAGCGACACGTTGGTCAGTCGGTCGCCAGTCGTCGTGATGACCACCAGCTCGCAGTCACGCCCGCTCAGCCGGCGGACCTCGGCGCCCACGGCGTTGGCTTGCCAGAGAGCCAGCTCGCTCCCGCGAGTACCGAGCCGGAGCCGGGTCACGACGTCACCGTGCGCTTCGACGTCGACCGGGACGGCGCCGCGGCGCCGTCGGTTGGTTCCACCGTGGTGTCGCTGGGCGGCGGATCGTCGGCCAGGCTAAAGAGCTGCGCGATCGCCTCCGAGTACTGGACGGCCGTGACCTCGTCGTCGGTTGTCTTCAACCGCTCGGTCGGTGTGAGCAGCAGCTTCTCAACCAAGAGTCGGGTGATCTCGTCGACCAGAGCGCGCGCTTCCTGCGACAGGCCGTTGAGCTTCGGTTCGAGCCGTTTTAACTCCGCTTTCCGGACGGTCTCGAACTGGCGCCTCAGGGCCACGACCGTCGGGATTGTGCCGCGCGACCGCAACCAGACGAGGAACTCCTTGACCGCATCGCACACCATCGCTTCGGCACGGGCGGTTCGTTCCTGCCGCCGGGCGAGGTTTTCGCTCACGATCGTGCGCAGGTCGTCGATGTTGTAGAGGAACACCTGTTCCCGCGCGCCTGCGGCCGGCTCCACGTCGCGCGGCAGACCGATATCGATGATGAACAGCGGCCGGTTGAGCCTGGCGCGCATAACGCGGTCGAGGGTGGCTGCGGTGATGAGCGGTGTCGGGGCGCCGGTCGCGGTGACGACGATGTCGACCTTGAGTAGTTCGTCGTCGATCGCTGCCCAGGTCACCGCGGTGCCGTCGACCTTGCGTGCCAGCGCGTCAGCTCGGGCGAGGGTGCGGCTGGTCACCGCGATCCGCCGCACCTGCTGTGACCGCAGATGCGTGGCGGTCAGCTCCGCCATCTCGCCGGCGCCGACCATGAGCACGGTCAGATCCTTCAGGCTGCCGAAAATCTTCCGGGCGAGCGAGATCGCCGCGTAGCTAACCGACACCGCCCCTTCACCCAGGCCGGTGTCCGCGCGCACCCGTTTGCCGACCGCGAACGACCAGGTGAACAGCTTGTTCAACAGGACACCGGTGCTCCGCTTGTCTGAGGCGATGGCGTACGCCTCTTTGACTTGGCCGAAGATCTGCGGCTCGCCCACTACCATCGAATCGAGACCTGACGCCACGCGAAATAGGTGCCGAGCCACGTCGCCGCCGGAGTAGGTGTAGAGATGAGGTCCGAGCTCGCGCTCGGGCACGTCATGGAACCGGCTCATGAACCGCGTCAGGTCACTGCGGGTGACTCCGGCGTCCTCGCAGGCAACGTAGATCTCGGCACGATTGCAGGTCGTCAGTACCACCGACTCGGCGGGAGACGGCTCCATGGCCAGCTCCCGTAGCGCTGCTGTCAAGCCGCGCTTCGAGAAATCGACGCGCTCGCGCAGGTCGACCGGCGCGGTGTGGTGGCTTATGCCCAGCAGTAGCAGATCCATCGTTCACACGAGCGCGGCGACATCGACGTGGAGGCCACCGAAGCCCACCTGCTTCTCTTGTCTCGTTCGGGCTCTCACGTCAGAAGTTGTGGCTCTCAGTCAGGAAATACCCAACCGGCACGAGGTTGAGCAGGATGATGGAAAACCCGATCGTTGACAGCCAGGCCGCGCGCTTACCATTCCAGCCGATGGCGCGGCGGGCATAGAGCTCGAACGAATACACGAGCCAACTCAGCACCACCACCGAGATCTTCGGATCCAGGAACGACATCGCACGAACCCGCGGATCCGCGGTCTCAGATTGCAACTGAAACAGCCACACAGCTCCGACCGCGAGCCCCGCAGTCAAGAACAGCCAGCCCACGCCGACCGCGCGTCCGTTCATCGCATCGAGCACGTGCAGCGACGGGAGCCGTTGCGCAAAGAACCCGAGTCGCTTGGACTTGAGCTCGCGGAACAGCAGTACGTAGGTAATGCCGACCACGCAGGCCAGCGCAAATGAGGCGTAGGCGAACAGAAGGGACGACACATGCACGGCGAACCACGGGCTGTCGAGCACCGGGGCCGGCTCGATCACATGGTCGCTCAACGCCGACACGGCCTGGAGAACCACCAGCAACGGCACGATCAAGACGCCCATGGCTCGCTCGTCGGTCGTAACCTCGGTGTAGAGATACGCGACAGCGAGTAACCAGACGAACGCGGATATCGTTGCCGCGGTCCCCACGAACGGTAGCTGACCCACCTCTACGGTGCGCATGCCCACTTCAAAGGTGTGGATGAGCGCCGCGGCGGCCAGCGACGTCGTGGCGAAGTGCCCCACCTTGGGGCTCCGCCGCGCGAAGTGAATCACATACGCGACAGCGGATGCGACGTAGAGCAGAAGTGGGAATATGTTCATCGGTTTACCTGGTGGCCTGTCTCGGGGTGAGCCGGTGTGCTCGTCGCGCTCGGGTGACCGCCGCTGGTTCACCCGGCCGGGAGCGGATCGAGCGGCGGCGGACTCGTCGCCGCTCAGTTGATGGACGGTGCGTAGTAGCCCTGTTTGGTCCGGGCGGCGACGTTGGGACGATCGATGCGTACGACGATGCGCCGCCACCGGCCGTCCCGCATCGGGTTCTTCGATATGTACCCCAGCGTGTACTGACTGGACAGCTCGTCCGAGATGCGCTTATAGATTTCCTGGAGATCTGCCACCTGCTCGGGGAAGAAGGCCCGGCCACCGGTCTCCTGGGTGAGTTGACGCAGTACAAAGTCGGCCTCGCGAAATCCACGTTGCGTGCGGATGTCACGCGACCGTAACCCGATCGAGTAGATGACCGTGTCGGAACGCTTTGCCAGCTCGATTACCTCGTCGAAGACGACGAGACTCGACGTGTCCTCGCCGTCGGAGAGCACCACGATCGCCTGACGCCGGATATCGTCGGCCGTCGAGGTGGCAATCTTCCCGAGTTCCTTGAGCGAAACGTAGAGGGCGTTGTAGAGCGACGTCGACCCGCCCGCAGAGGTCTGCCGGATCGCGGCGTTGAGTTTTTCAACGGAGTTGGTGAACCCCTGTCGGATGTCGACCCGGCTGTCGAAGTCGATGAGGGCGGCCAGGTCCTCGTCGCGCAGTCGTTCGGCAAACCCAATGGCCGCCTCTTGGGCGGTGGACATCTTTTCGGCCATGCTCGCGCTGGTGTCCATCAGCAGCGCGAGCGCAATCGGTAGCTGCGTGCGTGTGAAGAACGAGACGTCCTGCAGCGCACCGTCCTCGTAGAGCTGGAAGCCTTCCCGGTCGATGTCGGTCACAAAGCGGTTGTCGCCGTCGGTCACCGTCACATTGAGCGACACCAGGTCGACGCCGGTCCGGAACGCCGGCTGGTCCGGCTGCTGCGCGCTGGCGGTCGCGAGGCTCATGGCGACCGCTAGTGTAATTCCGGGCAGGTATTGAATCATCCGCCTATTCTCCCGTCCGCTTGGTCGGAGTGCCCTGGGCCGTGAGGTTGTCTCGCCGCATACGTACCCTGATCGCCTCCGGAGGTATGAGGCTGGCGGGTCGCGAGTACACCACCACGTACTGACTGGTGAGGATGACGGCCAGCTGACCGAGCACGTCGCTGATCGCGCTGCTGGACAGCAGGTCGCGCCGTTGACCGCCGGTCGTTTGCGGCCCCTGCTCGAGCGCCAGGTCCCGCTGCATCGTACGGTCGGCGAGGTCCATGCCGCTGATCCGGTCGCCGCGTCTTGTCCCGTCCTTCAGCACGATGACATGGGTCGCGACTTGGCCCGCCTGCAGTGCATCGAGCACCTGCTCAGAGCTGGAATTGCTGTAGTCGATGCCTTCGCTTGTCACGACGACGATGACCGGTCGCGGCGACCCGCGCCGCTCGAATCCGCGTGCGGTCTCGACCAGGGCGTCAAGCAGATACGCGGCGCTGTCCGAGAAGGCGAAGATGCGTCCGATGCCGTCCCGTAGACGGTCGAGCCGACCGGTCGACTCGACCAGGATACGCGGTGGGCCGCCGAAGGTGACCAAGGCGATTTCGTTGGCCTCGTGCAACCTGGAGACAAATGCCTCGAGTCCGTTCCGGACATTCTGGGTGGCGACGGCCGCCGAACCGCTCGTGTCGACGAGCACCGCCAGTTGCAGCGGTGCGGTCGCCTGCTCCACGCGCAGCACTTCGCGTTCGGTCCCGTCTTCCTCGATCACGAAGTCGCCCGGCACCAGTCCCTCGACGGGTACCCAGCTCGAGTCGAGGACGCTCACGAACATCGAGCGCTCGCCGTCCTGGATCTGGCCCGGAAGTTCGGGATGCCGGTTCAACGTGGCACCGAGCCTGGCGCTACACGCGGCTGACCGGGCGCGAAGCACGGCCATACCGGCAGTAAGTGACCAAGGAGTAGCGCCGTCAGCCGGGATGGCGCGCCCGTCGAATGCCGCTGTACCCTCACCATCGACCATCGGGCCCACGAGGCCGATGGCCACGGCCGTCAGCAGGCGAAGCGTGGTGTGAATACGACGTCGAACCCTCGGCTGAGCCCCTGGCATGTGCGGCTACGCCTCCGGGCAAAGTATAGCTGTAATCCCTTCCGCGTGGTTCCCGGTCGGCGACGCATGGGTTCTGAGACCAAACGGCACCGGGCCGGGCGTACACGGAAACGCGTGGTGAACACTGGGATTTTCGCCCACTGGGGGTGCCTTGGCACGAGCCGCGCCTTCCTTGACACCCCAGAGGGTGCATGCTATAAAAGGCCGGTTTTCAGGCCCGCAAGTCGAGTCATCGGCCGCGTACGAACCCTGCCCGCATTGGAGCTTTTCCGGGTGAATTGAGGCGCGTCAATGTCGGAGGGACTGTCTGTTCGTCTAGTATCCTGAACCCAGAGGTTCGGTGGATACGTCGCGGGGCACGGCGCTCGGTTGGCCCGCGCGAGTACCGAACCTGGGCACTCGCTGTAGAATAACTCCCGATGATTGATGCCTACGTTCCGGTGCTGCTGTTCGTGCTGGTCGCGATCGGCTTCGCCATTTTCACCCTGATTCTCTCGGGGCTGATCCAGTCCTCGCGATACAACAAGGTAAAGCTCGAGCCGTACGAGTGCGGGATCGAGCCGGACACGGACGCTCGCGGTCGCTACAGTGTGCGTTATTACCTGATCGCGATGCTCTTCGTTATTTTCGACGTTGAGACCGTGTTCATGTTCCCCTGGGCCGTCATTATGGATGAGCTGGCCTTGTTCGGGCTGATCGAGATGCTGGTCTTTCTGTTTATTCTCGTCCTCGGCTACGTGTACGCGTGGCGCAAGGGCGCGCTGGAGTGGGCGTAGCGGTCGGTCTCGTTTTGCCGCAGTGACCCCCACAATGCTGGGCGCCGTGGTGACAGCCCGCGTCGCACCGAGAGCCGCCCTGGATCGGTGCCGCGCTCGGCCAGTGCCAGACGCGACAGGGGAGCACATTGGGGTATGTGTGACCGAAGAGTAGCGATGTTCAGGCGAGATGCAAGGCCGGGCTGATGCCGCGAGGTTTTACCACGGGCTTGCAGACGTGCTTGACCGGCGATGCACGCGCCCTGGTCCCGTCTTCGCTGGCGGGGCTGTGAAGAAAGTTTCCTAGCGGGTGGAGCCGCTCCGCGGTGTCAGCTCGATGGATCGCGGCGGAGCGTTGTTAGACCATGGCAGACGAACCGAAACCGGGCGGCACCGCGCCTGCGGCTCGGCCCAAGCCTGCGCCCAAGGCACCGCCGAAAGCCCCCACGGGTCCGAGCGATCCGCCGCCGCCAGACGACCTCGAGCCGCCGTCGTTCCTCGTCGCGCTGCAGACGGCATTGCCCGAGGCGGTGGAGCAGCTCAGCTACTGGGTTGGCGACTGGACGGTGATCGTGCCGCCGACGTTGCTGCTCGACGTTGCTCGTTTCCTGAAGGAGTCGGACGAAGGGTCGTTCGACTACTGCTCGGACGTCACCGCCAGCGACTGGCCCCCGAGACAGAAGCGCTTCGACCTCATTTACTGCCTGTACTCCACCCGCCGCCGCCACCGGGTTCGTCTCAAGGTGCGGGCGGGCGAGGCGGAGCCGGTGCCGTCCGTTACCGACGTGTGGCCGGCCGCCAACTGGCTGGAACGCGAGGTGTGGGACATGTTCGGCGTGATGATCGTCGGGCACCCAGATCGGCGACGGATTCTGATGCCAGACAGCTGGCAGGGACATCCGCAGCGGAAGGACTATCCGCTCGAGGGGCCGGGGGAGTACCTGCTGGAGAACCCGATGGAGTGGCTCCGCTTGCGAAACATGGCGGACGAGGCGGAAATCGAATAGGCGACCCGAAGTCGCCCGCGGCACCGGGCCCAGGCCGGGTCGGCGCCGTGCTTTTGAACCAGTCGCGGCGAGGGGGCTCACCGACACCATGCGGCCGAGAAGCAAACCGGCCCAGAGGGGGGCTGGCACCGTCGGCCGGAGTGTGGTGATAGGAGGCGGCGGGCTTCCTGTCGCGGACCAGCCGTAGAGGACGCGTCACGAGTCATGGCCATCGAAGCAGCGCCGATGTTCGACACCGACGAGCTCGTCATCAACATGGGTCCGCAGCACCCCAGCACCCACGGGGTGCTCAGGGTCGTTCTGCGACTCGACGGCGAACGGGTCGTCGACGCTGATGTCGTGATCGGCTATATCCATCGCGGCATCGAGAAGTTGACCGAGAATCGGGACTGGACGCAGATCATCCTGCTGACCGACCGGATAGACTACGTCGCTGCCGCAACGAACAACCTGGGCTACTGCGAAACGGTCGAGAAGCTGATGCAGGTCGAGGTGCCTCGGCGGGCGCGATACATCCGCACCGTCCTCGCTGAGCTCCAGCGCATCGCCAGTCATTGTCTCTGGCTTGGCACCCACGCCATGGACATCGGAGCGATGACCGTCTTCCTGTACGCTTTTCGTGAGCGTGAGCTCATTCTCGATCTGTTCGAGGAGTACTGTGGTGCTCGGTTGACGTACAACTCGATGCGGATCGGCGGGCTCCTACTCGACATCCCGAGCGGCTGGGATCACAGGGTGCGCGCCTTCTGCGACGTGATGGACGAGAAGATCCCGGAATACGAGGAGCTACTGACCAACAACCGGATCTGGTTGGAGCGGACCCGCGGAATCGGGGTTATCTCCGGTGTGGACGCGACCGCACTCGGGCTCTCGGGCCCACCCCTGCGCGGGTCCGGCGTCTATCGGGACGTACGCAAGGACGAGCCCTACGCTGCCTACGACGAGTTCGAGTTCCACGTGCCGCTCGGCACCAACGGCGACACCTACGACCGGTATCTCATCCGGCTGGAAGAGTTCCGACAGTCACTCCGCATCATCCGGCAGGCGCTCGACGGGTTGCCGGAGGGACCGGTGATGGGGAAGGTGCCCCGGTTGATCAAACCACCAGCCGGTGAGACGTATCACGCGATTGAGTCGCCCAAGGGCGAGCTCGGGTATTTCATCGTCAGCGATGGACGGGCGACCAACCCGTATCGGTTGCGGGTTAGACCGCCGTCGTTCTGCAATCTGCAGGGGCTCAGGCCGTTGATCATCGGGCACATGGTCGCCGACGTGGTGGCGCTGATCGGTACGATCGACGTCGTCCTCGGCGAGGTTGACAGATAGCGATGGTCGAGACCCTCGTCATTCCGTTGCTCAAGATCGCGGTGCTGCTCAACGCGGTGCTCGTTTCGGTCACCTTCATGACCCTGCTCGAGCGGAAGATCATCGCGTGGGCGCAGTCCCGGCTCGGACCGATGCGTGTCGGACCGTACGGGGTACTGCAGGCGGTCGCCGATCCGATCAAGCTGATCCTCAAGGAGGACATCACGCCGGCGAAGGCCGACAAATGGATGTTCACCCTGGCGCCGATCCTGTCGCTGGTGCCGGCCCTGGTTGTCTTCTCGGTGATACCGTTTGGTGCTGAAGAGCTGTTCTACATCACGGACATTAACGTTGGACTACTCTTCATCATTTCGGTGACGTCGATCGGGGTCTACGGCATCATCCTGGCGGGCTGGGCGTCGAACAGCAAATATCCGCTGCTCGCCAGCTTGCGGGCGTCGGCGCAGCTCATTAGCTACGAAATCGTCGTCACCATGACGCTGGTCAGCGTCATCCTGACCGCCGGCACGTTGAGCATGGTCGGCATCGTCGAGGCACAGCAGGAAGCGGGTCTCTGGTTCGGGTTCGTGCAGCCGGTGGCATTCGTGCTCGTGCTGATCGGGGGGCTGGCCGAGACCAACCGCAACCCGTTCGATATGCCGGAGGCGGAGCAGGAGCTGACCGGCGGCTTCCACACGGAGTACAGCGGCATGCGGTTCGCGCTGTTCTTCCTGGCGGAATACGCGAACATGATCGTCATCTCGGCGGTCGTCACGGTGCTATTCTGGGGCGGCTGGCTACGGCCGTTTCCGAGCGTCGACGCGCTGGCGTTGCTGGACCTGATACCCGGCTGGATCTGGTTCTTCGCCAAGATGTTCGTATTCCTGTATCTGTTCATCTGGATCCGGGCGACGCTGCCCCGGTATCGCTACGACCAGCTGATGCGGCTTGGCTGGAAAGTGCTGATCCCGATCGCCATCGCCAACGTCGTGGTGACCGGCGTCGCCAAGGTATTGCTCTGAGCCATGGCCGAAACCATCGCTTTTTACACGCTGTCTATCCTGATTCTTGGGCTCGCGATCCTGGTCGTGACCGCGAAGAACACCGTGCACAGTGTGTTGTTTCTCGTCATCGACTTTCTCTGTGTGGCGGTGCTCTACGTGGTCCTGGGAGCGGAGTTCTTGGCGGTGATTCAGGTACTGGTCTACGCTGGTGGCATCGTCGTGCTGTTTCTCTTCGTGGTCATGCTGGTCAACCTGAAGCGGGAGCCCGAGGCGCACCAGGATCCCCGCCGGCTCGGCCTGATCGGATTGGCGCTGGCGGGCGCGGTGTTGCTCGAGGTGGCCGGTATCGTTGTCTACAGCTTTGGCCGGACGCCGCCGCCGGTCGCGGCCGCTGCGCCGTCACCGGTTCAGGGCAACATCGAACAGGTTGGCTGGTTACTGTATACCGATTTTCTGATTCCGTTCGAGCTAGCATCTGTTTTGCTGCTGGTCGCGATGGTCGGCGCCATCGTAATGGCCAAGCGTTAGCCGTAGTGCGTTGAGGCGCGGGACGACGCTGGAGACGACTGAGTGCCCGTGTCGAGAGTTCGTTCCCTCGCCGTGCCTTACCAGCCGGGCGCAGCGCCAGGGACTGATGCACCGAATCTCTGAGATGGAACACGAGCTGTGATGGAAATCACACCGGCGCACTACACGATACTCTCCGCCGCACTGTTCACCATCGGCGTGATCGGCGTACTGGTGCGCCGCAACATCATCATTATCTTCATGGCAATCGAGCTGATGCTCAACGCCGTCAACATCAATCTCGTCGCAAACGCCAGGCAACTCGAGAATCTGGTGGGTCAGGTCTTCGTCGTGTTCGTGATCGCGGTGGCCGCGGCCGAGGCGGCGGTCGGGCTCGGGATCATCCTGGCGTTCTTCCGGAACAAGGAAACCGTCAACATCGACGAGATGAACGTCATGCGCTGGTAGAACGGGCGCTCTGTTAATCATGGATCTCATCTGGCTCATTCCCCTGCTGCCTGGCATCGGCGCCGCCTTGAACGGCCTGCTGGGTGTGCGCTATTTCAGCAAGCCGGTGGCGGCGGGCATTGCCTGCGCCGCTATGGGCGGGGCGCTGCTGTTGTCAATCGTCGCGTTCGTCCAGTTGCTCGGTGTCGAGGAGCGAGCGCACGTCGTGGTCGTGGCCCAGTGGATTCCGCCGATTCCCCTCGAGACCGTGTCTGGTATTGGGGCGTTCGAGGTGCCGTGGGCGTTCCGGCTCGACCCGCTGTCCGCGATGATGAGCCTGATCGTCACGGGTATCGGTTTCCTGATTCATCTATATTCCACGGCCTACATGGACCACGAGCCCAGGGGCGGCTTCGTCCGATTCTTCTGCTATCTGAACCTGTTCTGCTTCTTCATGTTGATACTGGTGTTCGGCAGCACCTTCCTCGTCATGTTCGTGGGGTGGGAGGGGGTCGGGCTCTGCTCGTATCTGCTGATCGGGTTCTGGTATCACAAGCAGAGTGCGTCGGACGCCGGCAAGAAGGCGTTCATCGTTAACCGGATCGGCGACTGGGGCTTCGTGCTCGGGATCTTCCTGGTCTTCTTCACGTTCGGCACCCTCGACTTCCGTGCCGTCGCCGAGGCGGCGGCCGTGATGCCGGTCGAGGTCGGCGCGTTTGGTGTGCTGTCGGCGATTTGTCTCCTCTTGTTCGTTGGCGCGGTGGGCAAGAGCGCCCAGATACCGCTTTACATCTGGCTCCCAGATGCGATGGAGGGCCCCACACCGGTATCGGCGTTGATCCACGCTGCGACTATGGTGACGGCGGGCGTGTATATGGTCGGCCGGAACGCCGTGCTGTTCTCACACGCCCCGATAGTGATGCAGGTGGTGGCGACCATCGGGGTGTTGACCGCACTGATGGCGGCGACCATCGGGCTCGTGCAGACCGACATCAAGAAGGTGCTGGCGTACTCGACGGTGTCGCAGATCGGGTACATGTTCCTGGCGACCGGCGTCGGCGCATTCGCGGCTGCCGCGTTCCATCTAATGACCCACGCTTTCTTCAAGGCGCTGTTGTTCCTCGGTAGCGGATCGGTGATCCACGCGATGAATGACGAGCAGGACATGCAGAAGATGGGTGGCATGAAGCTGTACATGCCGGTCACCTTCATCACGATGTTCGTCGGATCGCTCGCGATCGCTGGGGTGCCGCCGTTCGCGGGCTTCTTCAGCAAGGACGAGATTCTCTACCGCACGTTCCTCGGCAACAAGCTGCTGTGGGGGTTGGCGGTCGTGACCGCTGGGATGACGGCGTTCTACATGTTCCGGCTTATTTTTATGACGTTCTTCGGCGACTATCGGGGGCCATCCTGGGGCCATAAGGAGGAGGCGCATGGCGGTGCCGATCACGGCGCCGGCGACCACGCTCCCCACGCTGATGACCACGGTCACGACTGGCACGGGCCGCACGAGTCGCCGAGCCTGATGACTGCACCGCTGATGATGCTCGCCGTCGGGGCGTTCGCCGCCGGGTTCGTGGGGATTCCCGTCGCCCTGGGAGGGAACAACGCCATCGAGCATTTCCTCGAGCCCAGCTTCACGGCCGAATCGGCGCTTGTCGCGGAGGCGGAGCCCATCGTCGCGCCTCTGTCCCACGCCGCGGAGCTTGGCCTAATGGCGCTGTCGGTGCTGATTGCGTTCGGTGGCATCGCTGTGGCGTATTACCTCTACGTGCGGCGACCGGAACGGTCGGAACAGCTGGCTACCAACTGGGCCGGCGCCCATCGTGTGCTGACCAACAAGTACTACGTTGACGAGTTATATGACGCGACCGCCGTCACGGGCACCATGGCCAGCGCTCGAGGGTTGTGGACCGTGGACCGAAACGTCGTCGACGGCGCCGTGAACGGAACCGGCTGGCTGACTCGCGCCGCGTCCTGGGTGTCGCACGTCTTCGACAAGTACGTCGTCGACGGCCTGGTGAACCTGGTGGGGTGGATCTGCGCCGAGGGGAGCTATTTATTTAGACGGGCCCAGACCGGTCTGATCCAGAACTATGCCGTGGCGACGCTCTTCGGGGTGTTCGCCTTCGTCACCATGTACCTGGTTGCCCGGTATGTCGGACCGTAGGCGGCTGCCGGATCGGGCCAGCCGGCAGCCTGAGTGCGCAGGCACGACGGGTCCGCGGACCCGCCGCCGGGCGTAAACAACAAGCGTGGACCGCGTGCGGTTCACTACGAGACGCTGTTCATGAGCAACACCGCCAACTTTCCGCTGCTGTCGCTGATCATGTTCACGCCGCTGGTGGGCGCGGTGCTGCTGCTGTTCGTGAGCAAGCATAGCGAGAACGCCATCCGCTGGATCGCGAACGCGTTCGCCATGTTCGGCTTTCTCGTCTCGCTGCCGTTGTGGTTTTGGTACGACATGACGAGCCCGGACTGGCAGTTCGTCGAGCGGCACGACTGGATCCCGTCGATCGGCGCCGAGTATTTCCTCGGGGTCGACGGGTTCAGCTCGCTGCTGATCCTGCTGACCACCCTGATGGGCGCGATCGCCATCCTGTCGTCCTGGACCGCGATCACCGAGCGGGTCAAGGAGTACTACGTTTTCCTGCTGGCGCTGCAGACCGGCATGATCGGCGCCTTCGTGGCGCTCGACTTTCTGCTGTTCTTCGTGTTCTGGGAGGTCATGCTGGTGCCGATGTATTTCCTCATCGGTATCTGGGGCAGCGCCAATCGGCTGTACTCGGCGATCAAGTTCTTCCTATTCACTCTGGTCGGCAGCGTCATCATGCTGCTCGGCATCCTGGCGGTCTACTTCTACCAGCTAAAACTGACTGGTGTGCCGACGTTCGACATCACGCAGTTCCACGAGCTGAACATGCCGTTCGATCTGCAGTGGTGGGTCTTCCTGGCGTTCTTCCTCGGGTTCGCCGTCAAGGTGCCAATGTTTCCGTTCCATACCTGGCTTCCCGATGCGCACACTGACGCCCCGACCGCCGGATCGGTCATCCTGGCCGCCGTGCTCCTGAAGATGGGGACCTACGGGTTCCTCCGGTTTTCGTTGCCGATCCTCCCGGAGGCGACGCAGGCGGCGGTGTGGTGGGTGGCCTGGCTCTCGATCATCGGCATCATCTATGGCGCGCTGGTGGCGATGGCCCAGCGAGACTGGAAACGGCTGGTGGCGTACTCGAGCGTCAGCCACATGGGCCTAGTGATGCTGGGGATGTTCGCGCTCACCCCGGTCGGCATCTCCGGTAGCATCGTGCAGCAGATCAACCACGGGATTTCGACCGGTGCGCTGTTCTTGATCGTCGGGATCGTCTACGAGCGGCGTCACACGCGTGAGATCTCCGAGTATGGCGGGTTGTCCAAGGTCATGCCGGTCTATGCCGTGATCTTCGCTGTGATGATGATGTCGTCGATCGGGCTGCCGACGCTCAACGGTTTCATCGGCGAGGTGTTGATCCTGCAGGGGATCTTCGTCGTTAACAAATGGTGGGCGGCGGTCGCCGCGACCGGCATTGTGTTGGGCGCGGCCTACATGCTGTGGCTATATCAGCGCACGATGTTCGGGGTGGTGGACAACCCCAAGAACGAGAATCTGCCCGACCTGAACCTGCGGGAGTTCGCGACCTTCGTGCCGTTGCTGATTCTGGTCGTCTGGATCGGGTTGTATCCGAAGCCGTTCCTTGACCGACTGGAGACCTCCGTGGCCCGCGTCATGGCCAGGGTGAACAGCGCGTACGCGCCGTTCAACGCCCTGAATGACGGCGCTGACGCCGGGCAGCCGGCGCCGCCGGTCCGCCGGCTGGCGCTGGACGGCGACGTGGGTGACGTCATCGAGATCCCCGTGCGCGGGGGCGCCAGATAATGCCCGAGGGTTTTTCAGCGCTCGACTTCTACTACATCCTGCCAGAGCTGGTGCTGACCGGCGGGGCGATGCTGCTGCTGTTGCTGACGGTGCTGGTGCCGCGGCGCGACACGCTGCTGTTGTGGACGGCGCTCGTCACGCTGGCGGCCACGCTGGCGGTCGTCTTCTCGTTCGCCGGTCTCGACGTGACCGCCTCCCGCGGGTTGCTCGCCATCGACGGCTTCGCGGCATTTTTCAAGGTAGTCGTGCTGCTGTCGGCGGCGTTGACGCTGCTGATGTCGGCGCCGTATCTGCGGGTCGAAGGGATACAAGCGGGTGAGTACTACTTCCTGATCCTGTGCGCGACGCTCGGCATGATGTTCATGGCCAGCGGCGTGGATCTGATTACCCTGTTCATCGGGCTCGAGACGATGGCGGTGTCGTTTTATGTGCTCGTCGGTTTTCTCAAGCCCAACCCGCGTTCGAACGAAGCAGCCGTCAAGTACTTTTTGCTCGGCGCGTTCTCGCTGGGCATCCTGCTCTATGGCATGTCGCTGCTCTACGGGGAGACTGGCACGACAAGCCTGGCTGGTATCGCGGAGGCGTTGCGCGGACGGGAGACGAGCCCGGTGCTCGTTCTCGCGCTGATTCTGGTCGCCGCCGGGATGGGATTCAAGATCGCCGCGGTGCCGTTTCACATGTGGGCACCGGACGTCTATGAAGGGGCACCCACCCCGGTGACGGCGTTCCTGTCGGTCGGGTCCAAGGCGGCCTCATTCGCGATGCTGCTCAGGATCTTCGTCGAGGGGCTTCCGGCGCTGGGCGAGGAGTGGTCGCTGCTGTTCGCCGGGCTCGCCGTAGTCACGATGACGGTCGGGAACATCGCCGCGCTGACCCAGAGCAACCTGAAACGGATGCTTGCCTACTCGTCGATCGCGCACGCGGGGTATCTACTGATCGGGGTGGTCGTTCGCACCGAGCGCGGCGTGGCCGCCATGCTCCTGTATCTGGGGGTCTATCTGTTCATGCAGCTCGGTGCGTTCGCCGTCGTGGCCGCGATGCGGCGCGGTGACGTCATCGGCGATGAGCTGAAGGACCTCAACGGGTTGTCGAAGCGCAGCCCGATGGCCGCCTTCGCGATGCTGTTCTTCATGCTGTCGCTGGGTGGCATCCCGCCGACCGCCGGGTTCATCGGCAAGGTCTGGCTTTTCGGCGCCGCCATCGATGCCGGCTTCATCGGGCTCGCCGTGGTCGCCGTCGCCAACAGCGCGGTGTCGATCTATTACTACCTGCGGGTCGTCGTCTTTATGTGGATCAACGAGGAAGAGTCGGCCGGCTCGGCGATCACGATCGGTCCGGCGATGACAGTGGCGCTCGGTGTCTTGTTGCTTGGCACAGTGGTTTTGGGGCTCTATCCAGAGCCGCTGTTCAAGCAGGCCGAAGCGGCGGCCCGTACCCTCCAGGGCATCACGGCCAGTGTGGCACTGCAGTAGCACGAACAAGCTTCCGTCGCACCGGAGTCTCCCTTTCGTCAGTCAGCCGCTAGCACTCGGTCAGTGCCGACCAACACTCCGTTCAAAGACGCACCACGGCCTGGTGCAGTGTCGTGATGATCTGCGCGGTGCTGTATCGCTTCCGTGGCATCCTGCCTCCTGGTTCCTAACGCCAGAATTTCACCCCTCTGGCTGGAACGATCTCAGGGGGTCAGGTCAGCCAACGCGGGGGGGGTGTCCCGTCTACGGGTAATTGCGGTCACCTTGCCGCCACCAGGGTGCTTGTACACCAATCGTCCGAGCCGTGCGCCGCGCCGAACCTGCACCATGGTTCACCGGGGCTCTGGAGACGGGACGTGCGGGCTGGTGTGGGCATGGCCGGATTGGCGGTCCGAGCTCAGCCGTTCTTGTAGAGTGCTAGCTATTGCTGCGACGCGTCGATCTGGGCGAGCGAGTCTCGAATTATTGCGTCGTTGTCTTCCTGCGTCAGGTTCCGCTTGATCAATTTCGAGGCGACCGCCAGCGAGAGGTCCACCACCTCATATCGGATCTGTTCGACTGCGCGGGCGATCTCGAGCTGGATCTGATGCTGGGCTCCTCTAACCAGGGCGTCGGCCTCGTCCTTGGCCTTGCGCTTGAGATCCTCTCGAACCGTTTCCGCATCGGCCCGGCTCTTCGTCACGATGGCCTGCGCTTGCGCCCGGGCCTCGGCGATGATCTGCGCCGACTCCAGCTGCAGCCGCTCGAGCTCCTGCCGGGCCTGGTTGGCGTCGTCGAGCGACTTCCGGATCATTTCCTGACGCTCGTCGAGGGCTCGTAGCAGCGGATGCCAGGCGAACTTGGCCAGCAGCCACAGCAGCACCAGAAAGGTGATGATCGTCCAGATAAAGAGGCCCGGATCAGGCTGGACCAGCGGATTATCCATGAGACGCTCCCTCTGACGATGTCACGGCGACCCGATCCGTGAACCTGACGGTCACCGCATCAGGACGACGATGAATATGAACACTTCGGCCAGAATCGCGACTCCTTCGAGTAGAAACAGCGGAAGGTTCACGGCGGCGGTGATCTGGGCGGCGGCGGAGGGCTGCCGGGCGATGCTCTCGGCGGCGGCGGCGGTGAACTTGCCGATACCCAGACCCGCCCCGATCACGATCAACCCGAGACCGATCGCGACGCCCACGATGTACAAGGATTCCATTTAGCTAACCTCCGTATGAGTGAGTCGTTGCAAGCAGCGGACACTAATGGTGAACGTTGATAGCCATGCCGATGAACACCGATGTCAGCAGGGTGAACACATAAGCCTGGACCATCACGACGATGATCTCGAGGGCGGAGATGCCGACCGCGAGCGGCACGGCGACCATGAGCCCGACACCCATCCCGAGCGCCGCGCTTTCGAAGACCTGGTTGAAGATGAAAACCAGCGAAAGAATCGAGAGAATCGCGATATGCCCTCCGGTCATGTTGGCGGCAAGCCGCATCGTGAGAGCGAACGGCTTGACGAACATGCCCATGATCTCGATCGGAATCAGCAGGATGTAAACCGGCCAGGCGAGTCCGGACGGCACCAGATTCTTCCAGTGTGTCACGAAGCCGTGCGCCATGGTGCCAGCCACGATGATGGCGAAGAACGTGATGGTCGCCAGGGCGGCCGTCACGTTGTAGTTCGCCGTGGCGGTCGTCCCGCCGTGCAGCACACTGTTGACGAGCGACTCCGAGTCTGTGTGCAGTACGAATCTGTCCAGCAGTCCGAGCACTTCGAACATCGGAATCAGGCCAACCGCGTTCAAGGCGAGGATAAACACGAACAGCGTCAGGATCAGCGGTGTCCAGGCGTTGACGAACTTCGTGCCGACGTTGGGTAGCACGATCGAGTCGCGTATAAACTGGACCACCGCCTCAAGCGCATTCATGAATCCAGTCGGTATCCGGCGTTCTTGCGTGAGATACCGCCGCGTGGCGAACGTGATGCCCAGGAACAGCCCACCGGCCACTAGCCAGATCATCATGACGTGCTTGGTCACCGAGAAGTCGATGCCTCCGAGGTGCGGGAGATGCAGGATCGGGTGCTCGAGCCCGCTGTTTGAGACGTGCTCGATGATCACCTCACCCGCGTTAAATGCCTCGCCGGCTTCTGCGGTGTGTTCCGCGGCGGCCTGCGCTGTTTCGGTGTGTTGTGCGGCGCTCATGGAGGAATGACGTCTGGTCGGCTTAGTTGACGGTGACCGCGTCCAGGCCGCACTGGCTGACCAGCGTCTTGAAATACAGCGCCTCGGTGATCTGAAGGGCCACGAAATACAGGGTGAAGCTGAGCGCGAACGGGATCGGGTCGATGGCCAGCGTACCAAGCGCGATCGAGACGTACGCCGCGTAGAACACGAGCTTGACCATGAACGCCATCGTCATGCGCCCGATCAGCTTCTGGATATCGGTGCGTGCGGTGTGCTCGACCAGCCAGATCGTCGCCAGACCGACCCCCAGTGGGGCGGCCATCCCGAGGACCACGGCGGTGGCGGCCGGCAGCGCCAGGACGAAGGCGCAGAGACCACTGGAGGCCACGCACACAGCCACGAGTATCCCCGACAGTTTCATATCTTCCAGACCATTTTTGCCAGTTGGTAGAAGCCGACCACGAGACCCACGAGCAACCCTGCGAGCAGGAACCAGGGCGATGTTACGGCCCACCGGTCAACCAGATGGCCCACCCCACCCAGTAGCAGAATGGCGCCGAGCAGGGTATAGCCCGCCGCGGCTGCCGGTCCCGATCGGCGGACGTTTTCCTGCAAGGCCTGAAACGAACTTGCGAGAAAGTGGTCGTTTGGGTCGGTCATGCGACGAGCCGTCGGTGGGAGCGCCTCGCTGTGGCGGTAGCGTCCTTGGGAACGCAAGCCTCAGCCGCTAGGACACGGTCACGCCCGTACGAGAGACGTTTCCAACCGACCCGTACGAGAGCCGTTTCCAACCGAAGGGAAACACGCGATCATAACAGGCCGGACCGACGGATGGCAACCGAGCGGCCGGTCGTCACGGGCTCGTCTTTCGTGGTGGCGAGGAGAGTCGCATGGGGTAGATCCTGACGCAGGTCGACGTGTTCACTGACAGGGTGTTTGGCGGCAACCCCGCTGCGGTCTGTCTGCTGGCAGAGCCCGGCCCGGAGCGGTGGATGCGCGATGTCGCGCGCGAGATGAACCTGTCGGAGACTGCGTTCCTGATCCGGCAGGATGACGGCTTCGGCCTGCGCTGGTTCACGCCCGCGGTCGAGGTCGCACTGTGCGGCCATGCGACGCTGGCGAGCACTCACGTTCTGTAGGAGGCGGGCCACCTGGATCCGGACGCACTGGCCGAATTGGCCACGGCGCTGAGGGTCGAGCTGCGGTGGGTTGGGCGCAACCGGTTCGACTATCTGGTTGAGGTCGCCTCCGAAGAGGTTGTGCATGGTGTGGCGCCTGTCGAGCCGCGGCGTCATCGTCACGAGTCGGTCGGTCGCCCCCGGGTTCGATTTCGTCTCCAGGTTTTTCGCACCGGCTGCCGGCATCGACGATGATCCGGTGATCGGGTCGGCGCACTGCTGTCTGGGACCGTTCTGGCGGGACCGGCTCGGGACCGACCACTTCGTCCCGTATCAGGCGTCGGCCCACGGGGGCGTCGTGAAGGTCCGTGTGGACGGCGATCGCGTGAAGCTCGGCGGTTAGGCTGTCACGGTGATGCATGGCGAGTTGGTGGAGAGGTCTGACCGCAGCCTGGCGTTTGTGGCACGTAAACCGGTGCTGCCAGACGGGCGGGAGAACGTCCCTCGATAACGTCGCTACGGCGTGAAGCTCACGCGCGGGTGGTGCGACCGGCCAGCATGCCTGACAACGACAATGACGGCAGCGACGCGCTGGTCCCACGGGGGCGGACTGGCGTTGGGTGTCACCGTGGCCCTAAGCGTGTGGATGTCGTACTGAGGCGGCGCCGCGCACACCTCGCGACCGTCGCGATCCGTGGCAAGATTGACGATGTTTAAAGGCGCTGCACCAGGTGGTCGCATGCGATGGGCACTGCCGCGGGTGAGCGCCGACCGTGGACGGTGTCTCCGTCATGGAGGGTCAGTGTCGGTCAGACAAGTGCGCGTGACCAAGGTTGTCCGAGGCAATGGAGCGTTCTATCTGCTGATTGCCGGTGCGTTTGCTTTCCTGACGATTCCTCGGATGGCGCAAGCCGGCATGTTCGTGGACGGCGTGACCTACGCCGCGATTTCCAGAAATCTCGCGGACGGGGTGGGACGCGTGTGGGCGCCCTTCTACACCGCTACTGTCTATCCGCAGTTTTTCGACCATCCACCGCTCGGGTTCGTACTACAGGCGGCGGCCTTCACGGTGTTCGGCGACCATCTGGCCGTGGAGCGAGGCTATGCTGTCGCGCTGGGAGGTCTGACAGGACTTCTCATTATGCTCATCTGGCGGGATACCGTCCGCGACGCCGCGTACGACTGGCTGCCCATCATCTTCTGGCTGCTGCCGTCCGTGGTCACTTGGTCGATCGTGAACAACATGCTGGAGACCACGCAGGCGGCATTCACGACGCTGGCGGTGTTTGCGTTCGTCCACTCGTTCCGGTCTTCCATGGCGTGGGCTTGGGGACTGCTTGCCGGATGCTCGATACTCGGCGCGGTGTTGACGAAGGGCCCGACCGGGTTCTTTCCCCTGGCGACGCCGCTGATCGCTGCGCTCGTTCTGCGTGACCGGGCGAGAGAGGCGCTGCGAACCGGCGCCATGATGCTCGTCGCGGTGGTCGCCGTGGGCGCGGTGGTCTGCTGGCCTTCGGCCCCTCGGGCCGCCCTGTCGACCTACTGGGATCAACAGGTCGTTGCATCGATGAGTGGTGCGCGGGCAGGCGGGGAACGCTGGAGTTCACTGGCCCGGCATCTGACCGGTGGTGTTCTGATGCGCATGGGTGCGTTGTTCGCTCTCGCCGGTGTGTGTTGCTCAAGCTTCGCCCGCAGCACGGATGACCGCGGCGGCAAACGCCAAACGGCATGGACCGTGTTCTTCCTGGTGCTCGCCCTGGCCGGGTCGCTCCCCATCGCGCTGAGCGAGCGGATCGCTGGACACTATCTCGTGCCCTCCATTCCCCTCTACGCGCTCGGTTTTGCCAGCTTGTCGCTACCGGTGATCGGGCCGGCGTTCAATCGCTGGCGTGGTCGTAAATCGGTGACGAGGGTCATCGGCTCGCTGGGCATGCTGCTGCTCATTGGCTCGGTTGCCGTGCCGGTCCTTGCGGGCGCGCTCGAACGGCGTGACGTGGACTGGATGACCGAGTTCGGCCGCCTGTCCTCTTCTGTGCCAGGGGACACGACCCTCGGCACGTGCGAAGCCGTGAAGGCGGACTGGGGTTTGCACGCCTACATGATGCGCTTTTTCAGCGTCAGCCTCGACGCCGAGCCAGGGCACGACCACGCCTTCTACTTGCAGCTCACGGATCGCGAGTGCGCCGCGCCGCCGGCGTGCCGGCCAACCGCCATCACAAATCGTTTCGTCCTGCTGGCCTGCCAGGCAGGTGGGCCGTGACCGCGCCCGGCCACCATGTGGGGGACCCTCGGTGAGGCTTCGCCGGTCGAACACCGCCACCTGGTGCCAGGTCTCGTCCACCGCCCGGTAGCGGTCGAGCCCCTTCGAGATCGCGAGCGCCTGGCGATGCTCGAGGCGGCGCCACGCAACTCGACGATCACCGCGTTGACCGCCGTCGACGTGCTGACGATCGGCAGAGAAGTCTTTCAGACTCTACTAGCCACGTTCCTGGCATTGAGAACGGTGTTCGAGGACCTGGCGCACGCGCGCCGGGTGGACCGCTGAGGCGGAGAGCGCTGTCACGATGGCGTGAAGATGTAGCATCCGGGCGTGACCAACAGCCGGTCGCGGCTCTCGAAGAAGAAGCTGTCTGGCGACACCGTGCCGGCGGCGCGGAACTGGATCGTTCGGATCTTTTCGCCGTTCTCGTCGTAGACGTAGGTGTAGGGTGCCACCAGCGACACCCACAGGTTGCCATCCGGATCGACCGCGGCGGTGCGGACCGTAGGCGGGATCAACGGCAGATCGCGGTCGGTCTCGTCGGCGCGTCGCGGCCAGGTCGTGGGCAAGGTCTGGATCGTGGCGTCGAGTTCGGGCCCTTCGATATGACGCTCGAAGAGCAACTGGCCGTCCACGTCGTACCTACGGAACACCGGCAGTCCCGCCTGGAACACGAAGTAGTAGCCTCCCGTCGGGATGACCAGTGGCAGCCCGCTGTTCAGCGCGAGGTGCACGTCGCGGTCGGCCTCATGACCGGTGTTCCGGAACGTACCGATCGTTCGGAACGGCTGTCCGCGGACGCTGAACTCGGTCATGATCCCGCCCAGCTCCGGCTGGCTCATCAGGATCGACCGACCGGTCCACTGCAGGGAGCTGACGCCGCTCAGCGTGAGCGTGCCGAGGGTGATCCGCGGCCTCGCCCGGCCCGGGAGCCGGAAGTCGGCCATCCGAGTCCCGTCAAGGTCGAACAGTTGTACCCGCTCACTCTGCCGGGGCCCGTCGGCGACGAAAAAGCGATCTCCAGCGAGGTCGAATGCGCTAGGTCCGAGGATGCGGCCAGACTCCGGACCGATCTGAACGATCCTGGTGGCGACGTTTCCTTGCGGTGGCACGCGGTACACTGCGTGGCCGGCACGGTCGAACACGAAGTAGTCGCCACCGTTGGGCGCACGCTGGAACGCGGCCGGTTCACGGAACAGTCCGACCACGTCGGCAGCCAGACCGCCGGTCGATCGAAGGATCTCGACCTCGGCGGCGGTTCCGGAGGCGATCGCTAGTGCCGCGAGCGTCAGTGCCACCGCCGAGGACGACCGCGTCATGTCGACTCCTGTCTGAGTCCGTTCAGGTTGTGGATTCGAGGCAGGTCGACCCCGTCCATGGTGTCCGCTCAGACGCTGGACTGCCACCGAAGCCGCGTCTCGCAACGACCTGAGAAACCCAACATTGCCCACACGTCACTATCCCGGACCCGACTACTCGTGTCTGTCCCGTGTCGGGATGTCGCGCTCAGGAGATGAACTAGTACTCGCTGATGGCCGTGATGACCTGCAGGACGTCGGACGTCTGCGGCAAGATCGCTTCTTCGAGGTTCGGGTGGTATGCCACGGGGCAATCGAGCGCGCCCACCCGCTTGACGGGTGCGTCCAGATGCTCGAAAAGCTCATCGGCGATACGCGCGGCTAGCTCGGCGCCGAACCCGCATGTCAACTGGTCTTCGTGCGCCACCACGACGCGACTGGTCAGGGCGACCGCCTGGGCGATGGCGGACCAGTCGTAGGGCGCCAGTGTGCGGAGGTCAATCACCATCACGCTGATGCCTTGCTCGGCCGCCTGCTCGGCCGCGAGCAGAGACCGCTGTACAAGGGCGCCCCAGGCAATCACGACGACGTCATTGCCGCTCCGCCTGACACGCGCGCGGGCGAACGGGATCTGGTACTCCGGGCCTGGGTACGCCGATTTGTTGTAGGTCTGGCGGTACAGATGCTTGTGCTCGAGAAACAGCACCGGATCATCGCACCGGATCGCTGTTCGCAGCAGACCGACGGCGTCGATTGCGTCGCTCGGGTAGACGATGCGTAACCCAGGGCAGTGCGCGAAAATGCTTTCCCCGGACTGGCTGTGGTACAGCGAGCCGCCGCGTAGATACCCGCCGATCGGCGCCCGGATCACGAGTGGGCAGGAATAGTCGTTGTTCGACCGATACCGCAGCATGGTCAGCTCGTCACGGATCTGCATCATGGCCGGCCAGATGTAGTCGAAGAACTGGACCTCGACCACTGGCTTGAGCTTGCGCGAGGCCATCCCAATGGCGCGACCCACGATGTTCGCCTCGGCGAGTGGCGAGTTGAACACCCGCTCACGTCCGTAGGCGCGTTGCAGGCCGAGCGTGGCCTTGAAGACACCGCCCTTGCCTTGCACGGTTGACAGCGCTTCGGCCCGGCTGCAGTCGGCGACGTCCTCCCCGAACACCACGAGCCGAGCGTTCCGCGCCATCTCATCTTTGAGTGTGCGGTTGAGGGCAGCGACCATCGTGATCGGGTCGCCCTCGGGTGTGCCTGGCACGTCGAACTCGTCCGAGGTCGGGTCCACATCGGGCGAGTACACGTAGTTGAGGACGGTGGACCGATCAGGGGCCGCAGCTTCTACGGCCAGGTCGGCTGCTTCCTGGATCTCGTCGTCCACCTCGCTTGCGATCTGCGCCAAGGCGTCGCTGTCGGCCAGCCGTTCGCTGGTCAGGAACGCCGAGAACCTGTTGAGCGGGTCGCGCCCGTGTTCCTCATCGCGCTCCGCCTCGCTCCTGTACTGACGCTCGTCGTCAGACATCGAGTGCGAGTACAGCCGCACGACTTTGGCCTTCACCAGCACCGGACCACGTCCGCCGCGGGCGTACGCGAGCGCGCGGCGCATCGCGCTGTAGCTGGCCAACGCGTCGGTGCCGTCCACGTTGATCACCTCGAGCCATGGAAACGCCGAGACCAGCATGGCGATGTCACCGCCGGGGGTCTGGATTTCGACCGGTACGGAGATCGCGTAGCCGTTGTCCTCCACCAGAAACACGACCGGCAGGCGTCTCGTGCAGGCGGTGTTCAGCGACTCCCAGAACTCGCCCTCGCTGGTCGCACCGTCGCCCAGAGACACAAACACGATGTCGCCGGCCGAGCAGGTGTCCGTCTGGGCGGCGGTATCCTTGAACCGCAGATAGAACTGGCTCGCCTCGGCACACCCGACCGCGTGAAGGCACTGAGTCGCGCACGCACTCGATGAGGAGACGATATGCAGGTCCGGCTTGCTCCAGTGCGCCGGCATCTGTCGCCCGCCGGAGCTGGGGTCTGACGCCGCGCCAACCGCCGAGAGGAGCATTTCATAGGGTGTTAGCCCGAGAACGAGACACAACGCCCGGTCGCGGTAGTAGGGAAAAAACCAGTCGCGACCCTGCCTGAGCTGCATTCCGGCGGCCACCAGGATCGCCTCGTGCCCGGCGCCGCTGATCTGGAAGAAGCTCTTACTCTGGTTCTTGAGCTGGATCTCCTTGTCGTCCAGACGCCGCGACAGTAGCATCGCGCGATACAGCCGGAGCAGCTCGTCGCGGGACAAACCCTCGTACTGCTGCGCCCGCGGTGCGACGTTCACACCGGCTGAGACCGTCGAACCTTTCATGATGGTGGAGCTCTGCGCGCCAGCGGTGCTTCTGGCAGTCGGCACGTGGCCTGCATCGCCGGTAGAGTATAGCACCGAGGTCGTTCGACACGTCCCCCGAGACAGTGGCCTATAACTTGCTGTATCTAGGGAATAGGACTATTCATGCAATCGTGGTCGGTGGTCGGATGGGACGAGCTCGACCTGGAAAAGGTCACCGAGCTGATCTCGCGGAAGCTGGTCGCCGGCGACAGGCAGATGATCGTCCAGGTCTATCTGAAGCGCGGCGCGCTCGTGCCGCTGCATGCGCACGAGAGCGAGCAATTGATGTACGTGCTTGACGGTGTGCTGAAGCTCCGGATCGCCGGCGAGGAGGTCGTCGTGCGAGCTGGTGAGGTGGCGCGGATCCCGTCGGGGGTCCTGCACCAGATCGAGGCGCTTGCCGATACGTTCGAGCTCGACGTGTTCAGTCCCGTACGCTCGGAGTGGCTGGATCGCAGGCGCTGAGACACGTTCACGCTGACTGGTCCCTGACCCCCGTCGCCCGAGCAGGGCTTCTCGCGTGAAAACTATGGCGCCAGGCGGCCTTGAGCGAAGTTTCTCGGTGTGCGCGAACGGCACACGATCAGCCCGTTACGTGCCACTAGTGCACCCGCCCGTTCCAGTCGCTGCCGCCACCGGAATGGACATTGAACCTCCGTCGAAGCCGTCCCATCTTCCAGCGCAGATACCGGTACTTGATCTCGGCCATCACACCAAACCGGCCGAACCCGGTCCCGCCGCCTCGTTTTAGATAGACATATCCCACGGCAAGCCCGCCGAGGTGGGCCATATGTGCGACCCCGCCTGTCGTATCGTTGATCGAGGAGAAGAACACGAACCCGCCGATGATCAGGACGAAGTACTTCGCCTGGATCGGGATCGGAAAGGGGAACATGAATAGCGGGCGGGTGGGGTAGTAGATGGCGAATGCCATCAGTAGACCGTAGACGGCGCCAGACGCGCCGATCGTGGGGGTCATATAAATGCGTTCGCCGAATACCGAGGGCAGGAGTGAAGCAAAAAGCATCGCGCCACCGGCACCAAGACCGGTGACGAAGTAGTACCGCAGGAAGAACTGGGAGCCCCAGAGTCGCTCGAGTTCGGTGCCGAACATCCAGAGAGCAAGCATGTTGAACAGAATGTGCACGAACCCGCCATGCAAGAAGAGATAGGTGAACGGCTGCCAGATCCACAGGCGGCCGAAGACCGCCGCCGGGGTCAGACCGAAGAAGAGCGGCAGTGACGGCACGATCTGGCTGGCCACGAACATGCCGACGTTGGCCCAGATCAGCATCCTGACGATCGGCGTCACCGAACCGGGGCCGAAGGTGTAGGTGGTTGGTGCTGGGGCGTATCTGCTCATCACATCGATTTAGGCTGGATCTGCATGGTACCACGGCAGTTGTACTGGCAAGCCGCGTCGGAACCGGCCGACCGTCGGTTAGCGATGGCATCGCCACTCGGCCACGCGGTAGGAGTCCGTGGTGGAAATCCAGCCGCATTCGACCGGTGCTGAATCCGGCCGGACGGCGTTGCCCCCGGTCACGAATACCCAGATGTGTCGCCTTGGCCGAGCGCGGTATCTACCACGAAGGTGCTCGGTGCAAAGCGGGGTTCACCACGGGCTTTCAGTGACCCGTCGAGCGCCCTCGCCAGAAACGTGTGGCGATTCGGGCTATCGCCTGGTTGAACTCCGGGATGCCGAGCAGCCGCGCCGCGGTCGCCAGGACCGCCAGGCCGACGCCAATTTCGGTCCCGACGATCAGTACCTGCGTCCACGATCCGGCGCCGGGCCAGTGTGACGTAAACCACAGATCGGTCGCCCGCACGGCCGCGCCCATCACCGCGGCGGCGACGGCGATCCGAGCGAAGCTGTTCGCGATGCTGGCGCCATCCAGGCCGTCGAGCCGTCGCCGCAGGAGTGCCAGCAGCAACGCACCGTTGGTCACCGCGGCGATGGCCGTGCCAAGCGCGAGCCCCTGGTAGCCCAACACCCTGACCAGTACCAGGTTCAGCACGATGTTGAGACCGACGGATCCGAGGCTGACCAGAGCGGGAGTGAGACTGGTGCCCAGGGCGTAGAAGCTAGGGACCGCGATGCGCACCACCGAATAGCCGACTATCCCAGGCGCGTAGCAGGCGAGCGCCAGCGCCGTGGCCTCGGTGTCCTCGGGGGTGAAGCTGCCGCGCTCGAAGATCAGACGGACGATCGGCACAGACAGGACGATCAGTCCAACGGACGCCGGCACCATCAGCATCAGCATCAGCCGGAGGCTTTGGGAGATTGTTCGCCGCACCTGGTGTAGCTCGTTCAGCGCGGCATGCCGGGATAACACCGGCATCGCGGCAGTCGCGATCGAGACGCCGAACACGCCGATCGGGAGATACATCAGCCGGAATGCATAAGTAAGCCACGAGACCGCCCCGGTGCCCTGGCTCGTAGCCAGGATCGTGTTGACCAGCAGGTTGATCTGCATCCCGGCGCCAGCGATGGTGCCGGGACCCATCAACCCCAGGATCTCCCGGAGCCCGCGGTCCGTCGGATTCAGCGTGACCCGATAGCGGAATCCTTCCCGTCGCAGCACCCAATACTGGCTGGTGATTTGCCCCACGCCGCCCAGCACAACGCCGAACGCGACCGCCATGATCGGCTCGAGCCCGACTCGTGGCATCAGCGGCACCAGCACCAGGGTGCTCAGGATGAGGCTGACGTTGAACATCGCAGGTGACAGCGCCGGCACGAAGAACCGGTGCAGCGAGTTGAGCATCCCCATGCAGGCGGCCGCGATCGCTACCAGGGTCAAGAACGGGAGCATCACGCGGGTCATCTCGATCGTCAGCTCGAGCTTGCCCGGCACCTCGGCGAAGTCCCGCGCGAACAACCGGGTCAGCGGATCGGCAAAGACGATCCCGGCCAACACCAGGCCTCCGGTGATGACGATCAGCGCGTTGATCAGCTGAGTGCCCAGTCGCCAGGCGGCTTCACGTCCCTCTTTAGTCAGCCGGCGTGTGAAGGCAGGGACGAACGCGGCGCTCATCACCCCTTCCGCGAAGAGATCGCGCATCAGGTTGGGGATGCGGTACGCGACATAAAAGGCGTCCATCGCGTTGCTCGCGCCAAAGAAGTACGCGAGTGCCTGGTCCCGCACGAGTCCGAGGACACGGCTGGTCATGGTCGCCAAGCCAATGATTCCGGCCGAGCGGGCGAGACGGGCGCCGGAAGTTTGGTGGTCGGTCGCGGGTGCGGTGGAGGCCGCCGCTGGCTCGGCCGGATCGGATGGCTTCATCGTCGAGAGGGTCCTGTCTCAGCGGTCCAAGCCGCCTTCGCCAGCGCGCCCGCGCGACCTGGCCATGGCCCGACATAACCGAGCAGGGCGGCGGCTGGCGCCGCCGGGCGGGATGCTCTGCCTGGGAATCAGGTGGCAGGCCTCTGCGCCAGGGCGCGCAAGCCAGCGTACCATACGTTGGCGACCGACCCTGTGCGCCAGATTTTCACATTCAGGGGACTCCGAGGTTATAGCCACCAGAAGAATGGCGAAGACACGGCCCGTGGGCCGACCCGTCGACTTTGGCGAGCTGGTCGACACGCACCGGACCGAGATCATGTGCTACCCGCGCCGGCTCACGGGCGATTCCGCGACGGTGGAGGACCTGTTCCAGGACACGTTCCTGCGGGCGCTCGGCGGATACGCTAGGCTGGGTCCCGGTTCGAACCCCAGCGCCTGGCTGTATCGCATCGCGACGAACCTGTTTCTTAGCCATTGCCGCGCCCGGCGTCGTGGCCCCCGGGTCGCCATTCCGCCCGAGTTGCCCAGCGACGGCCCCTCGCCCTCGACCGCGCAAGACACGGCGGCGGTGCTTGCCGCGATACGACTGGCGATCGGCCTTCACATAGCGGCAGCTGCACGGTCGCAGCTACCGCGAGGTCGCCGGCGCGCTCGGGTGTGCCGAAGCGACGGCGCGTGCCAACGTCTATCAGGCGGTGCGACGCCTCCGCCGCGAGCTCGGAGAGACCGTCAGGGGGACACGATGACCTGTCAACGGTTTACGGGGTACCTCGATCGGCTGGTAACCGGCGACTTGCGTGAAACGATCGTGGTGGCGATGCGCCGGCACGCCGCCAGTTGCGGCGCTTGCGGCCCGGAATGGGGCGCTGTGCACGCGCTCCGACGGGCGCTGGAGATCGCGGCGGACGACGAGCCCGAGGCCACGGCGGTCCGGCAGGCACGCGCGCGGCTGCGGTCGGTGTTCGACCACAGCGGTCATCCGGCAATTCGGTTCGGGCGGCTCCAGACACCGGTGGGCGTCGTGTTCGTAGGGGCGACCGACAAGGGCGTCTGTGATGTCACGTTCGGCCAGCCGTCGGAGCGGCGCTATCGTGAGCGTCTATTGCGCCGGTCACCGGAGGTTTGGCGGGACAACGCCGGACTGGCCAAGGTGACTGATGAGCTGCGCGCGTACTTCGCCGGCACGCTCACCCGGTTCTCGCTCCCGGTTGACCTGCGCCAGGTAACATCGTTCACCGCGCGGGTGTTGCGGGAGACGCGGAAGCTCCGGTCTGGTCAGGTGGCCAGTTACGGTGAGCTGGCCGCACGGATTGGCTCACCTGGCGCGAGCCGCGCCGTAGGCGGCGCACTCGGTCGCAACCCCGTGCCGATCATCGTTCCCTGTCATCGAGTTATCGCGCAGCGTGGCCGGATCGGGGGATTCACCGGCGGGCTGGCGACCAAGCGTATTCTACTGGAACTCGAGGGGTATCGCTTGCCGGAGCCGGCCCAAAGGCGCGTTTAGGATTGGTCTGCAAACTGGCCTGTTCGCCGAAGCCTTGTAGGGATCAGGAGGATGGGGCCAACCAGCGTTTGACTCGTGGGCCGGGGGCTTCCTGCCACCCGCGGCGGTCTACGGTTGGCCAGAACGGGTTCCGGTCGGTGTGTCGCCAGTGTTCGGCGCCGCGGTCGTCGAACCGAAGGCACCGGTCGGCACGCTCGCCGGCTCCTGCCCTCCGGCACCGGTCATCGGCATGCCTGGGCTGGCCGCCGGCACGTTCCCGAACACCGGTTGCACGTCCGCCGGTTCCGGTTCGTCCTCGCGGTTGCCCGGTTGCTGGAGTAGCTGCTGCAGCTGATCGAGCTGCTCCTGCTGCCTCGGGCTCACTGTGAACGGCATCCGGCCGGCCGCAGCACCGAGGACCGCTCCGAGCCGTTGAGTGGACGCGGCTGGTGCCCCGCCGGGCGAGGCCACGGTACCGGTCCTCGCGGCCGGCTTGCTGCTGGCCAGGATCAGGATACGGTCGAAACGGGAGATCCCGTCAGACATGAGCGCGCGCGGCGCCGCCATGTAACCGGAGGCGTTGCGGAGGAGTGTGCGCAGGGCCTGCGCCTCCGATACGTCCACGAGCTCCAGTGTCACGTGTTGATCGTCAAGCTGGTCGCCATCGACGATAGTGGTGTGTCCAACCCTACCCCACTCGGCCAGGATCTCCTTGACCGACACATCCTGCGCGTGGATCGTCACCCGACCATTGTTTATCGACATTTCGAGCTCGTCGGCTTCGGCCAACGGCGCTACTAGCCCAACAATGAGCGACGCCATGACCGAACGCCCTCCGACCCGCGCAAGCACCTCCCACGCCACGGTTGCAGTATACGACGAACCATGAGAACGCTCTAGGGGCGTCAGGAGTCAGGGTTTGTGGTCTCGGATTAAGACTCGCGGGTACGACTCCCGCGGAGCCCGTTGGAGGCAGGAAACTTCCCAAGAACGTGGGACCGAAGCGCCGGATCTATGACCTGCGAAGGTCTGAGTTTGAAGCGGACGAACCCCGGGCGGTTGGGATACGGACGTTACGTCGTATCTGCTTCGCTTGCCTGATACGTTGGTCGTCGATGATCGTGGAGAGGATCTCGGGCAGCTGGACACGCGGGTTGTAGCCGACCAGATCCCTGACCTTCTTCAGGTCCGGCACCCGTCGCGGCATGTCCTCGAACCCGCTCTCGTAGGCCTCGTCATAAGGGATCGTGATGATCTCCGAGTCGCTCTCAGCCATCGTCTTCACCAGCTGCGCCAACTCTCGGATCGTCGTCTCATGGTTGTTCCCGAGGTTGAACACCTCGCCCACGGCGCGTGGTTCGGCGACGAGCGCCAGCATCCCCTCCACGACGTCCCCCACGTACCCGAAGCTGCGCGACTGCGTCCCGGTCCCGAAAACGGTGATCGGGTCACCGGCCAGGGCCTGCTGCACGAATCTAGGAACCACCATGCCGTAGCGGCCGGTTTGTCCAGGCCCGACCGTGTTGAATAACCGCAGCACGATGACCGGCAGCCGCCGCTCCTTCCAGTAGGCGAGAGCGAGGAACTCGTCGATCGCCTTGCTGCAGGCATAGGCCCACCGGTGCTGGCGCGTCGAACCCAGCACGAGGTCGGCGTCTTCACGGAACGGGATCGCGGTGCTCTTGCCATAGACCTCCGAGGTGGAAGCCAAAACCACCAGCCTCTGCCTTTTCGCCGCCTGCTTCAGCACAACCTCGGTACCGGCCACGTTGGTCTCGATGGTGTGGACCGGCGACTCCACGATGAGTTGGACGCCGACGGCAGCCGCCAGATGGAAGACGACGTCGCATCGGTCGATGAGCTTCGCTAGCACCGGCTCGTTGGTGATCGTGTCGACCACGTAGTCGAACCGCGGGTGGGTTTTGAGTGGCTCGATGTTGTCGATCGACCCGGTGGAGAGGTTGTCCAGGACGAACACGTCGTGCCCGGCCTTGAGCAGCGCGCGGGCGAGGTGCGATCCGATGAAACCAGCTCCCCCGGTTATCAGCGTCTTCATGAGCGTCCGTGTGTCAAGTCGCAAACCGGAAATTGATGACGTCCCCGTCGCGGACCTTGTAATCCTTGCCTTCCAGCCGCACCTCCCCGTGCTCACGGCAAGCCGCGAGCACGCCGTTCCTGGCGGTCAGGGCGTCGTAGTGGACCACTTCGGCCCGGATGAATCCACGGGCGATGTCGCTGTGGATTTGACCGGCCGCCTCTTGCGCCGATGTACCGCGAGGCACAGACCAGGCGCGACATTCGTCCTTGCCTGTGGTGAAGAACGTAATGTAGCCGAGCAGATGATAGCTCGCCCGGATCACCCGGTCGAGGCCTGATTCGGTCAGTCCGAGGTCGGTGAGAAAGACCGCGCGCTCATCGACGACCAGCTCGGCGATTTCTAGCTCGATCTTGGCGCAGACCGGCACCGCTTCGGTGGCCGCGCCGGACAGAAACTCGGAGAGTCCGGCCCGCTCGATCGCCACAGCCGGGTCAGCGATGTCCACCTCGTCGAGGTTCAGTATGACGAGCACCGGCTTTACCGAGAGGAAGTTGAAACCGCGGAGGCGTCGTGTGTCGTCTGCGTCAAGCGAGAGCGCTCGCAGCGGCCGGCCCTCCTCCAGTGCGGTCCGGCATAACTCGATGACTCGCACCTCCTCGTCCAACTCGCGGTTCTTACCCTTCTTCGCGTCCTGTCGGATCCGTTCGAGCCGGCGCTCGGTCACGCCGAGGTCGGCCAGAATCAGCTCGTCCTCCATCTGCCGGGCGTCCCGCGCCGCGTCCACTTGGCCGGATCCGTGCGGCACCGTGTCGTCCCTGAACATCCGTAGCATGTGCAATAGCGCGTCGGCGTTTCGGAAGGCGGTCACGTCGATCAGGGAGCGGGCCCCGCCATGCCCCGCGAGCTCGGCGAACTCGACGGTGGCTGGCACGCGTCGCTGCGGATCGAACAACTCGGTCAGACGGTCCAGACGAGGGTCTGGGACCTGGGCTATACCAACATGCGCCTCCTGCCGACCGCCGGGTTGCCCGGCCGCAGCGCTGGCGCGACTGAGCAGCCGGAACAGCGTCGTCTTGCCGGTGGCGGGGAACCCGATCAGGGCTGCGCGCAGCATGCTCTATCGTTCCGGAACGCAGAGCCGGGTTTCTCGGCGGCCGATATTCCGATCGTGAATCTTCCCCAAACTACCCACAATCGCGACCCGTGTGGCGAGAGTTTGGCGCCTAGCGTCGATCTGACGGTTTTGCCTGTTGACACCAGGCCGAACGCCTTCTACTATCGCTGTGGATTTTATTGGATTTAATTGGAGAAATAGGGTGCTACGGGGGAACTTTTCCGCCAAGATCGACGACAAGGGACGTCTGAAGATTCCAACTCTGTTCCGAACCGCGATCGAGGACAGATACGGCACGCAACTGTTCATCACCAGCGTGACCGGGGATCTAGTCCGCATCTACCCGATGTCGGTGTGGACTGAAGTTGAGCGCAAGCTCGCGCAGGTCCCATCGACGCTCCCCGCCCGCGCCAAGTACTTCGACCGGGTGAACTATTTTGGCCAGCCCGGGGAGTTTGATCAACAGGGTCGCGTTTCGATCCATGCTCGGCTTCGAGACGCGGCGGCGATGGTCGGAGAAGTCGACGTCTTCGGTCAATACGACCACCTCGATGTGTGGAACCACGAGCGCTTCGCGGCACGGCTCGACGGCGAACCGTTCAACGACGACGACGCTCGTGCGCTGGCCGAGTACGGCATCTGAGCCACGATGATTTTACACGAACCGGTCCTTCTGGCAGAGACGGTCGAACAACTCGCGCCGGCGGGTGGCGGGTTGTTCGTCGACTGCACCGTCGGTTCCGGCGGACACGCCGAGGCGCTGCTCGAGGCAGGCGCGACACGGGTGCTTGGTCTTGACCGGGACGCGGAAGTGTTGCCACTGGCGCGGGAGCGGCTGGCTGTTTGGAAGGACCGCGTGGAACTGGTGCACGCCGACTACCGGGGTCTCGACCAGGTGCTCGCGCGGCGCGGCATCGGGCAGATCGACGGGGCACTTGCCGACCTTGGGCACTCATCGATACAGCTTGCCGCCGAGGGCCGCGGGTTCAGCTTTCGCCAGATCGATCCGCTCGACATGCGAATCGATCGGTCCCGGGGGCGGACACTCGCCGAGCTGCTCGCCGATGTCACACCGGACGCTTTGGCGGACGTGATCTTCGAGTACGGCGAGGAGCGCCATTCGCGTCGGATCGCCAGGGCAATCGTGGCAGCGCGGGACCGGGCGGCCCTGTCGAGCACCGCCGACCTTGCTACCGCAGTCCGTCGATCGGTGCCGTATCGCGGCCACCGACGTATCGACCCGGCCACCCGGACGTTCCAGGCGCTACGGATCTGGGTCAACCAGGAGCTGGACGGGCTGGACGTGTTCTTGTGCGTGGTGGCGCGGCGGTTGAACACCGGGGCACGCCTGGCAGTCATCAGCTTTCACTCCCTGGAGGACCGGATCGTCAAATACACCCTGCGGGAGCTCGAACGGGGTGCCGAGCTCGTGATGCGCACGTTGACCCGCAAGCCGATCCGCCCGCAGCGCGACGAGGTGACCCGCAACCGGCGCGCGCGGTCAGCTAAGCTGCGCGCGGCCGAGAGGGTGGCATGAGCGGACTGCATCGGGAGTACGACATCAGGCGAGATGTTCGTAACAATCCGATCGTGCGGGAGGTCGACGAGACACAACAGCGCGAGCTGTGGAGGTCGGTCGCCATCGGGGCGTGTCTCGTGGCGGTGCTGCTGTTTTCCGCCTGGCAGCACTTCGAGCTGCTCAGGCACGGATACGAGATCGAGCAAATGGGCCAGGAGCGGGCGCTCGAGCTCGAGCTAAACCGGCATCTTCGGCTGGAGATCGAGACACTACGGTCGCCCCGCCGGATCGAGCGGATTGCGAGGGAGGAGCTGAACCTGGTTGCCCCTACTCACACCGAGGCGCAGGTCATCGAGCGGATCGCCCCCGCGCCTCCGCTGGACCTCTCGGTGGTGGCATCACACGACGCGGGTCCGTCGATGGGTCAACGGCCGTAGGTGTTCGAGACGACGATGGTAGCAACCTGCCCGCCTCCGGACCACTGGCGCGACGTCGTGCGACGCCGACTGCTGGCTACTGCCTGCGTGATGGCGATCTGGGGCATCGCGATCGAGGCCAGGCTCGTCCAGTTACAGGTGTTCCGGCACGACATGCTCGTCGAGCGTGCCGAGCGGCAGCAGTCGCGCACGATTGACACGCATCCCAAGCGGGGTGAGATTCTTGACCGAGAAGGCCGCGTGCTCGCCTATAGCGTCGACGCCGACACCATCGTGGCGGTGCCCGCCGACGTCCAGGATCCGGTCGAGACTACCAGACGGCTCTGTGAGGTGCTCGAGTGTGACGGCGCGCAAGGTGACCTTATCGAGACGCTGCTCGATCAGTCGCGTCTGTTCGCTTACGTGCAGCGGCATGTCTCGGTCGACACGGCACGTCGGGTCCGGGAGCTCGACCTCGAGGGGATCGGGTTCCTGAAGCAGAACCGGCGGTTCTATCCGCACAGAGAGCTAGCGGCCCATCTCATCGGCTACGTTGGTATCGACAATCAGGGGTTGCACGGGCTCGAGTCGAGCTACGACGACGAGATCAGCGGGCGACCGGGCAAGGTGCTCATTCAGACCGACGCGCGCAACCGCGCCTTCAGTCGAATCGAGCGTCCGCCGACCGTCGGTGTGAGCGTCGAGCTGACCATCGATCAATACGTTCAGCATATCGCTGAGCGGGAGCTCCGGGCCGCGGTGCGGGAGCACGACGCGGCCGGAGGCAGCGTGGTCATCATGGACCCCGCAACCGGTGAGATCCTCGCCTTGGCGAACGAACCCACGTTTAACCCCAACACGTATTCGCGGTCGGACGTCAACGTTCGGCGGAACCGGGCGACCCAGGACGTCTACGAGCCCGGGTCCACCTTCAAGATCGTCACCGCCGCGGCGGCACTCGAGGAAGAGGTGTTTCACCCCGATCAGTTGATCGACGTGAGCCCGGGCGTGATCCACTACGGGTCGCACCGGATCGAGGACGTAGGTAACTACGGCGTCCTGTCGTTCGCCGATGTCATCGTCAAGTCGAGCAATGTTGGCGCCAGCAAGATCGGCGTCGAGTTGGGGCCAGAACGGCTCGTACGCTATGTCCGGCGGTTCGGATTTGGACAGACTGTCTCGCACGATTTTCCCGGCGAGAGCGTGGGGATCGTGTACGACCCGTCCCGGCTCAATGACAGCGCCGTGGCATCGGTGTCAATGGGCTACAACATCTCGGTCACGCCGCTGCAGATGGCGGCGGCGATGAGCCTGGTGGCCAACGGCGGTGAGTTGATCGAGCCGCGACTCGTGCGAGCGCTGTTGAGCGAGGGGGAACGACTCGAGGTACCGCGGCGTCTGGTCAGGCGCGCGATCTCTCCCGAGACCGCTTCCACGCTGACCCGGATCCTCGAAGACGTGGTCTCCCGTGGGACGGCGCGCGCCGCGCAGCTTACCGGCTATACGGTGGCCGGCAAGACCGGCACCTCGGAGAAGATTGTCAACGGTCGGTACTCGGAGACAGACCACGTCGCGTCGTTCGTCGGATTCGTGCCGTCTACCCAGCCCGTGCTGACAATCCTCGTTGTGATAGACGATGTGGCGCGGTTCGGCGGTTCCGTGGCGGCGCCGGTGTTCCAGCGGATCGCTGAGGCCGCTGTCCGACATCTCGGTGTGCCGCCCAATGTGGACGGTCCGTCTCCGATACTGCTTCCGGTCACCCCACCGCCGACGCCAGGATCGCGACCGACGTCGGTCGCGCGGGCAGCGCTTGAACCCTCGGTTGGGACCGCGTTCACGGGCGGCGTGATGCCGGATCTGAGGGGTCTCAGCGCGCGGGCGGCGGTCGAGATCATGAACGGTCTCGGGTCTACGACCCGCGTGCGTGGGCGGGGCTTCGTGTTAAGCCAGACACCGGATCCAGGCAGCACGATCGCCAGGGGACGGGCGGTTACCCTACAGCTCGAGCGTCAAGGACGGTCCGGCTCCGGTGCGAGGTCTGAGCCGTGACGGTGGGCGATTTGGTGCCGCGACTGTCCGGCGTGGTGGCGGGAGCCGCCGGCGCACTTAGCAGCGATCCGGATGTTTTGGACCGGGTGGTGACCGCGGTCACTTACGATTCGCGTCACGTCACACCGGGTGCAGTCTTCGTGGCCCTCAGGGGGCAGCGCTTCGACGGAGTGGCGTTCGCCTCCGCCGCCGCCACCCAAGGCGCCGTGCTGGTCGTGTCGTCAGCTTCCCCACCCGTCGATGTGCGCGTGCCGTGGGTGCCGGTGGAGGAGGCACGCCTCGCGCTGGCGGAGCTGGCCGCCGCGTTCTACGGTGACCCCAGTCACGAACTAACCGTGGTCGGTGTCACCGGAACCAACGGCAAGACGACGACCGCGTATTTACTGGCGGCCATCTTCAACGCGGCTGGGTGGCCATGCGGTCGTATCGGCTCGCTGGGCTACGACACTGGGGGGACGGCGCGGGCGGCCGAGCGCACGACCCCGGAGGCACCGGAGCTGCAGTCGCTGCTCCGCGAGATGGTCGAGTACCGGCGTGCGGCGTGCGCCATGGAGGTCTCTTCGCACGCGCTCGCGATGCGGCGCGTGGACGGTAACCGCTTCGCCGCCGCCATCTTCTCGAACCTCACACGCGACCACCTCGACTATCACCCCGACATGGAGCACTACTTCAGCACGAAGCGGCGACTGTTCGATATGTTGCCGGCCGGGGCGCCGGCAATCATTAACACCGATGACTCGTACGGTCTCCAGCTCGCCGCCGTCGTCGGCTGTGCCGTCACGTACGCGATCGACCGGCCGGCGGACGTGACACCGGAGCGGGTTGTATCTTCGTTCACCGGGACGTCGTTCGACGTGCGCACCCCGCGCGGCCGGCTACAGATCCGCTCCCCGTTGCCCGGTCGGTTCAACGTCTACAACGTGCTAGCGGCGGTGTCGGCGGCGATCGCGCTCGACGTACCGTTCCAGGCGATCGAGCAGGGAGTGGCCGGACTCGAGGGTGTGCCCGGCCGATTCGAGTTGGTGTCTGCTCCGGATGACGAGGTGAGAGTGGTCGTCGACTACGCGCACACCGACGACGCGCTGCGGGCCGTGCTCAAGGCGGTCCGCGAGCTGTGCGGCGGACGGCTTATCAGTGTTTTCGGCTGTGGCGGTGGCCGCGACGTGTCCAAGCGACCCTTGATGGGAGCAGTGGCGGCCCGCTCCAGCGATCTGGTAGTGGTGACGTCGGACAACCCGCGGTCCGAGGATCCTGCTCGGATTATTGACGAGGTCCGCCTGGGTATCTCGTCTGCGGCGACCACCACGGGGCCGCGCCATTTGGACATCGCCGACCGCCGCGTGGCGATTGAGCGCGCGATCGACGAGGCGGAGCCGGGTGACGCGGTAGTGATTGCCGGGAAGGGACACGAGACCCACCAGGTGGTGGGTGACGAGCGGCGTCCGTTCGATGACAGGCTCGTGGCCCGAGCGGCGCTCGCCCGGAAACGGGGCCGTTTACGGGTGTCGTAGGCACTGCCAACGGCAAGCGGGGCGGCGTGGATAGAGCGTGGAACCAACGACTCGTGAGCGGTTGCTGGTGACGCTAGGCGACCTCGCGCAGGTCGTCGGCGGGCGGCTGGTTGGCGATGCGGCGGAGACTCCGCTCGACGGGTTCTCCATCGATTCGCGGTTGGTGGGTCCGGGCGACCTGTTCATCGCGATTCGCGGCGAACGGTTCAACGGCCACTCGTTCTTGGCCGATGCGCTTGCCCGCGGCGCGTGCGGCGCGCTCGTGAGCGACGCGACCGCGCTCGATGCGTCGGCGGCGATCGGAGTGGTGGTGGATAACACGTTGCGGGCTCTGCAGGTACTGGGGCAGCACATCCGCCGCGCTTCGCACGCGCGCGTCGTGGCGATCACGGGAAGTGCGGGGAAGACCACGACCAAGGAATTGACTGCGGCGGTGCTTGGAGCGCGATACCGGGTGTTCAAAAACAGTGGCAACCTCAATAACCACATCGGGTTACCGCTTTCGCTGCTGGAGCTGCGTGCGCGGCCGGAGGTCGCGGTGGTGGAGCTCGCCATGAACAAACCCGGAGAGATTGGACGACTCGTGCGGCTCGCTGAGCCGGACCTGAGGGTCTGGACGAACGTGGCCGAGGTTCACGCGGAGTTCTTCCCCTCGATCGACGCGATCGCCGACGCGAAGGCCGAGATTCTCGAGAACTCGACGCCGGACACGGTCGTCGTCGCCAACGCGGCGGATGACCGGGTGATGACGCGTGTATCCGGCTTTCGAGGCCGGGTCTCTACCTTCGGCGTCGAGGTGGAGGCGGACGTGACCGCCACAGAGGTCGAGGATCGCGGACTGGACGGCACGCGGGCGCTGGTCCGCACACCCGCTGGCGCGACTGCCATCACCACGCCGTTGCACGGTCGGGGCAACCTTGCAAACGTCCTGGCGGCAGTTGCGGTTGCGTTGCAGTTCCAGGTACCGCTCGGCGCGCTGGCCGAGCGGGTCGCGGCTGTGGACGCGCCGCCCCATCGTGGACAAGTACGCCGGCTGGCTCGTGGCGTCGTCGTCGTCGACGATTCGTACAACTCCAACCCACTGGCGGTCGCTACCGCCCTCGAGACTCTGGCACGGGACCACCGGGTCGGGCGGCGCGTAGGAGTGCTGGGCGAGATGCTGGAGCTCGGGAGCCGGGCGGACGCCTTGCACCGGGCGACTGGACGGGCCGCCGCGGGCGCCGGGCTGGAGTTACTGCTGACGGTCGGGGGAGACCCAGCTCGGACGCTGGGTGCGGCGGCGGTGGTGGCCGGCATCCCATCGGAAAAGGTCATCCACTGCGAGAGCAGCGAGGCGGCGGCATCGCGGCTGCTGGCGATGCTCCGGGCCGACGACGTGGTGCTGGTGAAAGGCTCGAGAGCCGTGCGCACCGATCTGGTGGTGGCGCGGCTTGAGGCAGAGTGGGGCTGATGCTGTATTACCTGCTATTCCCGCTCCGCACGCAGGTCTCGGTGTTCAACGTGATCCAGTACATCACGTTCCGTACGGCGGTGGCTGCACTGACCGCCTTCGTGATCAGCCTAGTGATGGGACCGTGGATGATTCGCACGCTGCGTGGGTTCCAGATCGGTCAGGTCGTACGTGACGACGGGCCGGTCACGCATCGGTCGAAAGCCGGCACCCCCACGATGGGCGGGTTGCTCATTCTGGCAGCTGCGATCGTGCCGACGCTGCTGTGGGTTGAGCTCACGAACCCCTATGTCTGGATCGCGATGCTCTCCACCGTTGCGTTCGGGCTAATCGGTTTTCTGGACGACTACCTGATGGTAGTGCGTCAGACGCACCAGGGGCTCCGTCCGCGCTACAAGCTGATCGGGCAGGTGATCGTGGCGACCGCCGTCGGGCTCGCGTTGGTGTGGCTGAGCAGAGAGGGGCTCTACAACACGAAGCTGATCTTCCCGTTCTTCAAGCAGTTCACCCCGGACCTCGGGTGGTGGTATGTGCCGTTCGTGGTGCTCGTACTGGTGTTCTCCTCGAACGCGGTTAACCTGACCGACGGGCTCGACGGGCTAGCGGTTAGCATCTTCACCGTTGCCGCTGCCGCGTTTACGGCACTCGTCTATATCACCGGGCACGCGATTTTCGCCGAGTATCTGTTACTGGAGAGCTTCTCTCCAGCCGCCGAGCTCACGGTGTTCTGCGGGGCCTTGGTTGGAGCCGGCCTGGGCTTCCTCTGGTACAACTCGTATCCCGCCGAGCTGTTCATGGGCGACGTTGGGTCCCTCGCCCTTGGCGGCGCCCTTGGCACTGTCGCGATCCTGATCAAACAGGAGCTACTACTGCCGATCGTGGGGGCCGTCTTCGTGATCGAAGCGTTCTCAGTGATCATCCAGGTCGGAGCCTTCAAGCTCACCGGACGGCGGGTGTTCCGGATGGCGCCGCTCCACCATCACTGCGAGCTGTCCGGGTGGAGCGAGCCAAAGGTGATCAGCCGATTCCTGATCGCCGCGGTGGTGTTCGCCTGTTTCAGCCTTGCGACGTTGAAGCTGCGATGACCGAGTATTCCGTGCGCGGGTTCAACGTCGTCGTGGTTGGCGCCGCGCGCAGCGGCGTTGCGGCCGCCAGGCTGCTGGCCAGTCGCGGCGCGCGCGTCACTCTCACTGAGATGAGCGACGACGTCAGCGAGGAGATCGAGCGGTTGCGTCACGTCGGCGTTGACCTCGAGCTCGGCGGGCACCGTTCTGGGACCCTGGAGGCGGCGGACCTGGTGGTCTTGAGCCCGGGTGTGTCCCCGTCGTTGACCGTACTCGATGGGGCGAGACGGGCGCGAGTGCCGGTCATCAGCGAGATCGAGCTGGCGTCACGCTGGCTACAGGGTCGAATCGTGGCGGTGACCGGCACGAAGGGCAAGTCGACGACGACGGTGCTCCTCGGGCGGATGCTCGAGGCGAGGGGGGGTCTGGTGCTGGTGGGCGGCAACGTGGGTACGGCGCTGAGCACCCAGGTGGACCAGTCCACACCAGAGGCGGTCCATGTCGTCGAGGTGTCGAGTTTTCAGCTCGAGTTGACAACGACGTTCCGGCCATCGATCGCGGTGTTTCTAAACCTGCACGCGGACCATCTGGACCGACACGCTGGTGTCGTTGAGTATGCGGCGGCCAAGGCGCGGCTCTTCGCGAACCAACGGTCGTCGGACACGCTCGTCGTCAATGCCGATGACCCCGAAGTGCTGAGACTGGCGCGGGACAGCCGTGCGCGTCGCGTGTCCTATGCGTTGACGGCGCCGCTCAGCGAAGGTCTGGTAGTTGCCGGCGGCGCGATCGTGCACCGGACTTCGGACGGCGACGCGCCACTCGTCCCGCTGTCGGCGGTGCATCTGCTCGGGAGGCATCTACTGAGCGACGTGCTAGCGGCTAGCGCCGTCGCGCACCTGCTTGGCGTGTCCGGCGAGGAGATGACCCGGGTGGTGGACGGGTTCACGGGGCTCGAGCATGCCCTGGAGCCGGTCGGTCAGGTGGGACGTGTGCGGTTCGTCAACGATTCGAAGGCGACCAACGTTGAGTCGGCTAGGTGCGCGGTGGAGAGTTGCGGCGGCCACCTCGTCGTGATCATGGGCGGGCACTACAAGGGGGGCGCGTTCGAGACGTTGGCGCCCTTGCTTGGGTCGCGGGCCGACGCGGTCGTTTCGATCGGCGAGGCGAGTGGTCTGATTCGCGAGGCGTTCGGCGCGGTCGTGCGGGTGGTCGAGAGCGGGTCGCTAACCGAGGCCGTGCGGGTCGCCTACGGACTGGCATCACCCGGCGGTACGGTGCTCTTGGCGCCCGCCTGCGCCAGCCTGGACATGTTCCAGGACTACGCCGAGCGTGGGCGGGTGTTCAAGCACGCGGTGGCACGTCTAAGGGAGGAGGTAGGCAAGAGACGTGAGCAGTGAGCAGTCATTAGTCGGGTCGCGGCGGTGAAAAGTCGGCCGCTGGGAACGCAGGCTGCCCCGGTCTGCGAGGTCGGCGTTTTCACCTCGAACTCGACTGATGACTGCTGACTGCTTACGGATCCATGGCCAGCGTGTCGGGTCGAACCGTTCCGATCTTTAGTTCGGCGCGGAACGCCCGCGCGCTGGTGTCTCCTGCTCCCTGTGGGAGTGCGCGGTCCACGACCGAGAGTTCCGGTCCGCCACCGGGGAGACGTGGCACCCTGGCGTGGGCGCGACCTGGGTCTGGTGACGGGGGCGAGCGGTGAGTATGGCGCGAAAATTAAAATCGGACAAGTTGCTGTTTCTGGCCACGTTGCTGCTGCTCTGCGTCAGCGTTGTGATGGTCTACAGCGCCTCGGCCGTCCTAGCCATGGATCGGTACGGACAGCCGCCTTATTTCTTTCTCTTTAAACAGGTGACCTGGGCGGTAATCGGCGTCTGTCTGCTAAGCCTGGCCATGCGGGTTGATTACCGGAGTCTGAAACAGCCAGTCGTGATCTGGACCGCGTTGGGTGTGTCCACAGTCGCGCTGATCGGCGTCTTCTTCGGGCCACCTATCAACGGCACGCGCCGATGGTTCGCGCTTGGTGGCATCGGCGTGCAACCTTCCGAGCTGGCCAAGATCGCGGTGATCATCTTCACAGCGGCAGTGCTCGAGCGCCGGATGGAGAAGATCGAGCGCGCGACCTACGTGCTGGCGCCGATCGCCCTCGTCACCGGCCTCGTCTGCGGACTGATCGTGCTAGAACCGGATTTCGGTACGGCGTTCACCGTGCTGCTCATTGTGGCGGTGATGGTCTTTGTGGCCGGGCTGCATTATCGCGACCTGGTCGTGCTGACGCTCGTGCTCGCGCCGGTGCTCTTCGTCGTGCTGGCCAGCGCGGACTACCGGCGCCGGCGGCTGCTCGCGTTTCTCGACCCATGGGCGGACCCGCTGGGCGACGGCTTCCAGGTCATCCAGTCTCAGATCGCGGTTGGCACCGGTGGGCTTTTCGGCCAGGGGCTCATGGCGGGCGTCCAGAAACTCTTTTATCTACCGGCTCCGCACACCGACTTCATCTATGCCGTCATCGCCGAGGAAACCGGTCTACTGGGTGCCACAGGCGTCCTGCTGTGCTTCGGGGTGATCATCTGGCGTGGGCTGCGCGTCACCGCGGCCGCACCCGACCGATTTGGCGCGTTCCTGGCACTGGGGCTCACGATGATGGTGGCGTTGCAGGCCTTCGTCAATATCAGCGTCGTGCTGGGTCTCATGCCGACGAAGGGAATCCCGTTGCCGTTCGTCAGTTCCGGTGGGTCGTCGCTGCTGATCAGCTTGCTCGGGATGGGCATTCTCCTGAACGTGTCCCAGCACGCGTCCGCGGACGTATGAGTGTGAGCCAGAGTCACCAGTACGTCGTGACAACAGATGGCGGATCTCCGATCGCCTCGGGTTCTGATGAGCGGTGCCGGCACCGGTGGGCATCTCTACCCGGGCATCGCGGTCGCCCAGGAGATCCGACGTCGGCATCCGACGTCCTCCGTGGTGTTCGCCGGTACCGGACGCGACCTGGAGGTGCGGGCGCTCGCACGATTGGGCTTCGACCTCGAGCGGGTGCATTCCGCGGGGCTCAAGGGCAAGTCAGCCAGCGCGATCGTCCGGGCGCTCTCGATGCTGCCCCTGAGTGCATGGGACGCCTGGCGACTCATCACGCGGGTCGGGCCGCAGTTGGTGATCGGTCTGGGTGGCTATTCGTCCGGCGCCGTCGTCCTGATCGCGGCCTTGCGCGGGATTCCGACACTGGTTTTGGAGCAGAACGCGTTGCCCGGCATCACGAACCGCCTGCTGGCGCGGTTCGCGACGGCCGCTGCGGTGTCACACGAGGCGGTGTTGCCGCACTTTCGCGGCAAGGGATTCGTGAGCGGCAACCCGGTGCGCGCCGCGTTCTTCGAGTTAGCGCCGCCGCCGACCTCACCGCGCGCCGGGGTGCATCTCCTGGTGCTCGGCGGATCGCAGGGTGCCCATGCCATCAACGTCGCGATGATGGTGGCAGCCCCGCTGCTGGCCGGGTCGTCAGCGCCGGTCGTGGTGACGCACCAGACCGGCGAGCCGGATCAGAGCGAGGTCCGGCGGGTGTATGCCCAAGCGGGTCTGACGGCGCGAATCGAGCCGTATCTAGAGCAGATGGCTGCTGCCATGCGTGACGCCGATGTCGTGCTGTGTCGGGCCGGCGCGACGACGTTGGCCGAACTTGCCGCCGTGGGACGGCCGGCGGTGGTGGTGCCGCTCCCCGATGCTGCGGACGAGCATCAGCGGCTGAATGCCGAGGTGTTGGCGCGGGCCGGGGCGGCCGAGGTGTTGCCCCAGGTGGCGTTGACAGGCAGGGAGCTGGCCGAACATCTGCTTCGGCTCATTGGTGACGAGGACCGCCGCCGGCGCATGGGGGCGGCCGCCCGGGCTCTGGCCCGGCCGAACGCGGCCCGGGCGATCGCGGACCGGGCCGAGCAGCTGATGAGGTGGTGAGCAGCGGGTCGACCGGTCCCTCGGAGGGCGACCGGCGAGCGGCGGACCGACCAGAGGGGCACGGGTTGCCGCCAGCGGCCCGTTGCGTGCACTTCGTGGGCGTGGGTGGCATTGGGATGTGCGGCATTGCCGAGATGATGAGCCGTCTGGGATACGGGGTCAGCGGGTCCGATTTGACGGGGTCAGCGGTGACGGCTCGGCTTCGCCAGCTTGGTATCGCCGTCGAGATCGGGCATGACGTCCGCTGGGTCGGGGAGGCGGATGCTGTCGTAGTCTCGGCCGCCGTTGCGGGCGACAACCCCGAGGTGCTCGAAGCGCGCCGTCGACATCTGCCGGTTATCCGGCGTGGCACGATGCTGGCCGGACTCGCACGGTCCAGGCAGGTCGTCGCTGTGTCCGGCACTCATGGGAAGAGCACCACATCGGCGATGGTGGCGGTCGTGCTCACCGATTGTGGGCTGGATCCCTCGGCGGTGATCGGTGCGCGCGTCGGTGCGTTCGGCAGTACGATCCGGGTCGGAGAGGGGCGTCACTTCGTCGTCGAGGCGGACGAGAGTGAGCCGTCGTTGCTGGAGCTGACGCCGCAGGTTGCGGTCCTGACCAGCCTCGAGGAGGAGCACGTTGACCAGTACGGCACGTTTGCCAGGCTGGGAGACACCATCGTCGGTTTCGCGAACCGCGTCGTCGAGACCGGGGCGGTCGTACTCTGCGCCGATGACCTCGAGTTGACGTGTTTACGCGACCGGATCACCAGGCGGGTCGTGACCTACGGCCTCGAGGACAGGACCGCCGACGTGACCGGCGATGAGGTAGTGCTCGACGCCGCTGGCTCCCGGTGCCGCGTGCGTTTCATCTGCAATCGTCGACCCGACACAGTGCCGTTGGTCGTCGGCGTGCCGGGCCGGCACAACCTGCTCAATGGCCTTGCCGCGTTCGCGGTCGGACTGGAGGTAGGGCTCGATCCGAACCGGATCGTGACGGCGCTCGGGCGGTTTACCGGGGTGGACCGGCGGTTCCAGCTCCAGGGTGTCGCGCATGGTGTGACCGTGGTCGACGACTACGCTCACCACCCGACGGAGATCGCCGCAGTGTTGTCGACCGCGCATCGTCGGCCACACCAGCGGCTCGTGGCGGTCTTCCAACCTCATCGGTATACGCGGACCGCCCGGTTGCTAGACGGGTTCGCGCGAGCGCTGGCGTCCGCTGACGTGGTGGTTCTGACGGACGTCTTCGCCGCTGGAGAGCTGCCGATTCCGGGTGTTACGACGGAGCGTCTCGCGAAGGCCGTCCGTGGCGAGACGGATGGACCTGTGCACGTTGTGCGGACCCTTGACGAGGGTGTCTCGCTGCTGGCTGGTCTAGTGCGGTCTGGCGACCTGGTGCTCACTCTGGGCGCCGGGTCGATTGGAGGTGTCGGCGGTCGGCTCGTCGAGGCGCTTCAACGGAAGGACGGCGTGCCAGGTCACCCCGACGTCGAGAGATCGGAGACGCGATGACCGTCCACACTCTGCCGGACAGGCGGTTTCGACGGGTCCGCCGCCAGGCGCGACGCGGCCGTGGTGCCGCTCGCCGGTGGCTGCGGATGGCGTGGAACGTCTCTGTGTCGGTCGGGCTCGTCTTCGGGGCGTATCACACGGCGGTCCTGCTCCTGGCGGCGCCGTTCCTGACGGTGGACAACCTGGTCGTGAGCGGAACCGACCAGCTATCGGAGGGTGAGGTGCTGGCGTTGGTGGCAGGGCTCCGCGGCGAGAACATCCTGGCGGTGGATCTGGAGGCGTATCAGCGGCGGCTGGTGGCGTCGCCCTGGCTGCGCGACGGAATCTTGAGGCGCATCCTGCCCTCGACGGTTGAGGTATTAGTGACCGAGCGGAGCCCGACCGCCGTCGCCCGGTTCGCCGACCTGCTCTACCTCATCGACGAGCGTGGCGCGATCATCGACCAGCACGGGCCGCGATTCGCCCGGTTCGACCTGCCGATCATCGACGGGCTTGGTGCTCCCGACGTAGTGCCGGTCGTCGATCCGGTTCGCATGGCCCTAGCCGCTCGGTTGCTGGAGCAGCTCGGCGCCCACCCCGAGGTACTCGGGGCGATTTCACAGATCGACGTGACTGATCCCTACAACGCCGTGGTCCTGCTCAACGATGACCCGGCGCTGTTGCACTTGGGTGGCGACAGGTTTCTCGAACGGTTGCAGTCTTACGCCGAACTAGCGCCCGCGCTCAGAGCGCGTATCGCCGATATCGACTACGTTGACTTGCGGTTCGGCCATCGGGTCTATGTCCGACCGGTCGGACACCCGGCACCGGCGCCGGGCGATCGCCGCCGTCAACTGGTCCGAGCACCAGCGGCCGTTCAATGAGGCGACGCGGCCCTGCGCCGCTGACGGAGGACGCGTGGCACACAAGGAGCAGTATCTCGTCGGTCTCGATGTGGGCACGTCGAAAACGGCCGCCATCGTCGCCGAGGTTCACGAGGACGGGGGGTTGGACATCGTCGGCATCGGGGTTGTCGAGTCCCAGGGCATTCGTCGCGGGGTCGTCGTTAATCTGAAGGCGGCGGTCGAATCGATAAAGAAGGCGATCGAAGAGGCTGAGCTGACGGCCGGCGTGGAGATCGATTCGGTGCACCTGGGGCTCTCCGGGGTGCACCTGAAGGCGTTCAATAGTCGCGGCGTCGTGGCGGTGTCTGGCAAGAACCGCGAGATCACCAATGAGGACGTGCGTCGCGTGATCGACGCCGCCAAGGGGGTGGCGCTGCCCGCTGGCCGCGAGATTCTGCACGTCCTGCCCCAGGACTTCGTGGTCGATGAGCAGGACGGCATCGGGGCGCCGGTGGGGATGAAGGGCGCGCGTCTCGAGGTGAACGTACACGTGGTGACCGGGAGCATCTCTTCGACACAGAACATCGTTGCGTGCGTGAACCGGGCTGGGGTCGCGGTGGTCGACACAGTGATCGAGCAACTGGCGGCCAATGAATCCGTGCTGACCCCAGACGAGCGGGAGCTGGGTGTGGCGCTGGTGGACATCGGCGGCGGGACCACCGACATCGCGATTTTCGAGCGCGGCAGCCTTTGGCACACCGGTGTGGTCGCGATGGGCGGTGATCACTTTACCAACGACATCGCGGTCGGGCTCCGGACGCCGATCCCGGACGCGGAGAAGAGCAAGCGCCGCTGCGGGTGCGCACTGTCCTCCCTGGTCGACGAGGATGAGACGATCGAGGTTGCAAGCGTCGGCGGACGGCAGCCGCGCGTCATGTCCCGTCGGATCCTCTCCGAAATCTTGCAACCTCGTGCTGAGGAGATCTTCCATGCCCTATGGGACGAGATACGCCGGGCCGGGTACGAGCGGTCGCTGCATTCCGGGATCGTCCTCTGCGGCGGGGGGGCGCTGCTGGAGGGGATGGCCGAGATCGCCGAGCAGATCTTCGACTTACCGATCCGCCGTGGGTGCCCGATCGACTTCGGGGGGCTCACCGACCACGTGAACAGTCCGTCGTTCGCGACCGGTGTCGGGCTCGTTAAATACGCCCATCGCAACCAGCGACAGGAGCAAGAGCGGCTGGTGGGTGTTGGGGCGCTGAGCAGTTTTGCCGGACGTTTCAAGGGGTTGTTCAAGGAGTTCTTCTAGCGATGCCGAGCCGCAGGTCGTTCCACGATTGTCGGCTCCGCAGGGCCGAACATCTTCCAGGCATCGTGGGAGACAAGGACGTCCCACATCGGATACACCCAGCAGGAAGTGTGAGGCTCTGGCTGGGGCGGAGTGTTGTTGGTGTGCGGGTTTAGAGTCGTCATGGGATTGGACAAGGGGGGGCAGATGGAGTTCTTGACTTCGGCGGACCGACCCGATGATACGTGCGCCCGTCCGGGCCGACAGCGGGAAAAGGACCTAAGAATGACGATCGAGGACACCGATAGCATCGGTGCGCAGATCAAGGTGGTTGGTGTCGGGGGCGGCGGGGGTAACGCCGTGAACCGGATGCTGCGATCGGGGCTTGACGGAGTCGAGTACATCGTCGCGAATACGGACGTGCAGGCGTTGAGTTGCAACGCGGCGCCGCTGCGTCTGCAGATTGGCGCCAAGCTCACCAAGGGGCTCGGTGCGGGCGCCGACCCGATGGTGGGCCGGCAGGCGGCGCTCGAGGACACCGAGCAGATCATTTCCGCGCTCGACGGAGCAGATATGGTGTTCGTTGCGACCGGTTTGGGTGGAGGCACCGGTACCGGGGCGGCGCCGGTTATCGCCAATCTTGCGAGCGAACTGGGCGCGTTGACGGTGGCGGTCGTGACCAAGCCGTTCACGTTTGAGGGACGCCGCCGCACCTTGCAGGCGGAGCGTGGGCTCGATGAGCTCCGCGAGTCTGTCGACACCGTCATCACGATTCCAAACGAACGGTTGCTTGCCTCGATCGACCGTTCGACCAGCCTGTCAGACGCTTTTGCCGCCGCCGATGACGTGCTCCGGCAGGCGGTCCAGGGCATCTCCGATCTGATCATGGTTCCGGGGTTGATCAACCTGGACTTTGCAGACGTTTCGACGATTATGTCCGGCAGGAGTGGGGCCATCATAGGGACAGGGGTTGGCCGCGGCGAAACCAAGGCGGTCGATGCCGCGAACGAGGCCATCACGAGTCCGTTGCTCGAGGACGCGTCGGTCTACAATGCCCGCGGTGTGATCATCAACGTGACCGGTGGACCTGACCTGTCGCTGATCGAGGTCAACGAGGCCACTTCCGTTATCCAGGCCGCTGCGCACGCGGACGCCAACATCATCTTTGGTGCCGTGATCGACTCGGTGATGGAAAGCCAAGTCAAGGTGACCGTTATCGCGACCGGGTTCGACCGCGATGGCACCGAGGCACTTTCCGAGCGCACCAACGCAAAGACGCCGGTCGATCTCCAGCAGTACGCTTCCTGGCAAGAGGAGAAACCGGCCGAGCGAGCCGAGGGCACGAGGTTCACAGTGACTCGCAGGCCGATAGTCGAGCTGCCGATGACCCCGTTGGTCGACATGGAACAGTCTGGCGAGATGTCGCCGGCCGTCGAATCGACATCGGCCGATCTCGATGTCCCGGCGTTCCTGCGGCAGCAGGCGGAGTGACGTCGAAAGACACTCGGGTTCACTGCTGAACGCCGCGGTTCCAGCTGAGATGCAGCCCTCAGGGTCAGCCGCCTTGGTCGCCGGGTGCCGTGTCCGCAAACATGGCCACTACCGTG
>CAUZDS010000007.1:0-109462 GCA_963578725.1 Vicinamibacteria bacterium
GGCCGCCGAGGCGGCGGGCGGTAGCGTGAGTGAAGACGGGCCTGTCTGGTCGAGATATGCCCGGCTCGCTGGACGCAGTGAACGGCGGGTGCCTCCGTGCCCGCCTGCCGGGCTTCTCGCCAGGACAGGGACAAGTCGCGAAGGAGGCTTGGCTCGTACCATGGGGGAAGACTGAACCCCGGTACAGCGCGGCGTCGATGAGGCCTCAGACCGAAAATTGGCGGGTATCAATGTTGGTCGGGTATATACATATCGACGACCCCGCCGCGGTTTTCGGATCTGAATAAATCGCGCCAGAGAAAAAGGCCGACCGGGGGTCCACTTACCGGGGCCTAAAAGGCACCGAAGAGTGTTGGGGTAGCCACAAAATCCGCCACACTTTTGGTGCTTGCTACGAGGCAGGAGCAAGAAACCCCTGTAAATATTGGCGCGCCCTGCAGGATTCGAACCTGCGACCTCCTGGTTCGTAGCCAGACGCTCTATCCAGCTGAGCTAAGGGCGCGTGAGTGAAGCCGAACCTTGGCCGCCGGTACGCTCTCGTGGCACCGGGCGACAACCCGGGAGTATAGCACCCGGCAGGGGGACTGGTAAGCGGCCGGACGGGGCCGTCCGACACGATTATTGGGTAGGATGAGGCACGGTTTGGTACGATTCGTCGCACATCGTCTTCAGGCACCTTGAGGCACGCTATGACCTACCGACCGCTGACCTGTGGCGCAGTCATCCTCATCGGCGTGGCGTCGACCGGTACGGCGCTCGCCGGACAGACCGCGGCGGATGACCACTCGGACGTGACGTTCGCCAGGGACATCGCGCCGATCCTGCAGCGGAGCTGTCAAACCTGCCATCGACCGAACTCGGTGGCGCCGATGGCGCTCCTGACGTATCAGCAGGTTCGTCCGTGGGCCCGGGCGATGAAGATGCGGACCAGCCTGGGACCCCGTGCGGGCGTCATGCCGCCCTGGTATGTCGAAGAGAACATCGGCATCCAGCACTACAAGAACGACCCATCCCTGAGCGACGAGGAGATCGCCAAGATCGCCGCCTGGGCCGACAGCGGCGCCCCCGAGGGAAACCCGGCTGACCTGCCGCCGCCAATCGACTGGAACACCTCGGCATGGAGCATCGGTGAGCCGGACCTGATCACGGTGTTGCCCGACATCACGATGAAGGGCGACGAGCCGGACTGGTGGGGCGAGATCGAGACGACACCGGTGGGCAATACCGCGGACCGATACGTAGCGGCGCTGGAGTTCAAGGAGATCAACGACGTCGATCCCGCCGCGCGCAGCCGGGACACCGTCGGCGGCCGATTCGTCTACCACCACATGATCTGGAGCACCCAAGTCGTGGGTGAGGACGGTGCGCGGGACGAAGACCGGGACCGAGCGACCACCACCGGGTGGCCCGTGCACGAGATCGGCCGCAACGCGGACATCTTCGACGCCAAGGCGGGCCGGCTCCTGTCAGCCAATTCGAGTGTTGTGTCCAACTCGGTTCACCTACACTCGAACGGCCGCGACACGACGGCGCACCTGGAGATCGGCTGGAAGTTCCACCCCGAGGGCTACGAGCCGACGTATCGCCGGGTTCGGCGTGGCCTCGGCAACGCGCTCGACATCGACATCCGGCCGATGGAGGCCGATCAGGAGCTCCACGCCTACACGGTGCTCCAGAAGCACCAGAAGATCACCACCTTCGAGCCACATCTGCACGCGCCCGGCCAGCGGATGTGTCTGGAGTCGATCTGGGGTATGAACATCGAAACGCTGACCTGCGTCGGGTACGACCACAACTGGGTGCGCACATACGAGTACGAGGATGACTACGCGCCGCTGCTTCCGAAGGGGACCATCCTGCATATCGTCGGTTACATGAACAACTCGCCGACGAACCGGAACATCCCGGACCCGCGTAACTGGCAGGGGTCGGGAAACCGGTCGGTGGCCAACATGTTCATCGACCTCGGCCTGGGCGTTGAACTTTCCGACGAACAGTTCATCGCGGCGATGGCCGAGCGTCGCGAGACGCATCAGACGGGGCCGAACGACCACGTCATTGGGTGTCCTCTCTGTTCCTACGACGACATCGCCCTGCCGGATGAATATGAGCAAGGGTCGCAGCCGCTCGGGGCCACCGAAGATGACGCAAACGAAGCGAACGATCTGGCTGACGGGGCGGACCCCGTGAATCCGGCGAACCCGTAGGGGGCAGACCACGGCGGGGAAGAGGACGGCGAGAAGGTGATGTGCACAGCGACACGGAGCTGTATGCACGGGCTGCCCGTCGCGCTGGCGGTACTGGCCCTGGGCAGCACGGTCGGCGCGCAGACCCGGCCCTCGTACATGCACGGGCAGAACGTGTCTCCCGGGTATGAGGGCTGGGAGCGGGACGCGGCGGGAAATCGGTACTTCCTGTTTGGTTACCTGAACCGGAACTGGGACGAAGAGCTCGACGTCCCGGTCGGCGATGACAACAGCATCGTGCCGGGCGGACCGGACGCGGGTCAACCGACGCACTTCCTGCCACGCCGAAACCGGTTCGTCTTCCGTGTTCCGGTGCCAGAGGGCTTCGACGAGGACGACGAGCTGGTCTGGACTCTGACGACCGCCGGGGTCACCGAGCGGGCGTATGCGACGGTCAGGACCGACTACCTCGTCGACAACCTCGTTCAAGCCTCTGAACAGGGCGCCCTGGGCGCGGGTCGAAGCGACCCGATCATTCGGGCCAACACGCCGCCGGTACTTCGGATCGAGGGTGACCGGAATCGGCGCGTGCGCGTGGGTGAGCCGCTGGCGCTGCTCGCGGTGGCCAGCGATGACGGCGTGCCCAAACCGCGCCGGCGATCGCGTAACCCCTGGCGTCCGCCGGTCCAGGTCACGGTCGGGAGCGCCACCGGGCTCCGCGTCTCCTGGTTCGTCTACCGGGGTGACGGGCCGGTCGCCTTCGAGCCGACTCAGGTCAAGGTGTGGGAGGACACGCGGACCGGCGCGAATTCTCCCTGGTCGCCCGGTTGGAGAACCCCCGATTCCCCGCCGGACGGCGGATGGGCCACCGAGGTGGTCTTCGACGAGCCTGGCACCTTCGTGCTGCGCTGTTTGGCCAGTGACGGCGCGCTCGGCACCGCGGGCGACGTCACGGTGATCGTCATCCCCTGAAGAAGCTGGCTACTCGAGCAGGCGCGCGGCAGGCGGAAGCCGGCCGTTCCGCCGGAGTCCCGACGACGGCCGCCGCGCGGCTATCGTGCCAGGGATTCCCGCGTTAGTCCGTGTCCCACCGGAAACTGGTCACCCAACGCGATCGGGAGATGGCCGCCGATCGGCACCTCGCCAGCGATCGCCCGCACCGCGCTGGCTTCGGCCAGGTCGTAGAAATCGTAGGTTAGCAGTATGGCCGGCAGCTCGGGCAAGAACGTGGCGGCGTACGGATTTCCGAAGAAGACCGTGACGAACGGCTGGCCCCGCGCCGTGCTGCGTCGCGCCACACTCTGTAACAGCGCCACCAAGCCATCGGCCAGGTCCATTCGTCCACTGAACGACGCCGTACGCACGAACACCGAGGCGATGACGACATCGTAGCGGTCGGTGGTCGCGCGCAACAGCTCGAGCTCGGCCGGTGAGGTGCGGTCAGACACCTCGACCGCCGTTACGTTGGGCCACCGCTGCTCCAGCTCGGGCAGGAACGTACGGCTCGGCGCCCCGTTCCCCCAGCCAGACGGGTAGTCAAGCACCGACAGATACAGGATCGAGGCACGTTGCGGTGCCCGCAACGGCACATTGCCCAAGTCGTCCTTGATCAGCGTCATCCCGCGGCGGCTCACCTCGGCCGCCATGGCTCGGTGGGCCCGCGTGCCGACGATGAGCGGCAGGGTATCCAGGCTGACGGCGCGGTTCCGGTGCAACCCGAGCCGTGCCTTCGCCTCGAGGATGCGCCGGACCGAGGCATCGACCTGCGCCGCCGAGATCTCGCCGCGCTCGACCGCCTGTCTCAGCCCGTCGAACGCCGCCGCATCATCCGGAGAGTGCAGCACAACGTCGTGCCCGGCGGCGATCGCGCCAACCGCCGCCTCACTCGCCGGCATCAGCTCGGTCACGCCCCGCATTCGCATCGAATCGGTGTAGATGATCCCGTCGAACTCGAGCTCCTCGCGTAGCAGGTCGGTCACGATCCGCCGGCTGAGTGTGGCGGGTCGCGCCGGGTCCGGTTCCAGACCCGGCAGCTCGATGTGGGAGGTCATTACCGCCGCCGCCCCGGCGGCGATGCCGGCGCGAAACGGCGGCAGCTCTATCCGGTCGAGCCGCGCGCGCGGGTGTGCAATGAGCGGCAGCCCGAGATGCGAGTCGACGTCGGTGTCGCCATGACCCGGGAAGTGCTTGAGGGTGGCGATCATGCCGCCCTCGGCCAGACCGCGGACGTAGGCGGCCGACAGTCGCGCCACCACGGCGGGGTCCTCGCCGAAGGATCGGGTGTTGATGACCGGGTTCCGCGGATTGTTGTTGACATCGGCGACCGGCGCGAAGTTGACGTGGATGCCGATGGCCCTGGCTTCGAGCGCGGTCACGCGCCCCGCCTCGAACGCCAGCCGGTCGTCGCCCGCTGCGCCGAACGCCATCGCCCGTGGAAAGGTTGTCGCGCCGCCAATGCGGAACCCGACACCGGTTTCGAAGTCGGCGCTGTTCAGCAGCGGCAACGCGGAGATCGCCTGGAGCCGGTTCGCGATCGATGCGGCGGCCAGCGGCTCACCCAGCACCGAGCGCGCGTAGCCGGCGTTGAGTAGGACATCGGGAGACGGCTCGCGGCCGCCAAACAACAGAAACCCGCCGACGTGCCGCTCGTGCACCAGCGCCGCGAGCTCGTCGTAGATGTCGCTGTCGCTGCTGAGATAGGTGGACCGAAACGAGGGCATAATCAGCTGACCGATCTTCTGGTCGAGCGTCATTTCCTCGATCGTCGACGCGACCCAGCGGGCGGCCGCCGCGTCGAGTGGCGGCGCCGCCGAGACCGCCAGGATCGCCGAGGCGACCAGACCGGCCGCCGCACCGAGCAGGAAGCGTGGGCGCACATCCTGGATGGTAGACCAAACGCGCGGTCGCAAACAGGGGTCTGGACTCTTTTTTGACTGATCTCAAAAAGACTCCCTACCCCTTTTTCGGATCCAGTTATCATCGTCCGGATGAGCCACCAGGAACATCGCGCCGCTGCGTCGGCATGCATCCACTGCTATGTCCTGACGGTCAGTGACACCCGGACCGAGGAGAATGACACCGGGGGGCGGCTGCTGCGGGACCTGCTCGAGGACGAGGGTCACCACGTGGTGGGGTATACGATCGTGCCCGACGAGAAGGCGACCCTGCGTGCGGCGATCGAGCGGCAGCTGGACGCCGAGGCGGTCCAGGCGGTCATCACGACCGGCGGGACCGGCATCAGCCGACGCGACGGCACCTACGAGGTGGTGAGCGAGTTGCTCGAGAAGCGGATCGAAGGGTTCGGCGAGCTGTTCCGGGCGTTGAGCTTCGAGGAAATCGGCCCGGCCGCCATGCTGTCGCGGGCGTGCGGTGGCGTGGTGCGTGGCACCATCCTGATCTCGCTCCCCGGGTCACAGCACGCGGTTCGGCTGGGGATGACCAGGCTGGTCATCCCCGAGCTGGGGCATCTCGTCCGGGAGGTGATGCGGTAGCCGGCCGTGGGAAGCGGGGCCGCGTTCTCGAACCGGTGAACAGCGGGTTCCTCACCCTGGTCCTGAACACAACGGATCCGTCATGACCGACACGAAGATGCGACCGATCCGCGAGACGATCCCGCTCGAGGACGCCTTGCGGCTGACCGAGGTTGGCGCGGTGCCACTCGACCGCACCGAGCGGATCGACCTTGAAGAGAGCGTTGGTCGGGTGCTCGCCGAGGCGGTGGTGGCCGACCGCGACGTTCCGCCTTTCGACCGCGCGGCGATGGACGGCTATGCGGTCGTCGCCGGGGACACGTTCGGCGCCAGCCGGATGGAGCCGCGGTTGCTCCAGTGGGTCGAGACGGTGCACACGGGCGGTGTCCCGACGAAGACGCTCGGGGCTGGCCAGTGCACGCAAATCGCTACCGGCGCTCCTATGCCGCAGGGCGCCGACGCCGTCGTGATGGTCGAGGAGACCGACCGGAGTGGTGACGGCCAGATCGCGATTTTTATCCCGGTCTACCCGCGTCAGCACGTCGGGCGCCGGGGCGCCGACATCGGGACCGGTGCCGAGATGTTGCACCCTGGTGATCTGCTGACCCCGAGCCGCGTCGGGTCGATCGCCGCGCTGGGGATGGCCGAGATTCAGGTGTACACGCGGCCGCGCGTGGCGATCCTCTCGACGGGCGGCGAGATTGTCGCTCCCGGCCGGCCGCTGGGTCCTGGGCAGATCTACGATATCAACCGCTTTACCCTCGGCTCGGTGATTCGCGAGCACGGCGGCGTGCCGGTCCCACGTCCCACCACCGCCGACAACCTCGAGGAGCTGAGTGCGGCGGTCGATGCCTGTCTCGACAACGATCTCCTGGTCTTCTCGGGTGGCAGCTCGGTTGGCGAGCGTGACCTGACGCTCGACGTGCTGCAGCGCAAGGGGCAGGTCCTGTTTCACGGCATTGCGATCAAGCCGGGCAAGCCGACCGCCTTCGGCACGATCGGCGCGGTCCCGGTGCTCGGGATGCCTGGCTATCCCACCTCCTGTCTGTCGAATGCCTATATGCTGCTTGTGCCGGTGTTGCGACGCCTGGCCAGGTTGCCGGCCTACCGGTGCCGCACCGTGTCGGTGCAGGCCGCGCAGCGGTTCGTGTCCACCACCGGCCGGCATCAGTTCTACACGGTCCGTGTCGTCGGCGGACGCGCGGTGCCAGCCTTCAAGGCCTCGGGCGACATCACGAGCATGTCTCAGGCCGACGGCTACATCGAGATCCCGGTCCAGACCGATATCGTCGAGAAAGGTGAGACGGTCGAGGTGAAGCTGTTCTAGTGGCTTACGTGGGGCTCCGCCCCACAACCCGGCTCGGTTGCTCAAGGGGGCCAAGATGCCCCGCGCCGCTCCCTCGCTGGCGCGGACGTGGGCGCCGTGGTCGTTGCCCACTGTCCCGACCGAACACGAATTCTCGTCTGGGACCGCATCACGGGCTTGCCGCGACTGCCGGGCACCCAGCCCAGTCTGTAGACCGAGTACCACATCGCTGCCGTGAACGACCACCGCCAGAAATCGGCGGTTTTATTTCACCAGGAGCACCGGGCAGGTCACCAGTAGACCAGCTTGTAACTGAGCGTGCCCTACCCAGCGGCCAGTTGGTCCTGCCTGTCCGAATGCGACGACAGCACTACAAGGTCGTTCGTGCGTTCCTGACTGATCCGCAAGATCTCGGCCGCCCGGCACGCCAACTCGCCGTAAAACGACTCCAGCTCGTCGAACTAGACTCCCTGAATCGTCTGGATGACGTGCAGCAGCGTCAAGGTCGCCGTCGGTTTCGCGAACTCGATGGCAATATCCAGCGCCCGTTCCGCCTGGTCGCTCAGATCGGTCGGAATCAGGACGTTGTTGAACATGCGCCCCTCCAGCGTAGGCCTTTGGTTTTCTGCATGCTCCGTTCCGTGCCGGCGAGCCGTCTCGGACCGCGCGGACGCCCACCACGTGGTGGGCACCGGTCACGAAGCGGCGCATCTGCCAGGAGCCGCTGGGAAAAATCCTCCATCCAGGGGCGTCGCCACGCCAGATCAGGACCGTCGAAGCTAGCGTCTCCCGACCTTCCGTTCGAACTCGGGCTCGAGAAGGTCTGCGGTATGGAGATCGAAGGCGCCGGCCTTCCGCGCATAGTCGCCGCGGAACTCCGCGTGACAGCGGTAACAGACGGTCAGGTCGCTGAGCCGGCTGTAGATGGCGAAGTCGATCAGTGTAGCGCCGGCCAGGATGCCGTATGCGATCAGGTCCAGACCGAAGTAGTAGAACCCGGCGCTGATCAGCGCGCCGATCACGACGACAGTGACGCCGAGGGTGGGGTCGAAGTCCTTCCGCATGTAGAAGTCACCGCCCTCGCACACCGGGCAGCGGTCGACCTGACGGTCGGCGCGGAGCGCCTCGGAGAAGGTCAGCAGGAACGCCTGGCGGCAGCGGCCGCAGTCGATCTGCATCGATTCGTCGGCTGGGGCGACCGGGAGCGCGCTCCCACACTGGTGACAACGGACCGTGACTTCCATGACTGGGATCGTGGACCCTCGGGCTTCAGGACTCTGGTTCTAGCGTGATCACAGAGGTACCGTCGTGGCTACGAGCAGATACTTGGCCAGCACCTCGCCGACAATGACGGTGAAGAAATCGACGTAGAGAATGCCGGTGGCGGACTGCGTGGACCTGATCTTGGCGGTCTCCCAGGTCATATAGGCAAGGACCACCGGACCCAGTAAACCGAACAGAATCCGCTGCCAGAAGAACACACCGTCGATCGAAAAGATATACCGGTCGAAGGTCGGTCCCGGCAGATCGGCGGCGGCGATCGCCCACCACACGACCCCGGAGACCACGATGATCCGGAGCGCGGTCGATCCGATGTGGAACCTGACGACCGACTGCAGCAGTGTCACATCCATCGAGGGCAGCACGAGATACCAGTGGCCGAGGATCATGGCGGTTGAGGTGCCGCCCAGCAGCGCCGCCGAGCTGAGGAAACTGGCCACCGTCATGGCAGACACCGACCCGGCGGCTCCGGCCGCCGCCGCCATCCCCTGCGTCACCAGGGCGGCAGCACCGGACAGCACCGCGAGCCACAACCACAGTGGTCGCAAATGGGCCAGGATCCGACCGATCGTCACCCAGTAGATGAGCAGGGCGCCGGTCGACACCACGAGCGCCCACAGGGCAACGCCCTGGACGTCCGCGCCGAGCGTGACCGCATCCGGCCGTAGCGCCAGCGCCACTAGCAGCAGGGTCGCAGCGAATCCGGCGTTGAACCGGAAAAACTGCACGCCGGCCGCGCGCGACACCAAAACCAGCGTGAAAACGATACCGATGCCGAGATGGGAAAGAAACAGAAAGAGCACGAACGATAGGGTCATACACGCTTTCGCGCGACGCACGCACGTCAGAGGTCTGGAGCCAGGAGGCGGGAGTCGGAAGCCGATGAGGCCGGACCCGAAAGACGCGGTCCGGCCTTCATCGTTCTTCGCTTCGGCACGGTTACCCGAGACGGCGGTTGACCTCCGCCCAGTTGACGACGTTCCACCACCCGGCGATGTAGTCAGGCCGGCGGTTCTGATAGTTTAGATAGTACGCGTGCTCCCAGACGTCGAGTCCGAGTACCGGGGTCCTGCCGCTCGTCAGCGGGCTCTCCTGGTTGGGCGTGCTCTCGATCGCGAGCGACCCGCCGCCGGCGACGAGCCAGGCCCAGCCGCTGCCGAAACGGCCCACGGCCGCGGCCGCGAACTGCTCCTTGAAGCGTTCGAAGCTGCCGAATACGCCATTGATGGCATCGGCGATCTGGCCGGTGGGCACGCCGCCCGCGTCCGGACCCATGACCTGCCAGAAGAGCGAATGGTTCGCGTGCCCGCCGCCGTTGTTGCGGACGGCGGTGCGGATTCCGTCTGGCAGTGCGTCGAGCTCGCCGATTAGCTCGTCGACGCTCTTGCCCTGCAGGCCCGGGTGCGCTTCGAGCGCACCGTTCAGTTTGCTCACGTAGGTCGCGTGGTGCTTGCCGTGGTGAATGCGCATCGTCTGTTCGTCGATGTGCGGGACCAGGGCGTCGAAGTCGTACGGCAGATCGGGAAGCTGGTGCGCCATGCGGAACGCTCCTTCACAAGAAGACGGGAAACTCGAACGAGCCAGTGTGGCTCGCGCCGGATCGTAATGCAGTTGATTTTACCGGATAGGACGACATCCGGTCGAGCGACCCAAGTCCGGTGGACCGATGCGCGAACGCCGCCAGACCGGCGTCCGCCCGGGACGAGTCTCGTGAGACGGGGCACCCGCTCACGCCGGCTGCGACACGATGTTGTAGAGCGTGTCACGCTCCACCGGCTCCCGCCCCGCAATCCGGATCAGACGGCTGATGTCATCGGTCGTCAGGGCCTCGGGGGTACGCGCGCCGGCCATGTGGTAGATCTGCTCTTCCTGCACCGTGCCATCGAGATCGTCCACGCCGAACCAGAGCGCCGTCTGGGCCGTCTCGACCCCGGTGGCGATCCAGAATGCCTTGATGTGCGGCACGTTGTCGAGCATTAGCCGGGCCACCGCATGCACGCGCAGAGTGTCCGCCGCTGTCGGCGCCGGCAGCTTGCGCATCTGGTTGTTGTCAGGATGAAACGCCAGTGGGATAAAGGCCTGGAACCCGCCGGTCTCGTCCTGCAGGGCCCGCGACCGCAGCATGTGGTCGACCCGCTCCTCGTCGGTTTCGATGTGGCCGTAGAGCATCGTGACGTTCGAGCGCATTCCCAGTCGGTGCGCGGTCCGATGAATGTCCAGATACCGTTCGGTCCCGCACTTGTCATGACACAGCTTGCGACGCACCCGCTCGGCGAACACCTCCGCGCCACCACCCGGCAGCGAGTCGAGCCCAGCCGCCATCAATTCACGCAACACTTGTTCGTCGGTGCGCACGTAGATATCAGCGAAGAAGGCGATCTCGACCGCCGTGAAGCACTTTAGATGCACATCGGGACGGATCCGCTTCAGCCCCCGCAGCAGCTCGAGGTAGTAGTCGAACGGCAAATCAGGATGGAGCCCGTTGACCACGTGTACCTCGGTGATTGGTTGCTGCCGCCGGTCCCGCAGCTTGTCCCAGACCTGCTCGAGGCTCATGGTGTAGGCGCCGTCGTCGCCAGGCTGCAGCCGGGCGAACGAGCAGAACAGACAACTCGCCACGCAGACGTTGGTCGCCTCGATCCGGATGTTGTAGTTGTAGAAGGTCTGACCGGCATGCAGCTTCTCGCGCTCGCGGTTGGCCAGCCAGCCGACCGCGAGCAGGTCCGGACACCCGAACAGCCGCACCCCATCTTCGAGCTCGAGCCTGATTCCGGCATCGAGCTTGTCGGCGATGTCGAGTAACCCTGAGTCTGCGAGCCGCGTGCGCATGGACGACAGGAGCGACACCTCCGCTCGAGTGCTGCTCCCTGCTGCCTTCTGACTGCTGATTTCCGGCAGCCTCACGCCCCCCCCCAGACCTGGACTCGTAGCTGTCTGGCGCGCGGACCGTCCAACTCGGCCAGCAGCGGACGTTGCCACGCTCCCAGTACAAGCTCACCCTCGCTGATCTGCAGCGTGAGGCTGTGTCCCAGCATGGGCACCTCGAGGTGCGCAGCGGCATCTGGTGGGCCAGCACTGCCTGGCGTCTCGTCGGCCCTCCAGAGGAAGCCCTCCGACGAGGGCGACCCTTCGAGCGCACGCCTCAACGCCGGCAGCAGGGTCCGATCGGGTCGAGCGACGAAAAGGGCGGCGGGGGTGTGGAGCGAGCAGACGTTGACGAGGCTCTCCCGCACACCACGCGCGGCGACCGCCTGCATCACCCGCTCGGTCAGATCCACCAGTTCGACGCGTTCGGTCGACGACATCGTCAGCGTGCCTGCTTGGATCTTCGCCGTCACCGTGGCCGGTTCACCATGTACCACAAGCAGGCATCGTACGCCGGAGTGGCTACACCAGGCAACCGCGCCTCGAAAGGCTTCGGGCAGAATGATGGGAGGCGATATCGGACCACTCACTGCACGGTTGCGAATACGATGTCGGACCGCCCACCCGACCGGTGATCTCCACGTTCCTCCACGACGTCTTCGTTCCACGCCACCGCGCTCGCTGATCTCGACGTATCGCGGCCCGTCACAACCGCAGGGCAGGAAGACGGAGAGCATCGCGACCAGCCATTGGCGCCCAACTGGCAAGGCACGGCGAGTGAGCCACGTGTGGATCCGTAACCCCGCTACGCGCAAGCCGGGCGCTGTCCTCCTGCGGGATGCCCCACTCGGGAGGTGCTTGGTAAGCCCATGAGACAGGACACTAGGCACGGCGTCGGCGGATACGCCACACGACCAGGAACCCGAGCAGGGGCACGCCCACCCAGAGCACGTCCCCTGGGCCATCGCTCGGCTCCCCCGCGGACCGAGGCTCTGGTACTGGAACGGCGTCGTCGATCGTCGCGTCCATTTTGAAGCCTTCGAGGTTCCTCGTCATTGTGGTGGGTGGGGCTTCGTTCCTCCGGATGAACTCCTCGGCCGCCGCGGCGGCCGTGTCGATGTCCATGCCGATCGCCTCCTCCATGGCGGTCCGAAACGTGTCGAGCGACGGTGCCGGAATGTTCAGTACAGCACCCTGGTCGAGCACGTACTGCAACAGCCTGGGGTTGCCGCACGTGTGCCCGGCACAGCCGACGCCGTTCGTCACGATGCTCTCTACATATTCGCTCAGCAGGCGCCTGGTCGTCTCCTCGTCGGCCTCCCAGTAGCCCTTGCGAACGGTTTCGACCATCCGGGCGGTCATATCTTGATACGCGAATGGAGAAGTCGCATCGAAAAACGACTTCAGCTCGAGGTTATGCTTGTCCTCTACGTAGACCTCGAACGACTCCTGCCACATTGCATCGTCGATGGTCTCGGGCACGGTCGCGTCCCAGCCCCAGAGATATTCGACGAATGCCCGCATCTCGCCAGCACCGGCGTATCCCTCGCGCTGCATGCCTTCGATCCACGTCGGGTTGACGTAACGCGACCGGAACTCGGCGCCGAGAAACTTGTCGATTGACGTCATCTCGGGGTTTCCCGGATCCCGCGTGTTGGTCACGACCAGCTCTGGGCTCTCGCCGTCGATGCTTCGGATCGCGGTCGCGAGACCACCCATGTACATGTAGAAGTCGTCGTTGTCCAACGCACCGTAGAGCATCGTCGAGCTACTGTGCACCACCTTCTCGCTTCCGGAGAGCGCCATCCGGAACACGTCCTCCATCGGCTCGCCCCAGAAGCCGTTTCCGTAGCCGTGCCCCATTTTCGACAGGTACTCGTCGGCCATCCCCTGGTCGCTGTCCCAAGAACCGCTCGCGGCAACGATCGCCGAGGTGTTCAGGTTGAAGATGCCCGGCGGCTCGTCGAAGATCCGCACACCCGCCCGGCGGTCGGCGTCTTCCGGGGAGTAGCCGAGGTCGACGAGCGCCGCTCTCGTCGCCAGATAGTGGCGCCGGACAAAATTGTCCGCCTCGTCGAGGACTTTCACCCGCTGCACCGCCTCGTCCATCAGGCGGGTCACGTTATTGAACATGCCCTCAGCGGCCGAGGCGATGACGATGTCGACCCGCGGCCGGTCGAGCTGGCTCGCGGGAATGACATCTACGTCGATGACGTTGCCGCGCACGTCCCACACGGGGCGCGTCCCGAGGAGATGAAAGATCTGCGACTCGAGGATTCCTTCGTGCCGCATCGTCTCGTCGCCCCAGATCACGAACGACACCTTCTGGGGATAACGGCCGTGCTCTTCGACGTGCGCCGCCAGCAGCTGGTCGGCCAGGTCGACTCCCAGCTCCCACGTCGCCGGCTTGGGTACCTTCGCCGGGTCAATGCCGTAGAAATTCTTCCCCGTCGGGTACGCATCGGGGTTCCGGATCGGTTCGCCGCCCCCGCCAACCGGGACGTGGCCGCCATCGAGCGCACGTATGAGGCTGTCGAGCTCTCGCGGTCCAGACTCGACGATCCGGCGATCCATATCGACCGTCATGACCGCCGCGTCGTCCGGGAGTAGGCTGCGATCGACCGCCACAATCGCCTCGACGGTGCTCTCCCGCATCGTGGCGTCCGGCGTGCGGCCGAAGGCGTGCAGGCCGTACGGAATATGCTGTCCGCGAAGCTCTACGATGTACTCTTCGATGGCGTGCAACGCGTCGTGGTCGAACTCATCGTCGGTCCCGAGATCGACACCGAGGTCCTTGACCATTCCCAGGTCGGTTGCCTGTTCGCGGATCTGGTCGGCGTACGCACCGGCGAGCTGTGCGTTCTTGGAGAGGTTGTTGAGGTAGTCGTTGAGACTCTCACTCAGCGCGGCCAGCTCTGGGAGTAGCTCGCTTTTCGCGAACGGGGGCACCATGTGGTCGACGAGCGTCGCCATGCCGCGGCGCCGCGCCACCAAGCCCTCGCCGACGACGTCGACGTTATACACGTAGAGATTTGGCAGATCGGCGATCAGCGCATCGGGAGCGTCCGCCGCGGAGAGCCCGATAGCCTTGCCATCGAGCCATTCCAGCGTACCGTGGGTCCCGAGGTGGATCACCGCATCCGCGCCAAAGCCGCTGCCGTCGCCAGCGCGAAGCCAGGCGTAGGTGGCGATGTACTGATGATGCGGCGCCAGATCGTCGGCGTGATAAAGCTTTTCGGCGTCCTCACCCCATCCGCGCGCCGGCTGTGGCAACAGCACGACGTTGCCATACTGCACCGCCGGAATGATCAAGCTCCCGTCCGATGCCATCAGGGTGGTGGCCTCAGGGTCCCCCCAATCGGCGAGCACCTTGGCGCGGAGCTCCGGCGCGTACTGGTCCAGCCAACGTCGATAGTCCGGCAGCCTGACGCGGATAACCGATTCTTGGGCGAGCATCGCGTCGAGCTCCCCAGGCGCGTAACCGCCGACGTTGCGCGCCCTGGTCGTGATCTGCCGCTGAATCGCGTCAGCCGACAGCTCAGCACCGTCGCCCCCAAGGTCATAGCCCTCACGTCTGAGACGCCCCAGGATGTGTGCGAGCGACTCAGCGACGTTCAGATAGCTTGCGCCGATACCGGCCTTCCCAGGCGGGTAGTTGTAGAAGAGAACCGCGACGCGCTTGTCGATATTCGGCGTCGCCCGGAGTGCCGCGTAGCTGATCGCGCGCTTGACCGCCATCTCTACCCGCTCCGCGATCGGTTGGCGGACGACGATGGTGAGCCCGGTGTCGGGATCTTCCACGCGCTCCTGGCTGCCGACGACGGTCGGAGCGACCAGCCCCGACAACTCCGGCACCGCGACCTGGAACGTTCCCTCGAACATCGAGAGCCCTTCCGGCGAGGCTCGCCACTCTGCCTCGCTGCGGCCGTACAGACTGACGAGGCTGATCACTGGGATATTGACCTTCTGCAGGGAGGTTGCGGCCTCCGTGCCGGCGAAGCGGAACACAAACGCGAGCGCGACGTCGGCCCGAGCTTCGCCGCCGGCATCGAGCAGCAACGCTTCGAAGGCCAGACCGGCCGGGTACCCGAACACCGGAATCGCCTCGGCGCCCTGTCGTTCGATCTCGGCGATCATCGCGTCGAGGAGCGCGGTGTCGCCGGCGTAGTAGTTCGATTTGTAGAAGCCGACGGCAACCCGGGTGGCGCCAGGCAGACGTTTGCCCGCCGTGCGGCGCCAGTCGTCGAACGCCTCCCACGTGGCGAACACCCGACCCGTGTCCCCGTCCGGGTAGTAGTAGCCTGCGTCCAGAGTCGGCTGCGGGTCCGGCACCGTCAGGTCGGCGACGCCGGCGGCGGAGAGCGCCAGTTTCATCAACCCGAGCTGATTCACGGGCCCCCAGTTCGCCCAGAATGCCCGCGCGCGGTCGTCCCAGACTACCCCCTGCTGGATGTACTGTTCGCGCGGCAGCAGCCCCTCGCCCACCGCGAACACGATCCCCCGACTGCTGATTCGATCGATCAGGTCGACATCGTTCATCGTATTGAACTGCTCAAGCATCTGCTCGTTCATCACGTCGTAGACCATTACATCGGTCTCGAGCAGCGTGGCTGGTTCGACCTCATCGAACAGCGACTCGGTCACGAACTCCACCAGGACCCGATCCCGCAGGTCCGGACGCTCTTCGAGCAGCGCCTTGTAGGCGGCGAGCATGCCCGGTAGGTTCCCGTCTGAAAAAAGGTAGGCGAGGCGGACGTCCTGCGCCGCTGCGGGGACGGCGCAGACACAGAGTAAGAGCGCGATGACGAGAGGACGACTAATCCGGCACATAGATGATCTGACCGTTGGCGAGGCGATACGCCGTGCCTAGACGTTCTCCCTCTCCCCCCAGTGTCTCACCGGTGAGCTCGTAGGCGGTGATCTCGGTTCCTCGCTTCACGATAATCTCCTGGAGGCCGTCGGCATTCGTCTTGACCAGCGTCACCTCGCTGTCCGGATCGATGAGATCGCCAATGCGATAGACGGAAAACAAGGCGATCATCAGGCCGACGATGAAGACCACCGCCACATCGAAAATATTTGCTACTCCCGACAGCGGATCCTCGTCGGGTGTCTCATCCGGCGACGGCAGATGCAGAAAGCGCCCCATGCGTCGTTACTCCCGGGCCAACTCTCCGGCAACACGCTCGGCGAGAAAGCGTTGTTCGCGAACCGTCTCGTTGACCCAGGTATGACGGACCACCTGCACTACATACGCGACCGTGCCGGCCGACAACCCGACGATGGTCGTCGTAAACGCCACCACCATCTGTCCCGCCATCGCCTCGAGGTTTCCCGCCGTCAGCGCCGCGAGCGCGGTTCCCATCGGGATCAACGTACCCAAGAGTCCCAGACTGGGTCCCACCTTCACCAGGAGCCGCGAGACGTTCAGCGTGCGACGCGCGGCCTCTTCACGCTCCAACACCAGATGCTCCAGTCCACCATCATGGAACCACGCTTTCCTGCGCTCCGCCTCCACATCGCGGAGCAGCGCACCCAGCGCCGCCGGAAGCAACGCCTGCCGGGCATCGTCCACGCTGAGCAGCGGCCCTTTGTCGAGCCAGGTATTGAGGTCGAAGCCGCTACGCTCACGCCGTCGGGCGAGAAACTCCACGACACACCCACCGGCCATGAACACCGCGGCCGCCACCGAGACCCAGAGCAGCACGATTACCGGGAACCGAAGCACTTGCGCGAGCGCGAAGAGCCCGTTCTCGAGTGTGCCGAGCAGACTCAACCGCGCCTCCACAAGGCATGGAGCCCGCCGAGGAACACGACGGCGCCGAGCCCCAGCGTCAGCCAGAGTCCCATAGCGGGCCGGGCAACGCTTCCGGGTTCGAGATTCATCGCAATGGCCGACCGCCACCCCGTCGACAGCGTGGGCGCGGCGGCGACCACCAGGCTCAAGGAACAGATCGTCAGCAACGCGTCCTCGCGCAACGCCAGCGGTGCGAACCGCGGACTCCGGTGCGTCAGGACCGCAGCGGCGCCCGGCACGGCGGCCGCGAGCGGCAGCGCGCTCCACGCCGGTAAGCCATAGCTCAGCAGGGTGTGGCCCCACAGCCCGGCGAGCGCGCCGGCGGCGAAGGCGCTGAGTGGCCCGAATCGAGACCCGCTGAGACCGAGCACAGCAACGAGGGCAACCACCCCCCCGATCCAGACCGGCTCGGGTCGAAGCCAGAACGTCGCGACACCAAAGCCGGTGATAAGCACGACGTTGTCGCGCCTGCCGGTCACTGTCGTGGCGAGGGTCGCCGCACCGAGACCACAGACCATACCAGCGGCATGTGCCAGCACGCTACAAGCATAGCGCCTGTCGATCAAGACGGTCCACAGTTCACCCCAGCGCGGCGAGGAGGTCATGCTATACTCCCCGTCTGAAACTCGACGCTTTCCGGTGGCCACGGGAAGTGGGTGCGAAGCCCACACGGTCCCGCCACTGTAAGCGGGGAGTGGAACGGCGCCGCGGCCTCTCGCCGCGTCGGCCCGCACGGCCGACCCCAGACGAGGTGCCCGTCACTGTGCTTGTTTGAGCGCGGGAAGGCGTTGCTGTTCCGCGATGATCCGCGAGTCAGGAGACCTGGCCATCGGGTACGTCCCCCTCACCCGTTCGCGTAGTCGAGCGGGTTCGGCGCGTGGTCACGCCGAAGGGAGCCTATGGTCCCCTCCCTGTATCGCCGGTCCATCATCCGTCTCTGTGTCATCCCCATCCTGTCACTCGGGTCCCTGCTGACCCCGGCCATCGTGCTCGCTGCCGGGCTCGAGGGCACCGTCGTCGACCCGGACGGGCGCACCGCACCGGGCGCCATGGTGCTCGTCTCGGACCGGAGCGTGATTCGGGCCACGGCCGTGACCGATGAACAGGGCCGATTCGAGGTCACCGATCTCCCCGCCGGACGGTACGAGCTGCGGGTGGCGCTCGATGGGTTCGGGGCCGCGCCCGTCATGGTCGATCTCGCGGCGGACGCCATCGAGTCGGTGTCGATCCGGCTGCAGGTCCGCGCCATCAGCGAGTCGATTGTCGTCACGGCGGCGGCGCTCGAGCTGCCCCGGTCGCGTGTTACCGACAGCGTGACCGTTGTTATCGGCGACGACATCGCAGCCCGGCAGTTCGAGACCGTGTCCGACGTGCTCCGTCTGGTCGTTCCCGGGCTCGGGGTGACGGCGATGGGTGGCCGGGGCGGAAAGACGGAACTGTACGCGCGCGGCGGCGAATCCGATTTCTCGCTGGTGCTGATCGACGGCGTTCGGGTCAACGGGTTCGGCGGCAGCTACGACTTCGCCCACCTTCCGGTCGGCGACATCGAACGGATCGAAGTAGTGCGTGGGCCGCAGAGTGCGGTCTACGGGTCGGACGCGATCGGCTCTGTCGTGCAGATCATCACGCGGCAGGGGGGGCCGCCCCGCGCGGGTGGGATGGTTGAGGGCGGTAGCTTCGGCACCTCGCGGGTGAGCGTGAACACCTCGGGCTCGGCGGACGCCTTTGGCTGGGGCGCCGCCTTCGAACAGCTCAACACCGACGGTCAGAATGGGACGACCACGGCGTCTGGCGAGCTGCTCAGCAACGACGAATACCTGCGTCGCGACCTGTCGCTGAACGGGCGGTGGAGCGGGACCGAGGGCACGGTGATCCGCTCGACGTTCCGCTACGGAACCAACGAACGTGGATTCCCCGGAGCCTGGGGCAGTGACCCGGGCGGGACCTATTCAGGTGTCGACACGGTGTCTCGCGGCACGAACGACAACCAGATTTTCTCGGTCGGCGTCACCCAGCGGCTGGGTGCCAGTGTCGACCAACGGGTCGACGTTAGTCACACCAAGACCGACAGCCTGTTCTACAGTCCATTCGGGGAATCGACGTCCAACTCACGTCGTCTGACCTTGCGGGCGCGAACCGACGCGACAGTGCGGCCCGGCGTCGTGGCGACCGGTGGACTCGACATCCAACGCGAAGAGGCCGGCAATGCCTTCATCACTGACAGCTCGTTCAACGAGATACCAGTCGAGCGCCGGATATTCGCCTATTTCGGCGAGCTCCGGTTCGACCCCACCACCCGGCTGTCGGTGACCGGGGGGCTCCGTGTGGACCATATCCGGCTGAACAACCTAGCCGGAGACGGGTTCGGGCGTCCTACGTTCACCGACCAGACAGAGGTGTCAGCGAACCCCAAGGTGTCGGTCGGGTGGTATGTGCGACCGGCCGACGTCACGGACGACTGGACGCGGCTGCGCGTGGCCGCCGGCACTGGGATCCGCCCACCGGGGGCGTTCGAGATCGCGTTCACCGACAATCCTGCGCTCAAACCGGAACGGACCCGGAGCTTCGATGTCGGGGTGGAGCAGGCGCTTGCCGCTGGTCGCGTCGTCGTCGAGGCGACGGCGTTCTTCAACCGCTATGACAATCTGATCGTCTCGGTGGGACAATCGTTCCAGGATGCGAGCCAGTTCCGAACGGACAACCTCGACAACGCCCTTGCCCGCGGCGTGGAGCTGGCCGCCAGCGCCCGCACTGCCCAGGGGTTCAAGGCTCGTGCCACCTACACCTGGCTCGACACCGAGGTGCTCGAGCTCGACGCCGCCAATGGCCAGGCAAAGGCCGGGTTCGAGGTCGGGGACCCGCTGTTGCGCCGGCCCCGTCATCAAGGCTCCGTCGAGCTGTCGTTCACACAGCCCCGGTTCTCGGTGTTTACCTCAGTGGGCGCGCGCGGCAGGATACTAGACATCGACCCGTCGTTCGGCACGTTCGGCGGTCTGTTCGACAACCCGTCGTATGCCGTCGTCAACATCGGTGGAAGCGTGCAGGCGGTGACCTGGCTCGAGCTCGTCGCGCGCATCCAGAATCTGTTCGACCGCAACTACGAGGAGGCGTTCGGGTTCCCCGCGCTTGGCCGCAGTTTCACCGCGGGGGTCCGGGTTGCTACGCGCTGAGACGGTTTCGTTTGCGTATGGCGTGTACCCGGTGCTCCGCGAGGTGAGCTTGAGCTTGCCGGCCGGCGGCCTGGTTGGAGTGCTCGGCCCGAACGGGTCGGGCAAGACGACGCTGCTCAAGCTGCTGGCCGGGCTGCTGACGCCGGACACCGGGCGGATCACGCTCGATGGCGTGGACACCGCCGGATTCGACCGCGCGGCCCTGGCCCGTCGCCTGGCGGTGGTGCCGCAGGAAACGCAGCTCGCCTTTGACTATACGGTGCTCGAGATCGTCCTGATGGGGCGGTATCCTCACCTGCACGCGTTCGAGCTCGAGGGACCGGCCGACCTTGAGATCGCGAGACGGATGTTGGCGGCGACCGGCACGGCGACCTTCGAAGACCGGATGTTCCGAACCCTCAGCGGGGGTGAAAAGCAGCGGGTTGTCATGGCGAGCGCACTGGCACAGTTCGAGACCTCGTCCGGCTCGCTCGATCCCGGCGCGAACGGGACACGGGTGCTGTTGCTTGACGAGCCGACGTCGTCGCTCGATCTGGCTTTCCAGCTGGAGACCGCCGCCTTGCTGCACCGGCTGAACCGTGACCACGGCATAACCATCGTCGTCTGCACCCACGACCTGAACTTTGCCGCCGGGCTCTGCCACGACCTGGTCCTGCTGTGCGACGGACGCATCGTGGCGGACGGCCCGACCGACGCGGTGCTGACACCGGAGACCGTCGGTGCGGTCTATGAGGTCAACGTAGACGTGCGGCGCCATCCAGCCAGTCACCGGCTGACCGTTGTACCGCTTGCCAGGCGCTAAGCTTGTGCTGTGACCATGACCGAGGGTGTCTCCACATTGCCGGCCGTCGTCGCCCTGACCGCGAGCGACCTCCGCCGCCGGGTTTGGCTCGCCCAGCTCGGCTTCGGGGCGTTGGCCGTACTGGCGTGCGTGACGGCGCCGTTGGTCGGGCCCACGCCGATCAGCCTGCGGCAGGTGTTCGACTCGGCTATTCCGTTCGCCGAGAACGTCGACGCGCAGATCTTCTTCATCGCCCGTCTGCCGCGAGCGCTCGCGGGCGCTCTGGTCGGCGCCTCGCTCGCCGCCGCGGGCGTCGTCCTGCAAGCGATGCTGCGCAACCCGCTCGCCACCCCGTTCACGCTCGGGGTGTCGGCCGGGGCATCGCTGGGCGCGATGCTGGTCATCACGCTCGGCCTGCCGCTGAGCCTACTTGGGGTGCCGGCGGTGCCGATCGCGAGCTTTGTCGGGGCACTCGTCGCTGTGGCGATCGTCTACGGTCTGGCGACGATGCAGCGACAGGGACTGTCGACGAACGTGCTGTTACTGGCCGGCGTAACCCTGAACTCGCTGTTCTCGGCGATCATCCTGTTCGTTCAGTATCTGGCCGAGCCCTCGCAGACCCTTCAGGCGGTGCGCTGGGTGATGGGCGACCTGGACGTGGGCGGTTACCGACCCATTCTGTCGGCGCTCCCGTTGATCGGCTTCGCATTTGTCGCGTTTGCCAGGCTGCCGCGCGCTCTGAACCTGCTGACGCTTGGCAGCGACAGCGCGGCCGCGCGAGGCGTTGATGTGCTGCGCACGCAGCGGGTGGCGTTTCTGAGCGCGTCGCTCGCGACCGGTGCGGCGGTCGCGGTGGGTGGGCCGATCGGCTTCATCGGCATCATCATCCCGCATCTCGTGCGCCTGCTGGTCGGTTCTGACCACCGCCTCGTGCTGCCGGCCTCCGCCTGTCTCGGTGCGGCGTTCCTGGTGGTGTGTGACGTGGCGGCGCGGACCCTGCTGTCGCCCATGGAACTTCCGGTGGGTGTGATTACCGCGATGCTCGGTGGACCGTTCTTTCTCTGGCTGTTGGTACGCAACCGATGAGATTCCAGATGGGAGCCAGACTGGTGCTGGCGGCATGTGTGGTCCTCGTCATCCCGGCATTGGGTTTTGGGCACCACGGCTCAGGACGGATCGTGTCGATCGTCCCGGCGCTCACCGAGGCGCTCTTCGCGATCGGCGTTGGCCCCCGCGTGGTGGGCGTCGGCAGCTTCGACACCAACCCGGCCGAGGTTGCGACCCGAGCCCGTGTCGGCGGCCTGCTCGACCCAAATATGGAACGGATCTTCGCGCTGCGCCCGGATCTTGTCATTCTCTACGGCAGCCAGCGGGACCAGATCGAGCAGCTGACGCGAGCCCGCATCGATGTGTTCTCCTACACCCACGGTGGGCTGGTCGACACGCTGGGGGTCATCCGGCAGCTCGGCGTGGTCACGGGACACGCGGCAGACGCCGAGCGCGTTGCCAGCGCGATCGAGAAGCAGCTCGCCGACCTGCGGGCGCGCACCGGTGGCCGGAAGCGCCCGCGCGTGCTCCTCGTCTTCGGGCGCGAGCCACGTTCGCTCCGGAACATCTATGCCAGCGGCGGCATCGGCTTCCTGCACGACATGCTGGAGGCGGCTGGCGGAGACAACGTCTTCAATGATGTGCCCCGCGAGTCTGTGCAGTTGACCTCCGAGGCGATTCTGACGGCGGCGCCAGACGTCATCGTCGAGCTGACCTACGATGACCGCATGACCCAGGACAACCAGGCTGTGGAGATCGCCGTCTGGAACCGGCTGCCGGCGATTCCGGCCGTCCGGAACGGACTTGTGCATCTGCTGCTTGGCAACCAGTTCATCGTGCCAGGTCCCCGCCTGGCCGAAGCCACCACGGCGATCGCGCGGGCGCTGCATCCGGACGCGTTCTAGTGTCTCTCTATCCTGCGTTCTCGACCGTTGACGACGTCGCTGCGTCGATTGCCCCGGCCCGAGGCCGGCCGGTGCTGCTGCTGACCGATTTCGACGGGACGCTGTGCGAGTTTCAGACCGATCCGGCGGCGGTATTCCTGTCCGAACCGCGCCGGACAGCGCTGTCGACGCTGGCGAGGCGGTCGGACCTGACCGTCGGGGTCGTCAGCGGTCGGCGGGCCGCCGACGTGCGCCGACGCGCCGCGGTGGATGGCCCCGTGTACTACGGTGGTCTCCATGGCATGGAAATCGACGGTCCGGACACCGGTTTTGAGGTCCCGCAGCTGGCGGCACGGCGCGCTGTGGTGCAGGAGTTCGCCCGGTCGATGGCGAAGGCGATCGCACCGTTGGCCGGCGCCCGTATCGAGAACAAGGACCTGTCGGTCGCCTTGCACGTGCGGGGTGCGGCGCCGCCAGACCGGGAACGGGCCGAGCGCGCATTTTGGTTGCTAGCCAAGCCGGCGCTCGACGTGGGGACGATGCGGTTACAACGCGGCGAGTGTGTGTTCGAGCTGCTCCCTGATATCCGGTGGAACAAGGGGGATGCGGTGCGCTGGATCGAGGCCGACGCTTCACGCCGGCATGGCGCCGCCGTCCGACCGATTTACCTGGGTGATGACCGGACCGACGAGCATGCCTTCGAAGCGGTGGGTGAACGGGGTGTGACCGTCGTCGTCGGCCGTCGGCCGTCACGGGCCGCGTGCCGCCTGCCGGACCCGTCGGCCGTGGAGCGGCTGCTGCTTCGGTTGGTGGCGGTAACCGATCCTCAGTAGGCATCTGCGGCGCGGGGGGCGCCGGGGCCGCGATCGTCCAGGTGTTCGGTGGCCAAAGGTCGCCGTGGTACACTCCCGCCGTGGCGCTGCGTGAGGTGATGAGTGGGGCGGCCCGGCACCCGATGCGAGCCTATTACTGGCCGATTGCCGCCGGGGTGCTCCTTGGGGCGAGCGCCTTCATGCCCTGGATCGCGGTGGGTAATCGACAGTTTGGGGGGGTGCCCGACATCGCCGGTCTCTGGGTCCTCGGGCTGGCCGTTGTCGTGATGGTCCTGGCCGGTCTCAGCATCGCCACCAGAAAGAACTCCCGCCATCCGTTACTGCTCGTCGGGTTGTTCGCTTTCGGTATCCTGTTCCTCGCCGAACGGCTCATGGAGCGCACAGCCGCTCAGCAGGGCTGGGCGACCGCGCAGGCGCGCGCCATCGTCGAGGGGGTGGAGATGTCGCCGACCCTCGACCCGGTCATGGCGCCCGGCGCCTATCTGGGACTCGCCGCCTCGACCATCATCGCGCTCTTCGGTCTGACCGTGGTCTTCAGGCGCGCCCCGCAAATCTACGCGGAAGCTGAAGACGATGACGCTTAGTGCCCCGCGGCATGAGGATGGCCGAGCTCGGTCACCGATACATCCCACCCCGCGGCGTTGCTCGTTGGCAGCCGTCGAGCGGGCCGGTGCGTGGCTTATTCATGCCACGGACCACGAGGACCCGTTCGGATCCCTGATCACTTGGACCCCGACGCCCCGCGCCGTTCCCTCGCGGGCGCGCATGTGCGCGCCGTGCATCCACGTGGGGCTCCGCCCCAGTAAAACTACCTTCCAGCCTGTGACTTCGTCCAACGAACGGTGGAATGAAAGAGCCTGAATGGTGGACGTACGTCGCTTCGAGCTGGCGGTATCGATCGATCTCGACGTTCCGCCTAGACATCTACTCTAGGTAGGAATCGTTGATTCCGGGAACGGATCCAGGCCCCCTGGGCGCCGATCGCTCGAGCCGGTTTACCGGTTCGCTGGCGCCGACGTGGGTGGATTCACCCGGGCACCCGGTTGCGGCACCCGGCGCGTACTGCCAGGCACCGGCGGCCACGACTGGGGGTTGAGGTCCTCAAGCCCTTCAAGGATCTCGGACGCCCACCGAACCACGTCGTGACCGGCCACGACCCGACGCAGCGTCCGCATCCGGCGCTGACGCTCGTCAAGCGGCATGTCGAGCGCCCGCTCGAGACCGTTCGCGAATCCCTCAATGTCATATGGATTGATGATGACGGCATCGTCCAGCTCTTGCGCCGCGCCGGCGAGCTCGCTCAGCACCAGCACGCCGCTCAGATCCTCGCGTGCCGCGACAAACTCTTTCGCCACCAGATTCATCCCGTCGTGGAGCGAGCTCACGATGCAGAAGTCCGCCAGCCGATACAGCGCCACCAGACGTTTGATTCGGAGCGCCGACTTCCGGTAGCGGATCGGTCCGCCAGCCAGGCCGTCTCCCGCGTGTCGAGCGTTGAACGCGGCGACCCGCTGGTCGATGTCCGCCTCGACCGCGGCGTAGCTCTCCAGCTTTGACCGCGAGGGCACGGCGATCAGGACGAAGGTCATCTGACCGCGCAGCTCGGGCCGCCGCGTGAACAGACAGTCCAGCGCCTCGAGACGCTCCGGGATCCCCTTGGTGTAGTCGAGCCGGTCGACACCGATGCCGACGAGCGGGGTGTCGATTCGCAGCTCCCGGCGCAAACGCGCCTTCTCGGCCTCCAGCCCGGGGTCGCGCGTGACGACCTGGATCCGGTCGAAGTCGACACCGATCGGCACGGCGCAGACCGTGGTGGTGCGGTCCTGGACGTACACGCGGCTCTGGCCCACCCTGGCCCCCAGCTCGGCGCGTGCCGCTGCGAGGAAGTTGCGCCGGTCTCGTTCGAGCTGGAACGCCAGCAGGTCGGTCGCCATCAGTCCCTGCAAGATCTGGCGGCGATACGGACAGATCCGCAGTTGGTCGGGATGGGGAAACGGGATATGCCAGAACAGGGCGAGCCGGGCATCGGGACGCGCCGCACGCAGATACAGGGCGACCAGTGACAGCTGGTAGTCCTGGATGAAGACCGGCGATGCTGCATCCGGCAGCTCGGTCTCGACCGCACGCGCGAACCGCCTATTGACCGTCTGGTACGCGCGCCAATCTGCGGCTCGAAACACCGGCTTCACGTGCGCCATGTGACACAGCGGCCACAGCCCCTCGTTGGCGAATCCCTCGTAGTGGCTTTGTTCCTCCGCCTTGGTCAACCAGATCCGGCGCAGGGTATAGTTGGGCGTGTCCGGGGGCACTAGCACCCGGTCGTTCTCGTCGACCACCAGCCTGTCTGCGTCACCGGCGCCATGCGCGATCCAGACACCACCGCGTTCGCGCATCAGCGCATCCAACGCGACCGCGACGCCACCGGTCGTGGGCGACCAGGCGATCGTCCCGTCTTCTGCCAGTGAATGAAGATAGGGCTCTCGGTTCGACACCACCGTCAGGGGACGGCTGGGCCGGTGAGCGTCACGAGGCGGGTGGTCAGATTCGGACATGAATGCTCGGCTGACAGATACCAGGCCCCCAGGGCGGAGTCCGCACGACCTACGACACAAGGTTCGGAGGAAATACGGTGTCCTGGTTCACCCTGTACGAACGCGTGAGGGACGTGCGCTACACGCCGAACGACAGACCGCAGCCACATTCGGCTTTGGTATTGGGATTACGCAGAATCAGGGATTGCCCGAGCATGTTCGGGTCGCAATCCAGCACCGTGCCGTTCAGATACTTGTAGCTCTTGGGATCGACGAATATCTTGGTGCCGTCGCCGCTCTCGAAGACCTCGTCATCGCGGGAAGGCGACTGCTCCCACTTAAATACGTAGCTCAAACCCGAGCACCCGCCCGCCTTGATGCCGACGCGAAGACCGCCCTCGGCGATCCCCTCCCCGACCATCGCACTGCGGATTCGTCTCGACGCCGCGTCGGTGATCTCGATCATGAGTCTCCTTCAGTGTACCTCACCGTGTGGCCGGGATGCTCGGCACGCCACTCGGGCGGTCGAAGACCGCCGCTCGCTTGCACGCGGATCCGCGTCAGTGGCTCTCGACCGGCGATCGGGCCGACAGCCCGTCCGGATTCAACGAGCGTTTGGTCACCGAGATCGACACGAGGGGTGGCTCATCCTTGGCGAGTGCCTGGAGGCTGTAGGAGGTCAGCGCCTGGACAATCTGGTCCTTGATGCGCCACAACGGATCGCGAATGTTGCAGGTGGCGTACTGGTCGCAGTCGTCGTCCGCGCTGGTGCAGGCGGTGACCGTCACAGGGCCGTCGGTCGCTTCGATGACGTCGGCGACGGAGATCTGGCTCGCCGGCCTGGCCAGGAGATACCCGCCGCGGGTGCCGTGATGGGACGCCAGCAGATTCCGCCGAGCCAGGCGCTGGAGCACCTTGGCCATCAGTTCGACCGGAATCCCGAAACGCCTGGCGATCTCCCGCGCGCTTGCCGCCTCGGCCTCTGGACGTAAGGCCAGGTCCTTGAGCGCCATCAGCGCGTACTCGGCTTTCTTGGAGAGGCGCAGCATGTTGTCCGGCTACCGGGATAGCGATGTCCTCATTGTACCGGAGCCGGCGGACACACTACTAGTACTTCGGCAGCGTCGGGTCGATCCGGTCGATCCACGCGAGGATGCCGCCCTTCAGGTTCCGCGCCTCGTTGTAGCCTGCCTCTCGCAAGAGGCTGACCGCCTTGCCGCTGCGGATCCCAGACTTACAGTGGACGATCATGGCGTCATGTCCTTCCAGCTCGGATAACCGCGACGGCAGATCGCCCAGAGGGATCAGCACCGAGCCGGGAATGCGGCAGATCTCGAACTCCCTGGGCTCGCGCACATCGAGCAGCAGGAACTCATCCTGTCTATCGAGCCGGGCCTTCAGCTCCTCGACGGTCGCTTCGTCTTCCGCCCCCGGCACCAGGGTGTCCACCGGCGCGACCGTGGTGATCCCGCAGAACTGTTCGTAGTTAATGAGCTCGGTCACGGTCGGGTGCGTACCACAGACCGGGCAGTCGGCGTCCTTCCGCAGCTTGAGCTCGCGAAACCGCATCTGCAACGCGTCGAAGATGAGGAAGCGGCCGATCAGCGGCTCACCGACCCCGAGGATGACCTTGATCGCCTCGGTGGCCTGCAACGTGCCGATCACGCCCGGTAGGATGCCCAGCACCCCCCCTTCGGCACAGCTGGGCACGAGCCCGGGTGGGGGCGGCTCCGGATATAGACAACGGTAGCAGGGGCCGTCCTTGGTGGCGAACACTGAAGCCTGGCCCTCGAACCGGAAGATGCTGCCGTAGATGTTGGGTTTTCCCTGGATCACGCAGGCGTCGTTGATCAGATACCGGGTCGGGAAGTTATCGGTGCCGTCGACGACTAGGTCGTAGCCGGCGAAGAGATCGAGCGCGTTCTGCGAGGACAGCGCCATATCGTGCGTCACGATCTCGACTTCCGGGTTCAGCGCGTTGAGCCGCGACTTGGCCGATTGGAGCTTCGGTCTCCCGACATCAGGGGTCCCGTGGATGATCTGCCGCTGGAGGTTGCTGTAATCGACGTCGTCGAAGTCAACAATGCCGATCGTGCCGATCCCGGCCGCGGCCAGATACAGAGCCACCGGTGAGCCCAGCCCTCCGGCGCCAATGCACAGCACTCGCGCCGCCTTCAGCTTGAGCTGCCCCTCCATGCCGACCTCGGGCATGATGAGGTGCCGGCTGTAGCGGGCGACCTCCTCGTTGGTCAGCGCGAGGGGTGTCGTCGCGGTCTTCACTCCGGTCCCCCGCCCGCCACCGACGGGATGATGCTGACGGTGTCACCAGGTTTCAGCTGCGTGTGCTCCTTCTTGAGATACCTGATGTCGTCGTCGTTAACGTAGATGTTGACGAAGCTCCGCAGCTTTCCGTCCTCGGTGTAGAGGTGTTTGCGAAGGTCGGTATGCTGCGCCGTCATGTTCGCCAGCAGCTCACCGACCGTGCTGCCCTCCGCCTCGACGATGTCCCGCTTGCCTGCATAGACGCGCAACGGCGTCGGAATCAGAATTTTATGTGTCATCGTGTCTCGTCCGTTCGTTCCGTCCCGTCGAACCGAGGCCCGCCACGGCCCGCTCCGCGGCCAGACTGAAGTAAAGACGGCGAAGCCGTCAGCTCCCGCCGGTCTCCCGTTTTCCGCCCTCGCTGTCTCGTGACGACTGGTCCCCGGCTGTCGCCTCTCCCTCTGCATCGTCCGATTCGACCGCGACCGGCTCCTCGTCGAACGCCGATCGATCCTCGCGCAACCGCCACGAGGTCATCGCCCTCGGCTCGCCACCCTCGACCGAGACGATCACGTAGGCGAACACAGGCCACGCGTGGTCGAGGTCGTACCGGGACGGTCGCGCCGGATGGTCCGGGTGCGAGTGATAGAAACCGAGCAACTCGGCACCCAGCTCGCTCGCCCGTCGTTCGGCCGCCCGGTAGTCGGCTGGCCGCACCAGAAACCTGTGCCGGGCCCCCTCCGCCGTGGTGTTGGGCAGCGCGAACGCCTCGGTGACCAGCTGATCTCGGCCGATCAGCGCCCCGCAACACTCGTGTGGGTACGACTTGCGGCCATGCCGGCGGATCCGCGTGTCGGCGGCGGTTCGGATCAGCAGGGGGGTTAGTGCCATCGCTGGTTCCAGATCCCGCACGTCAGCATGTCTCCGCTCGGTGACCACAGATCGTCACGATGGCCCTCGGGAGACTTCAGTCCACCGGTAGACATCCTGCCCGTCACTTCGAGTTTCGCTGCCGGCGTCGCCTCCCAGGACCCCGATCAGCACCTCCCTGCCGCGTCGACGCCGGGATTACTCCGGGTCGGTGGCGAAGCCTCTTTCCTGCCATGCACGCGTCCCACCGTTGATGCTCCGCACGTCTCGATAGCCGAGCGACTTGAGAAACAGCACGCCGGAGAGAGAGGCGTTCCCGCGCTGGCACACGCTGAGGATCGGCGCTTCGAGGTCAGTGGGAAGGGCCGAGTGATCTGTGCCCAGCTCTGCGACCGGCACGTTGATGGCACCGGGGATGTGCGCAACCCGGTACTGATCGCTCGGGCGCACGTCCAGCACGAACGGCTTTGCGGTCTTCCACTGTTCGTGGGCCGCATCGACGTCCAAGGTCAGGTCCGGGTTCGCCCGCACGTTTTCGACCATCCGGTCGAGCAGCGGGTCGCGCCCCCTTCGGGGCTTGTCCGGCTCGGCAGTTAGACCAGGCAGATGTTTAACGACGGAGGATGCATACTTAAACGCGCTGTCCGGAAAGATCACCACCACGAGATTGCCCGGCGCGTCGGGCACCAGCTCGAACGCGCCCGCCAGGGCCATGGCTGAACTCGGCCCTGCGATGATGCTCTCTTCTCGGTTCAGGCGAAGGCATAGGTCGAACGCCGTCTGGTTCTCGATCTCGATCAGGTGGTCGTACTCCTTCGGACGGAATAGCTGGGTCTGCTGGAGCTGGCGAAGGCTCCGTACGCCGGGGATGTCGTGGCCCTCGCCGGGATGGACGCCCAAAACCTGGATCTCGGAGCGCTGCTCCTTGAGAAAACGACCCGTTCCGGTGATGGTGCCGCAGGTGCCCAGACCGGCGGCGAAGTGTGTCACCTTGCCGCGAGTCTGTCGCCAGATCTCCGGTCCTGTTGTCTTGTAATGAGCTTCTGGATTCGCTTGGTTGGCGTACTGGTTGAGCATGTGGAACCCCGGGCGATCGGCGATTTCCATGGCCTTGGCGATCGCACCTTCTGGCGCGCCTGGCGCCGGGCACAGCGTATCTTCGAGCTCCAGCACCTCGGCACCAAAGAACCTCAACATGGTGCGCTTCTCGAGTGGGATCTCGATCGACAGCGGCGCGGTGAGGGTGTAGCCCTTCGCATTGGCGATCATGGCGAGGGCCATGCCGGTGTTGCCCGAGGTGGGCTCTACCAGCTTCTGATTTTCGTGGACGGTGTGACGTGCTTCACCGTCGGCAACTAGGTTGGCTGCCACGCGATCCTTCACCGCTCCGAACGGGTTGTACCACTCGAGTTTGGCGTACACCTGGGTATCACGGAATGGCGACACCCGGTTCAGACGCACCAGGGGTGTGGGATTGTCGACACCGGAGAGAAGGCCGACAATGGAATCGTAGACGCGTAGGGCATGATCGTTCATGAAGTGGCTGATCCTCGCAGGACCCTGATGTCGTGCCAGCTTCCGCGACCGTGGCCCGCCGCTGGACTCCGCGGGCGCGGGGCCCCGCAAGGACCTGTGCTAGGTTCGGCTTAGCGGGGCCCCGGAGGCGAAGCCTCGCTGGAACACTACATGTTATGCGGAACATTCTCGGGCTTCAAGCCACGACGGGTTCGGACTTGCGTCAAATCGGCTGGGGCACCCGACCGGGTACACTGTGTGACGCGTCATGGCGCCCCCGGGATTCCATCGGCCGGCCGGGCGTGGCGAAGGGGCCGGGGTGAGACCGGCGAGGATCGCCATTGGACACTATCTCGATGCTCGTGGGGATCGTCCTGGGTCTGGGCCTGGGTGGCGTGGGCGGCTGGCTGGTGGGCCGGGTCGGTGAGGCCGGCGCCGGCCAGCGGGCGGCCGCGGCCGCGGCGCGGGCCGAGGAGATCGGCAAACGGGTCGCGCAGCTCGACGGGGCGCTTGAGACCCGCGACCGTGACCTCGCCGACGCCCGCCAGCAGGCGAGCGACCGAGCCGAACGGCTTGTGAGGGCGACGGCCGAGCTCGACGGCGAGCGCCGGTCGACGGATGACCGGCTCCGGTTGCTCCAGCAGGCGGAACAGACCCTTCGCGAGGCATTTGCCTCGGTATCGGCTGAGGCTCTGCGGGCCAACAACCAGTCGTTTCTGCAGCTGGCGAAGGCATCGCTGAGCGAGTTCCAGAAACAGGCAGCGGTCGACCTTGACTACCGCCAGCGGTCCATCGACAGTCTGGTCAAACCGCTGCATGAGACGCTGGGTCAGGTTGGTGCCAAGCTGCAGGAGGCAGAGAAGGAACGCGCTAGCTCCTACTCGCGCCTGAGCGAGCAGCTGCAGGTCCTGGCCACGACGACCACCCACCTCGAGCGTGCCCTGCAGACTCCTCATGTCAGAGGCGGCTGGGGGGAGGTACAGCTGCGACGGGTGGTCGAGATGGCCGGCATGCTCAACCACTGTGATTTTTCGGAGAAGACGACCGTGCAGACTGCGGAGGGCCGGCTGGTGCCGGACATGGTGGTCTCTCTGCCTGGGGGGCGACGTATCGTCGTGGACGCGAAAGTGCCGTATGTCGCGTACCGGCAGGCGGTCGAGGCGGTTGGGGACGACGAGCGGGCGGCGCGGCTCAAAGAGCACGCCGGCCAGGTCAGGGCGCACATGGTCCAGCTGGGCAGCCGCGGTTACTGGGCCCAGTTTCAGCCGGCCCCCGAGTTCGTCTTCATGTTCCTGCCGGGCGAAGGCTACTTCAGCGCCGCATTGCAGCACGACCCAGGGCTGATCGAGTTCGGCGTCGCCCAGCGGGTGATTCCGGCCAGCCCTTTGACCCTCATTGCGCTGCTTCGCGCCGTGGCGTACGGGTGGCAGCAGGAGCGGATCGCCCATAACGCCCAGGAAGTCAGCGAGCTGGGTCGAGAGCTCTACGATCGGATTGCGCGGCTGGCCGGCCACCTCGATGAGCTGGCCAAGGGATTGACCCGGACCGTGGAGGCCTACAACCGGACGGTAGGCACCATTGAATCGCGTGTCCTCGTCACCGCGCGGCGGTTCAAGCAGCTGGGCGTGAGCGCCGCCGAGCCGATCCCTGAGTCGACGACGGTCGAACAGACGCCGCGGCCATTACAGGCCCCGGAGATGGCCGACCTGTTCGGTGGATCCGAAGGAGGTGAGGAGCAGGACGGGGACTGAACGGCCGCCGGCGACACCCTTCCGACTTCACCAGCTTGGGAGGATCTGTTCGGTCAGGAGTTGGGCTACACACAGACCAACGGCACGGTCCCGCACGGAGAACGCGTGAGAAACTGCGGGAGAACCAGGCGATCTTCCTCCTGTCTCCTGCCTTTTTTGGAGGACAAGGGACTGATGACCGACACCATTTCGACAACGGGCGATGTCACTGCCGGTCCGCTCGCTGGGCTGACCGTGATCGATCTGACGCGGGTGCTATCCGGCCCCTACTGCACGATGATGCTGGCCGATATGGGAGCCAGAGTCATCAAGGTGGAGCAGCGCGGGCGCGGTGACGATACCCGCGGTTGGGGTCCGCCCTTCCAGAACGGCGAAAGCGCGTACTTTCTCAGTGTCAACCGCAATAAGGAGAGCCTGACGCTCGACTTCAAGCACCCCGAGGGGCGGCCAATCCTTGAGGCGCTGATCGCGCGGGCCGACGTGCTCGTCGAGAACTTCCGGCCCGGCACGCTGGCACGCCAGGGGCTCGGGTATGACGCCCTCTCGGCCTCCCATTCTCGTCTGGTCTACTGCTCGGTCTCTGGATTTGGGCAGACCGGACCGCGCCGCTCCGAGCCTGGATACGACGCAGTGCTGCAGGGCGAAGGCGGGTTGATGAGCATCACCGGTCCGGCGGACGGCACACCCTACCGTCTCGGAGTCGCCATCGCCGACATCGTCTCGGGGATGTTCGCCGCCTATGGGGTTGCGATGGCGTTGTTGGCGCGCGCCCGCACCGGCCGCGGCCAGCTCGTCGACGTGGCAATGCTCGACTCGGTCGCGGCGCTCCTTACCTACCAGGCCGGCATCTGCTTCGCCACCGGGCAGGCGCCGCCCCGGCTGGGGAACCGACACCCGACGATCGTACCCTACGAGACTTTCGCCGCGGCCGACGGCGATATGGTGGTCGCGGTCGGCAACGACGCGCTCTTCCGGCGGTTCTGCGAGGTGATCGAGGTGCCGGCGCTAGCCCAGGATCCGCGTTTCGTGACCAACCAAGGCCGCGTCGAGCAGCAGGACGCGCTGCGACCTTTGATCGCCGACCGGATCCGCACGCGCACCAGAGAGCAGTGGATCGACGCGCTGAAGCCGGCCGGTGTGCCGTGCGGGGCCGTCCGCGATCTGGCGCAGGTGCTCTCCGACCCACAGCTGGTGCAACGGATGATGGTGCTGCCGATGACCCACCCGGTGGCCGGGCCGATACAGGTAATGGGGGTGCCGGTCAAGTTGGGCGACACAGCCGGTGGCGTCCACACCCCGCCACCGGTCCTCGGACAGCATACCCATGCCGTACTGACGGAGCTGGGTTACGACGCGGATCGGATAGCCGCGCTGGAGCGGGCGGAGGCAATTTGAGAGACCTGGACGTTCGCCTGCTGCCGCCGGTGCTGCGCTCGGGTCGTTCCGACCAACCGAGTTTCGTCCACGGGTAAATCCGGGCGCGGCCGGCGCTCATCGCGCCACGAACACCGGGAGCGCCGCGAGCAGGAACGCGAGCACGTGTTCCTCTGTCAACTGGTCGACCGCCACGCCGTTCGCCAACGGCCGCTCGGTGGTCGACACCCGCTGCCCGCGCAGGTGGCTGACCAGCGTCATGATGACGACCGGGTCCTGAGTCGTGTCTACGGCGAAGTCGATGAAGTCCTCGTGGTGCTTCACCGACACCAGTCGCACCGACCCCGGCGGTGTTGACAGGCGAAACTGGAACCCTTCCACCCTCAGCACCGAGAGCACCTGGCGAGCGACCGGCGTCACGCTGTCCTGCATGAACCACCCCGCCCGTTCCACGGCCACGTCGGCCCTGGCGCGGCGCTCAGCGGCGTCCCGTCCGGCCCGCTCGATCATGGTGAGCACCCGCTGACGCACCTTCGACACCTCAGCCATCGTCCTCCGTCCTGCGCGGCGCCGCGCCCGCGTCGTAGACCCGCACGAGCTCCACGAGCTTGTAGCCACGCGTCTGATACGGGGGCACAATTCGCTCGGTGCGGAGAAACTGCAGCATGCCGTCGTCGGCGTAGTCTGGCGGCCCGACCTCCTGGAGCGAGGACAGGGCGCGTTCGAGATCGGTGACGGTCATCGCCGTCTCGGTGACCGTGCGGGTGACCGGCAGCAGGCCCATCATCCGGGTACGCACCAGACGGTTTCGGGTGCGGAACTTGACGAACAACTCGTTGCTGATGAAGTTGTATTCGACGGCCGATCGGGATGATTGGGCATCCTCGACCCGCAGGCAAGCCACCCCATCCAGACGCTGGAGCGAGTCGATCAGCGTCTGCGTGAACTCGCCTTCCCCTGACCAGTCGGCCGTGTCGAGATCCATGAGTACATGAGTAGCGGTGCACCAGGGAGTTAGGGATCCAAGAGGGCGGAGGGCTTCGCCGCAGGCTTCAGCTGCCCCCGGTCTCCTTCGGGCACTACGCTACTGGCCCCGCGCCACGATCTCGATCACCCCGCCCATCATCTCGCGGTGGGGCAGACATACGTAGGCTTGGGTGCCAAGCTGCTCCGGTGCGCGGACACGCACAGTCGCCGACCGCTTGGCATCGAGATACGGTGTTTCGAGATCCCACCCCTCAATGGCGAGATTGTGCACCATACCGGGGTCGAGGTTCCGCACGATGAACCGAACATCTTCACCGGCCTCGAGTCGGATCGTCGGATTGGCCACCGTGTCCCCCTCGAGATAGAAAGCCATGTCCCGCGTCACGAGCCCAATCTCCCGGATTGCCACCTCACGTGTGCTGGCGCTCATCGGCAGCAGGATCAGCTGACAGGCCGCCACCACGGCTACCAGCAGCACTCCCGCCACCGCGCCGCGGGCGCCATGCCATCGTGAGCTCCGCCCACGGTGGCTCTGTACATGACACGTCGTCGACATGATTCCCACCTCGACCACTATCCGACGATAAGCCCGGTGACGTACATCACAACGACGCCAGCGAACAGCCCGCCCGCCACCGGCGCCGTCGCCACATGCTGGGCGATCGATTGTTCCCCTGCTATCTGTCGGGCCAGCTGCACCACCACCTGCGCGATGGCGCCCGCGCCAACCGCGAGGAATAAGACTGACCAGATCGGCGAGTAAATGAGTCCGCCAACCCAGGTGCCGGCGATCGTCGGCGCGCCGGCCAGCGCGCCCAGCCCCATCAGCTGGCTGACCCGCACCGGTTCCCTCGCCAAGGGGGCCACGATCGCCAGCCCCTCGGTCGTGTTGTGCAGCGCGAAGCCGACAATCAACACCAACCCGAATGTCGCCTCGCCCAGCGCGAACGCCGCGCCTATCGCCAGCCCCTCCCCAAAATTGTGCAGACCGATTCCGGTTGCCACCAGCAGCGCCAGGATCCATCCTTGCCCCACTGACGCACCGGCGTCGCGACGTCGCGCACGCAACCACGCGGCGACCATCTCCAGTCCAACGAAGGCCGCCAGCGCGCTGAACACGAACAATGCCACAGCCTGGAACGAGCTGGGCGCGAGCGAGGCGGCCTCCAGCCCTTCGTGTCCCGACTCGATCAAGAGGAACAACAGCAACCCGATGGTCAGCGCCAGCAGGAAGTCGACCGCAGTTCGGCTGGCGCGCGACACGAACGGCCGCCACATTAGACCGATCGCCACCGGAATGACACCCACATACAGACCGATCAACGTGAAGATGCCGAAAGACCAGACGCTGGGCCTTGGGGTCTCAACCGCCACGGCAATCTCGTGGTCGAATGTGACGCCGGTCGAGGTCACGAGCCGGAGCACATGCGTGTCTCCGTGCACCCAGGGATACGGAATCGTCAGCGTCGTCCGGCCCAGACGAGCCAGCGTCGCGCTGGAGTCGGCGCTAAACGACCAGTAGGCGTCGTCCACCTGGACCTGGGCGATTGTCACCGGGTCCGGCCCGTCGTTGAGCACGGTGGCCACGATGCCGTCCGGACGGAGGCTGACCCGTTGAAACACCAGTTCCTCGACAGGGGGATACCCCTCGCCCCGCATCGCGTCGGCCAGGTCGGACGAAAACACCACCCAGATCAACCCGCCGACGAGGACGAGTGGAAATGCAGCCAGGGCCCAGAGCACGACGCCCCGGCGCCGGCCGGCCCGATCGGCGCGACCGGGCTCACGGCTAGGTGACACGGTTCCCCTCGGCTCGGAATAGCCCCATCCACCCGAGTTCGGCGAACTCGCTCTGATGGGCGTGGAACATGAAATCGCCGGGGTAACGGAAGGTCGTCTCGAGAATGGCCCGCTCGCCCTGACAGAGCATGATGGTGTCGGTCGACTCCGACGCCTTCAGCGACGTGCCGGTGCGCACGACGTCGAAGAACATCCCGTGCAGATGCAGGCTGTTGATCAGATCGAACTCGGTCAGGTTGACGAGATACATCCGTACGAGCTGACCGACCCGCACGCCGATTGGCTCCTGCATGTAGAAGCCGGCGACGGTGTTGGCTGCATAGACCTCGTTGTCCGCGTCGAAGTTGGTGTCAAACGCGTTCATCACGATCACGAGCTCGTCGGCCGGCGGGCGCGGCGACGGCGGGTCGACTATGAAAGTGCCGTACAGCCCCTTGTGCACGTGCCGCTTCAAGGGGTTGGCATGACAGTGGTAGAGATGCAGACCAAACGGCTCCGCGTCGAACTCGTAGAGAAAGCTATCTCCAGGCATGACCTGATGCGGGCGGAGTGATCCGTCCATCCCCGGGGGATGCCAGCCGTGAAAGTGCAGGGTGTGCGGGTGCGATCCCTGATTCACGAAATTGATCCGCAGATGGTCACCCGCCGTGGCCCGGATGGTCGGGCCCGGCACCTGCCCGTTGTAGGTCCACGCCGGGAAGAAGACGCCGGGCGCGATCTCGATCTCCCGGTCGACGGCGAATAGCTCATACTCGCGGAGGGTCGTCCCGTCCGCCTCCGGAGTCTCGCGATAGAACTGCGCGCGTGTGTCGACCGGCAGATCCGAGAAGTTCCAGGTGCGCAGGAACCGCGTCGGGTCGAAAGACTCGGTGGACACGCGGCCCACCGGCCCCATGCCGCTGCCCAGGCGGTCCGGCGTCGAGGCGGCAACAGGGTCCGCTTGACCGGCCGCCAAGCTCCGGGAGGCCAGGGCTGCTCCGCCGGACAGCGAACCCAGCCCAGCCAGGCGGAGCCACGCGCGACGCGACCACCGTTTTGTTTTTGGATCCGAGCTATTCTTTATTTGAGCCATTGACAGCCCTGTTTTGACAACTCAAAATATAGAGTGGGTGTGCTAGGAAAGTCAACTGGGACCGGCTAAACGATGCTCCCGTCAAGTACCGTTGAGAACTACCTGAAGGCGCTCTATCAGGCCGAAGCTGCCAGCGAGGACAGGGTGCTGGTACCGATGGGACAGTTGGCGGCAATAGTCGGGGTGGCTCCTGGCACCGCCACCACGATGGTCAAGGCGCTCGCGGAATCGGGTTTGGTCGAGTACGAGCCCTACCTTGGTGTCCGGCTGTCACCGGCCGGAACCAAGCTGGCTGCCCTGGTGCTGCGCCGGCACCGGCTGGTCGAGCAGTTTTTGGTCGAGGTCGTTGGTATGAGCTGGGCCGACGTCCATGACGACGCGGAGCAACTAGAGCATGTTGTCTCGGACCGACTGATCGACCGGATGGACGCGATGCTCGGACATCCGTCGGTGGACCCACACGGCGATCCGATCCCGACGGCCGACGGGGACGTGAAGTCGCGCCGCTATCACTCGCTGTTAACCTGTCCAATCGGGACCACGGTGAGGGTGACCCGTATCGCCGACCAGGACGCCGGCTTCCTTCGGTTCGTGGAGGATCATGAGCTCAAGCCGGGCCGATCGGTCGAGGTCGAGGCCCGGAACCCTATCGCCGATAGCGTGCTGGTCCGGACCGTCGGCGAGCGCCGGATCACGATCGGTACTAGGGCGGCAGCGAAGCTTCTGATCGAGGTGTTGTGAGACCGGGCCATTCACTCGGCGCCGACTGTGACGATCCGGGGAATTTGCCCCGCCGCGACGACCCGTTCGCCGTAGGTCGCACACGATGAAGGGGTTTCCCAGACCGTCACCCGCACGACCTGGAAGCCGGACGTCTTCGCCTGGTCGTGGATGATCCGCGCGATACACTCCACCGTCGGGTTTGAATCGACGAGATAGACCGGCTCACCCAGCGCCTGGAGCGGCCCGACGAGCGGGTCATCACGGCGGAGGATCATCTTGTGGTCCAGTTCGCGGTCCACCCAGCCCTTGACCACGCGTTTGATGTCGCTGAAATCACACACCATGGCGCGTTCGTCGAGTGCCGCGGTCCTGACCTCGATCTCGGCCACGGCGTTGTGCCCGTGGGGATGCTTGCAGATCCCGTCGTAGTCGAGCAGACGGTGACCGTAGCAGAACTCGATGCGCTTGGTCACCGAATACTCTCGATCGCTCATCACGCCGCATGGTAGTCGAGCGTAGGAAAGACGGTCAAGAACGGCCGGTTGCCGTGCTGTGCTCGGGTGGCTTGGATAGCGCGGTGCTGGTCGCCCATCAAGCACGCGACGCCCGGGTTTACCCCGTGTATGTCAATGCGGGACTGGCTTGGGAAGCCTGGGAGCGGATCATGCTGGCACGGTTGCTGGCGGTGGCACCGTTCGCGGACCGTGTCGAGACGCTGACGTGCCTCGACGCGACCGTGCGCGATCTATACGACCGGTCGCACTGGGCCGTGCAGGGCCCGCCGCCCGCCTTCGATACGCCGGACGGCGACGTCTATCTGGTAGGACGTAACGTGACGCTGCTCGCCAAGGTTGGTCTGTTTTGCGCCCAGCGGCAGATTCCGGTGATCGCGTTGGGCCCGCTGGCCGGCAACCCGTTTCCGGATGCCACGCCGGTGTTCTTCGAGGCGATGGCTCGGGCGCTCACACTCGGTCTGGATCACGAGATCCAGATCGTCTCGCCGTTCGGGCGCCTGAGGAAGGCCGAGGTGATCAGGATGGGACTCGAACTCGGGGTTCCGCTCGAGCTGACGCTGTCCTGCGCGGGCCCGACCGATGACCGGCATTGTGGGCGCTGCAGCAAGTGCCGTGAGCGGCTCCAGGCCTTCGGTGCGGCCGGGCTAGCTGACCCCGCGGAGTACGCGCAGCACGGGTAGGCGAAGAGGTCAGCCTTCGGGTGTTAAGGGTCAGACGTGGGTTGAGGGCGTTTCCGGCCGAGACCCCCAGTTTCGGACTCGCGCCATCCGGGATCCACCTCGAGCTTCAGACCGAGTAGAGGCAACGGTCGTTCGACCGTGCCGCCGTTGGCCGACGACTCGTACCCGAACACCATCTCGTGCAGCTGTCTCAGCAGCTTCCGGAAAGCGCGCTCGCCTGGCGCCGACAGGACGACCACCCCGCCGCTCTCGTCTGGTGGGAACCGCCGGTCGTCTACGTAGTTGCGGTCGAGTGACACCAGCGTACGGTGCCATTGCCGCGCCAATCGATAATGCTTTTAGTCACGCGCGCGACGTAACTCGGCGTGCTCCATCACGAAGAGCACGTCCCAGCCCAGCTGCCGGCGCATGACCCCGACCATCCCGGCCGGCACGTTGGCATCGACGTATATGCGCAGTCCGCTGCCCCGGCGCGCGGCCTCACTGGCCAGCTCGGTTGCCAGGGTCCCCATCGTCATGCTCCATCCTCGTCCGCCTTCGTCCGCGCCCCGGCCAAACCATCGGCCTGCCGGGACCGCGCCTGGCGCACGAGTTCCGCCACCAGCGCGTCACGGCGGTGCACCAGCCGTCGTTGCTTGCGCCGCCCGTGCTCGGACCCGACGACATACTCACAGAGGATCGGAAAGGCGATTGTCGAGTCGCAGTAGGCGACTACGGTGTGCGGCAGCATACCGGGGTTGACCTTGCCCCAGCTGACAGCCTCCGACGGCGTGGCGCCCGAGAGTCCGCCCCACACGACCTGGTCTGTCGTGATTTGCACGAAGTAATCGTTGCCGCCTTTGGGAATACCATAGATCTCTTGAAGTGTCGGCTGCCCCTGCAGGTAGAAGTTTTTGGGCGAGCCCCCGCCCAGAATCAGACACCCGTTCCGGGTGCCGTCCAGAATGATTGCCGCCACTTCGTTGACATCGTGGCTCGGGTCGATCGCGCAACCGCCGCCATGCAGCAGCTCGTGACACGCGAGGTTCATCCCGATCGAGCTGTCACCCGGCGACGACGTGTAGATAGGCACACCCGCCGCCGCCGCGCCGGCCACAACGGAGTGCGCCTCACACCCGGGATACCGGGTCATGAGGTCCTCACCGAGGGCGTAGTGGAGCGCGGCCGAGGAGATCGGCCCATCGAACGCCTGCCGGCCGAGAAAACCCCTAACGTACACATCGGTTTCGAGCAGCACCTGGGCCGGAAACAGGATGTCGTAGATCCGGATGACACCATCCTCGTGTAGCTCGACATCGTCAAGAAACGGCGACCCCCGGTGCAGCGTGAAGTTCAAAGCGTAATGTAGGTCGTGATACAGGTTGGCGCCGGTGCTGACGACGAAATCAACGAGCCCTCGTTCCATCAGCTCGATCACGCACCCACCGAGCCCGGCCGGTGTCAGGGCGCCGGCCATGGTGAGTCCGATCGTGGTGTCGTTCGCCGGGTCCAGCATCTTGTCGGCGAAGACGTGGCATGCCTCGGATAGACGACCGGCGTTGAACGCCTGGAAACCCTCGTCGACCAGTCGCCGCACGTCCGCGCCGCCGCGCGGTCGGTAACACCGGATCGGGTCACCGCTCAGATGTCGGGTGGTGGACGACGGGACCGACGAACCTGGAGAGCGATGCGGCACGCGGTGTCTCGGGAAGCAAGGGCGATCACGCCCGCGCTGGGGCCAGGTGGCCCTGCTTAGCATTGCGGTTGCGTTCAGCGCGTCAGCGCCGTGACGCACAGGCGCGCTACGGTTAACGCGCCGGTCGATGGCCGCTGGCTGTCACCTCGCGCTGCGCGGTTCTCAGTAGAGGCCGTGCGGCGCAGTGTAGCACCGATCCGCCCGATGGCCCGTTTCGGCGGCTGGGTGCGTCAGCATGGCCGCCGCACTCGTGCCGCGTCCGCTCGGGAGAGTGCAGCGAGCCTTCGAGGGGACGTCCGGACCCTTGACAGGACCGGATGATGAAGGGAAGGTACTCAGGACACAGGTGTTCGCCGGGTGCCTCCCCGCTCGCGCGATCACGTGTCCGGAGGTGGCTTGAGCGCGCGTAATCCACCGGCCGGCCGCGATGTAGCCGACCTCCAGGCTCGTTTTAAGTGGCTCGTCCAGTTGCCACTGCGCTCCGGCTTGATCCGCTTCCTGCACTCCAGATTCGGCCCAACGTTTGGGGTCGAGGCGTTCAGGCAGTGATTCGGCCGGCTGGAGCAGGATGTCGAGAACTGCCTGTGGGAGCTCGTCGCATTCGGCGTCACCAGACGGGCGCCTGGGACAGCAAATCGATTGACAAGGGAGCGCTTGTCCTGCTGAGCTCTTACCACTGGCCGGGCAACATCCGCGAGCTCGAGAGCACTGTCTCGCGCGCCGCCGTATCGGTCCCCAGTAACGTGATCCGTGCGAATGACGTGCAGTTCCTGCATCCGCCCGAGGTCCAGGTCGTGACACCGCGTGAGCAACTCTCGTCGTTGCGTGAGGCCAAGCGGGTGCACATCCAGCGCGTGCTCGAGGGGGTCGCCTGGAACAAGAAGCAGGCGGCCAAGAATCTCGAGATTAGCCTAGGTACTCTCTATCGCAAGATCGCTGACTACAATCTCGAACCCAGTCCGCACTCGTCTGCAACGACCGCCGTCGCACGACCCAGCTGGTAGGAATCGGGGATGGGGGACTGGTCGCGGTTCACACCGCTGTTCGCGATCGCGCTACTTGCCAGTCTCATTCTGCTGGTGAGCCTGACGATGCCGGTGGCAGTGGGCGCCGGTCTGGTGGCCGCCGTCCTCGCGCTGGGCGCGTGGTACGTAGCGCGGCAGTTCGGCCGACTCGGGAAGACTGACTCGCCTCAGTCCGGCGCCGTTAGCGGGCTGGCCGCTATCGAGGCGCTGACGAGGGCGATCGACGCGAAGGATGGACGGGCGCCGGATCATGCCACACGGATGCGAATCTATGCGGCCGGCCTCGCTCGCGCTGCAGGACTGCCTGTAGCCGCTATCGAGGGGATCGGTCTGGCTGCGCTGGTTCGCGATGTCGGCAAGTTGGCGGTGCCCGAGCACATCCTGTCGCGGTCGGAGCCGCTGACCACAGAGGAGCTGGCAACGATCAAGACCCACCCGGTGGTCGGCGCCGAGCTTGTCCGTGATCTCGACGGTGCGTTTTCGGTGTCGGAAGTGGTGCGGAGTCACCACGAGCGGTGGGACGGCCTGGGCTACCCAGACGGGCTGGCCGGCACCAGCGTCCCGATCGGTGCCCGCATCGTGGGTTTGGTCGAGTTCTACGAGGCCTTGACGACCGTTCGACCCTATCATGACGCCTTGGAACCCGGTTCGGCGCGAACCCTGCTAAGCAAGGAAGCGGGTCGTGCGTTCGACCCGGAGCTGGTGTCCCGCTTTCTGGAGGTGCTGCCGGCCTTGACCCTGGAGCTGGCGGCCAGCCGCGTCGGTGGTCTCGCCGTGCACCCCCTCGATGCTGCGGCGACCTCGGATGACCCGACACGACCCGACGGCTACGTTCGGATTGTCCTGGCGCACCGCGAGCTCCGTGATCTCTACGACGTCGCCCGATCGATGGGCAGGAGTCTCGGTCTCGTCGAGACCATGACCCTGGTCTCAGGCAAGCTGAGGCCGCTGGCACCGTTCTCCTGCTGTGCCCTGTTCCTGAGACACGATGATGGGGACGGGCTGCGGTGCCGGTTCGCGACCGGCACCGACGCGGCTGTCATTAGGAGTCTCACTCTCCGCGAGGGACAGGGACTCGCGGGCTGGGTCGCGCAACATCGCCATCCGCTCGTCAACGGTTCACCTGACGCCGACGCGGAGGCAGCCGGTCTAGCCGCCGACGAGACGCTCGAGCTGGCATCTGCGCTGCTGTACCCCTTGGAGTTCGGAGACCGGCTCATCGGCGTGCTGGCGCTGTACCATGTGCAGCCTGAGTTTTACACCACCGAGCACCGACGGAGGCTGGGACGCGTGGCGGAACAGCTCTCCGCGGTTGTTACCAACTTGCTGCTGTTTGACAAGGCCCAGGAAGACTCTCTGACCGATGCCTTGACCTCACTGCCCAACACGCGGTCGCTGTTTATGTACCTGACGCGGGAGCTGGCGCGCGCGCACCGGCTCCGAGGTTCCTTGGCGCTCGTGCTGCTCGATCTGGACGACTTCAAGCAGATCAACGACCGCTACGGTCACCACGCGGGTGACCGTACGCTGTGCGAAGTGGCCTGTCTGCTGCGCGCCGCGATCCGGCCGTATGACATTTGTGCGCGTTACGCTGGTGATGAGTTCATCGTGATTCTCTCGGAGTGCGGCGCCGAGGAGGCGGAGCGTAAGCGTGAGGAACTGCAGCGGAAGGTGCTCGAACGCGGATACGAACCGCGGGCCGGTAGCCGGCTGCCGCTGAGCATCAGCGCGGGGGTTGCCACGTTCCCCGCCGACGGCCAATCGTACGAATCGCTGCTCTCGGCGGCAGACCGCCGCATGTATTTGGACAAGGCCAGACACAAGCGGCAGGCGGCGAGCCGCGGTCAAACCACCTCCGTGGACCCCTCGGTGGGGCGCCGGGTGTGAGGAGTGATCCCGAGAAATCGGAAGGCGGTAGGCGAGCGTGACTCATCGCGCGGGGGGTCCGTTCGGATCGATCCAGTCAGGTCGACGCCCGGAAAGGCCGGTCAGCGTGAGGGCGGCGCCGGTGCTCCCCGCGATCAGACCCAGCCCGTCGGTCACCCAGCTCTCCCACCGATAATTACCGACGGCGACCGTCATCGCCGGCGCCAGCAAGACGAGACCGGTGCCCAGCGCCGCCGTGCGGCTCAGCGCCACCCGAATCAGTACCCCGCGTATGCGACGGATCCTGGAGTCCACGGTTCCAACCACCGATGGAAGGCCGGCTCCGGGTCAGCGCCCGACCTGTAACCTCGACTGCACGTCCGTCACACCATCGACGCTCAGGGCCGCGCGCAGGGCGCGGGTCTCGATCGACCTGGAGCCGACGCGTCCGGAGAGGGTGACAATACCGCCCAGCGTTTCGACCTCGATCATCGACCCGCTCATCTCGGGATCCCTGAGCAGGGCGGTCTTCACCCGTGCGCTAATCGTTGCGTCGGTTAGATCTGCGTTAAGAGTGGTGGCGCACCCGGCGACGGCGATCGCCGTCAGGAGCATCCCCGCCATCGCGCCGGTGCGGCCGGCGATCCGGGAACGGTGCGTCATCGCGGTCACATACCGGTACCGTGGAAGCCGCCGTCGACCAACAGTACCTCGCCAGTCATCCCACGACCGCCAGGTCCTAGCAGGAACCTGGCCGTCTCGGCGACCTCTTCGGCGTCGACCGTACGACGCAGGGGCGATCGGTCGCGATAGTGCTGCAGGATCTGGCTGAACCCTGAGATACCGGCCGACGACAGCGTCTTGATCGGTCCAGCCGACACCGCGTTGACACGGATGTTGCGTGGCCCGAGGTCGCTGGCCAGATAACGGACGACCGCCTCGAGGGCGGCCTTGGCCACCCCCATCACGTTGTAATTCGGGAAGACGCGCTGACTGCCCAGATAGGTCAGCGTGAGGATGCTGCCGCCACCCTGTCGGTCCATCAGCGGTGCCGCCGCGCGCGCCAGCGTGACTAGCGAATACACGCTGACGTCGAGCGACTGCAAGAAATCCGCGCGTGACGTCTCGAGAAATGGATCCGAGATGGCCTCGCGCGACGCGAACGCCACCGCGTGCACGAGAAAGTCCAGCCCGCCGTGTTCACGCTCGACGGCGGCGAACAGTTCCCGTATCTGGTCGTCGCTTGTGACATCACAGGGCACGATCAACGGGGGTCTCTGCAGTGTGGCGCCGAGCTTGCGAACGTGGTTTTCGAATCGCTCCGTCGCGTACGACAGCGTGAGCTGCGCCCCGGCCGCATCCATGGCCCTGGCGATCGCCCATGCCAGCGAGCGCTTGTTCGCCACCCCCACGATGACGCCATGGGTTCCGGATAGATCGGTCATCGATGTGCCGGTAGTCCTGTCTCAGTCGAATCGTGAGACACGTTCCTTGCTGACTCGGTGCCCTTTTGCCTAGTGGGCTATGCGACAACGCCGGACGGCGCTGGGTTCTCCTCGTCGGCGGGGATCCTGCCGATCACCGCGACCGGCCTTTGCCACGGTTGCGTGGCTGGCCCTTGTTGAACCGCTCGGACCGATTCGCCGGGCCGCGCGAACGTGAAGGTTTCACGCCACTCTTGGCCTGTCCTGGCCGAGTGGCGTGCGCTTGAGCGCCGTCCGCCCGATTGCCGTTCGGCTCGTCGTTGGGCCGTCCGCCGTTGCGGCGTTTCCTGCCGGCGCGATCGACCCCGCCGTCCCGACCGACGTTTTCCCGGATCGTGAACACCGGCACTGGACGGGTGGGTGGGGGCGCGCCTTCGGGTCGTTCGAGCGTCGCGCGGATCAGAGGCCGTCGCACCGAATCGACCGGCAGCGCGACCGGCTCGACCGCCTGGGGCGGTGGCCGGTCTGGTGGCGCGGCCACCGCGGACTCGGCAGGGTCCTGTCCCTGCAGCAACGGTCCGGTCCCGCCCGCGCCGGCACTCGACAACCCAGCGACGAGCTTCGTCTGGCGACGCGGCGGCACCCGGGCGGCTTTGAACGGATGCTCGGTGTCACACGTGGTGCACCGGGTCAACTTGATCTCGTCGCCGACTAGTGCGACCACGGCGTGATCGGTGACGCGGCGTTCGTGTGGGCAATAGTCGTCCAGGACGTCACCCACGCGAACCTGGCGCTGCTCCATGAATCCCTCTCAAGCAATAAGGTTGGCTCTGATGGCGGAACCGTTCGGTGGTCGGTCGAACGCCACAAGGAATCGAGACGCACCGGCACTGGCTACGCCGTGTGCCCGCGAAGCCGTCACGTAGTCGAAACACAAGCCCGAATCGTCAAAGCGTGAAGCACGCGTTCAGTCGCTTCAGGAAGAAGATCCGTGTTGCGCAGCAGGACCGTGATACGAACAACGGGGCGACCACACACCCTCCGTGGGATTTGCCAGGCGACTGCGAGGCGCAGCTAGGCAATCCTACTACGCCTGCCCCACGGTCCGTAAACGGTCGATCGTCGAGACTGTGTGGCGGGTCACGGCCGGTCAACGGCTGCGGGGGTTGTTCGTTCGTTCACCCACCGCCTGACCTCGAGGAGCGCCGCCGCCACTGCGTCGGGCGCGGTTGACTGTGGGGTCCGCCGCGCCGCCACCGATCCGCGTGCCGTGATCCGACCGGCCGCGTCGGCATCCAAGCTGCCATGGTAGCGCCGCCAGTCGTCCGGTGTCAACGACGCGAAGTCACGGTTCTCCGCCAGCAGATCCCGGACGATGCGCCCCACGACTTCGTGCGCTTCCCGGAACGGCACGCCGCGTGCCACCAACAGATCCGCGACGTCGGTGGCTAGAGCCAGTCCGGACGCTGCGGACTCGGTGTGGTCGGAGTCGAGGACGAGCGACCGTACAACGGCCGTCATGACCCTAGTCGATCGTCCCACTGTGGCCTCAACGTCGAACACCGCCTCCTTGTCCTCCTGCAGATCCTTGTTGTATCCGCTCGGCAGTCCCTTCATGGTCGTTAGCCACCCGGCTAGATGGCCGATCACCCGACCGGTCTTGCCGCGAACGAGCTCGAGCGGATCGGGGTTCTTCTTGTGAGGCATCAGGCTGCTCCCGGTAGTGACCGCATCGGCCAATTCGAAGAACCTGAACTCTTCGCTGGTGAAGATCACCAGATCCTCGGCCAGTCGACTGAGGTGCACCATCGTTCCCGCGCACGCGTAGAGAAACGCCGTGACGAAGTCGCGGTCCGCGGTTGCGTCTAGACTATTGGCCACGACCTGGGTGAACCCCAGCCGCTCGGCGAGTGCCGCCGTGTCGATGGCGTAGCTCGTCCCTGCGATCGCGCCGGACCCGAGCGGCAGCGCGTCAGCCTCTTCACGGGCGATCTCCAGACGACGGCAGTCCCGTCGCAACGCATGGGTGTGCGCCAGGAAGTAGTGCGCCACGAGTATCGGCTGTGCTCGCCGGAGATGGGTGTAGGATGGCATCAATGCCACTCCGGCGCCCGCGGCTCGATCAGCCAGGGTGTCCACCAGGGCGACAATGTCGCGCTGCACAACCGCGATCCGACGACGGAGATAAAGCCGCAGATCGAGCGAGACTTGCTCGTTGCGCGAACGCCCGGTATGCAGCCGCTTTCCGGCGTCGCCGACGAGTTCGATCAACTGGCGCTCCACGAACGCGTGGATGTCCTCGTCCGGCCCCTCGATGAAGTCTGGATCGGCGCGCCCGCGGTCCCGGATCTCCGCAAGGGCCCTTCCGATCGTGGTCGCTTCGCCGGGCGACAGCACTCCGGCCGCAGCCAGCGCCTCGGCCCATGCCAGACTGCCGGTCACGTCGTCCTCGAACAGCCTCCGATCGAATCCGAACGACGCCTGGAACTCGAAGACCTCCTCGTCGGGCGCCGCGCCGAACCGGCCGGACCAGAGATGCGTCATGGGTTTTCTTTGAGAAGAGCGACAGGACGCCCGTCACGCCCCAGATTGCCCCTCGGTCGAATACTGCCTTTGTGCTTCCTCGTCTCGCCGTAACCGGTGGGTGCGGCGCGCGCCGAGGCCCGCATCACTCCTGCCCGTGACGGACCACTAGGGCTCCGACGCCGCAGCGTCCGTCACCGCGCCGGTCTTCTTCGCCGCGGCCAACTCGACCGGCAACCCCCAGATCTTTATAAAACCTTCCGCCGCGCTGTGGTCGAACTGGTCCCCCTCGTCGTAGGTAGCGAGCGCCTCCTCGTAGAGCGCGTGTGGGGACCGGCGTCCCACAACCCGGCAGCCGCCTTTGAACAGCTTGAGCCGGACCTGGCCGGTGACCCGTTGCTGCATATCGGCGACCAGCGCATCGACGGCGCACCGGGTCGGCGTGAACCAGAGACCGTTGTACACGAGGTCCGCATACACGGACGACAGGCCGCGCTTGATCCGCTCGAGGTCTTTCGGGGTCACCAGGGTCTCGAGCTCGCGGTGGGCCGCGTGCAGCACTACCGCCGCCGGGGCCTCGTAGATCTCCCGGGACTTGATGCCGACGAGTCGGTTCTCCACCATGTCGATCCGCCCGACGCCGTGGGTGCCGGCGATCGTCTCGAGACTGCCGATCAGATCGACCAGAGGCATCGCGACGCCGTTGACCGCGGTCGGGACGCCGCGTGCGAAGTCCAGCTCGACATAGGCCGGTGCGTCGGGTGCCTCCGTGGGCGATCTGGTCAGTGTGTAGATCTCCGCAGGTGGCTCCACCCACGGATCCTCGAGTACACCGCACTCGATCGATTTCCCCCAGAGGTTCGAATCGGTGCTGTACGGGGACTCGACGGTCGCGGGCACCGGGATGCCGCGCTCCCGGGCGTAGATAATCTCGGCCGGACGTGACATGTTCCATTCCCGCGCCGGTCCGATCACACGGATCGTACGGTTCAAGGCGCGCGCCGACACATCGATCCTGACCTGGTCATTCCCTTTGCCGGTGCAGCCGTGGGCGATCGCGCTGGCCGACTCCATCTCCGCGATTTCTACCAGCTGCTTCGCGATCAGTGGCCGGCCAAGCGCCGTCGCCAGTGGATACTGGCCCTCGTAGAGTGCCCCGGCCTGCAGCGACGGGAGAACGTACTGCTCGGCGAACTCAGCGCGCACGTCGAGCACATGGCACCGGATCGCGCCGACTGCCATCGCGCGCTCACGCACGTCATCTAGTTCCTTGCCCTGACCCAGATCCAGCGTGACCGCGACGACCTCTACTTGATACTTCTCCGCCAGCCACGGAATCGCGACGGAGGTGTCCAGACCGCCCGAGTATGCGAGCACGATGCGTTCCATGTCCCTGTTGCTCCTGCCTTGTCACTGTGGCCCAAAACATTACGGAGTCTGGAGGTAGGAGAGGGGAGAGAATTCCTGCCGTCTGACCCCGAGGGTTCGTGCTCAGCCCTTCGCCCACCGCTCGAGCCGCCGTTCGAGTACCCGGGCGCTGCGCTCGGTGCGCGTGATCACCAGGATCGTGTCGTCCCCCGCTACGGTGCCCACGACCTCCGGCCACGCGGCATGATCGACCGCGAAGGCTAGCGGCTGCGCCTGACCCGGGTTGGTCTTCAGGACAAGTAGCTGTTGGGCGCGGTCCACCCGGCATAAATACTCCACGACTGCGCGCCGCACCCGGTCAACGCTGGCGGTCGGTGGCGTTGGTTCGACCTGTGCCGTCTGATAGGCGCCGTCCGCCGCCCGCTTGACGAGCCCGAGTTCCTTGAGGTCCCGTGAAATAGTCGCCTGGGTCGCCAGGATGCCCTGCACAGCCAGTTGTTGTCTGAGCCCGTCCTGGCTATGGACGGCCTGACCGGACACGAGATCGAGGATGGCCGACTGGCGGTAAGTCTTCATAATTATACAAGCATATGAATTATTATACAACTCCGGAGAGGTTGTCAAGCGTCCGGGGGGGGCGACCAGCTGGCATCACGGAACGATCTTTCCGGCTGGCTGTCGTCTACGGAGGGATCGTATAAATAAACTTATGGTAGTATAAATATACATGCCTAGGACGATCCCTATCGGGATCGCCGGTGCGACCGGGTACGCCGGTCAGGAATTGATGAGACTGGCGGCGCGGCACCCTGCGGTCCAGGTGACGACGGCGATGGCCTCGGGCGGCGCCGACGGCGTCCGCACGCTGCCCGTTTTGGCCCGGGTCTGGGACGGCGACATCACGCCACTCTCGGTCGATAGGCTGGTGGCCGAAACCGAGGCCGTATTCATGACGTTGCCAGATTCCGTGGCCGCGGAAGTGGGTCCCGCGCTGGTGGCGCGCGGCGTGCGGGTGTTCGATCTGTCCGGCACCTTTCGGCTCCGGGACCCGGCGCAGCGTCGCCGCTGGTACCCCGCTACTCCGGGTTTTGTAGAGCCGGCGGTCTATGGCCTGACCGAGCACTGCCGGGCGGCGTTGCCGGCGGCGCGACTGATTGCCTGCCCGGGCTGCTACCCCACAGCGGCGTTGCTGGCGCTCCGGCCACTGATCGACGCCGGTCTGCTCGAGGGTGACGTCATCATCGACGCCAAGTCGGGAATCTCGGGTGCGGGCAAGAAGCCGTCCGAGCGCACCCACTTCTCGGAGTGTCACGGCAGCGTAGCCGCCTACGGTGTCTTCGCGCACCGGCATGGCGCCGAGATCGAGCAAGAGCTCCAGCGAACCGTGACGTTCACGCCGCACCTGGTTCCGCTGGACCGGGGTCTTCTCGAAACGATATACGTGCGCGCCAGGCGGGACGTCAACGAGGCGACGGTCACCACCGTGTTGGAGCAGGCCTACGCGGATGCGCCGTTCGTCCGGCTCACGGGTGGCACGTTGCCAGAGATCAAGCACGTTGCGCACACCAACTTCTGCGATATCGGCTGGAAGCACGACCCTTCGTCTGGGCGGCTGATACTCGTCACCTGTCTGGACAACCTCGTGAAGGGAGCCGCGGGTCAAGCCCTGCAGAATCTGAACGTGGCGTACGGGCTGGACGAAGCGACCGGGCTGTTATGACGCCGAGGGCGGGAGTCGTGCTCAAGCTCGGCGGTGAGCTGCTCGAGGAGCCGGATGCGCGGCGGAACATCGCCACCGCTATTCTTCGCCTGGCCGCCTCGCCTCCGCTTGTTGTCGTGCACGGTGGCGGAAGAGAGGTCGACGCGGAACTGGTCGCTAGGGGGATCCCGAAGCGGGCGGTGGACGGGCTTCGGCTGACTGACTCAGCCACGCTCGATGTGGTCGTCGGAGTCCTTGCGGGACGGGTCAACACGCGGCTGGTGGCCGCGGCCGCGGCTGCCGGGGTACCGGCGGTCGGGTTGACCGCCGCCGACACCGGGGTGTCGACGGTCCGTAGGGCCGACGCCTACACGGCGGCAGACGGCACGGTTGTCGACCTGGGATACGTCGGGCAGCCGACCGGCAAGGGCCGGCCCGAGTTGCTGGACCGGCTCTGCCAGGCGGGCCTCGTGCCGATCGTTGCCAGCATCGGCACCAGTCGTGGTGGACAGTTGCTCAACGTGAACGCCGATACGTTGGCCGGGCATCTCGCTGCGCGGCTGAGCGCCACGCGGCTCATCATCGCGGGTGGCACCGCCGGCGTAATTGACGACAAGGGCCGGACGATCCCGTTGGTGGACGAGCATCTGTTCCAGCGGCTGATCGCGCAGGGCCAGGCCAGTGCCGGGATGGTCGCCAAGCTCATCGCCTGTCGCGAGGCGTGCCGTAGCGGAGTGGGCCGGGTCGACATCGTCAACGGCACACGTACCGACAACCTGGACATCTGCGCCGGCACCACGATAGGGGTCTGATAGGCGGGCATCAGGGACGCAGGATGGCTACCCAAGAGGAGATACAGGCAGTCGAGGCCCAACATCTGTTGCAGGTATACCGGCGCGTACCGATCGTGCTCACGCGTGGCGAGGGGAGCTACGTCTACGATATCGAAGGCCACGCGTATCTGGATTTTCTTTCGGGGCTCGGCGTGACCGCACTGGGGCACGCGCACCCAGGCCTCACGGCCGCAGTGGCCGACCAAGCCCGCACGCTGCTGCACACCTCGAACCTGTACTACCACCCACTCCAGGGGCAGGTAGGCCGGCGACTGGCTGCGTTGTCCGGTCTCCCGCGCGTCTTCTTCTGCAACAGCGGTACGGAGGCCGTGGAAGGTTGCCTGAAGTTCGCGCGGCGGTACTGGCACTCGCGCGGTGAAACTGCGCGTACCCGCGTCGTCGCGCTGGAAGGGTCGTTCCACGGCCGCACGTTCGGGTCGTTGTCGGTGACCTGGGAACCCGGCTATCGTGCGCCGTTCCAGCCGCTGCTCCAGGGCGTCACGTTCGTGTCGCCGACCGACCCGGAGGCCCTCGATGCGGCGGTCGGATCTGATGTGGCCGCGCTCATCCTAGAGCCGATCCAGGGCGAGGGGGGGATCTGGCCGTTGTCACCGGAGTTCGTCGCCGCGGTGACGGCAGCCTGCGAACGCTGCGGAACCTTGCTGATCGCGGACGAAGTCCAGTGCGGATTGGGCAGGACAGGCGCGCCGTTTTACTCGGCGACACTGGGTCTACGCCCCGACCTGATCGCCATCGGTAAGGCGCTGGGTGCGGGCGTGCCGGTCGGGGCGATCCTGATGAGCCAGCCGGTGGCGGATGCGATCTCGCCAGGTGACCACGGCACGACGTTTGGTGGGAACCTCCTGGCCTGCCGGGCAGCGCTGGTATTCCTCGACGCGCTGGAGCACGGTGGTCTCGACCGGGTCGGCGTTGCGGGGACCCGGCTGGTTGACGGCCTCCGAGCGCTGGCAGCCCGATACCCCGTGATCACGGAGATCCGCGGCGCGGGGCTTATGCGCGGTCTGGAGATGACCGAGGCGGCGGCGACGCAGGTCGTCGACGGTGCGTTGGCGCATCGGCTCCTGGTCAATCGGACGGCGGGACGCGTCGTCCGACTGTTACCGCCGCTGAACGTCTCTGACAAGGAGATCGACGAAGGGCTTCGGATTTTGGAGACTGTGCTGAGAGCGCAGTGATGATCACGATGGACGCCGCCCACGACCGGCATGCTCGACACGGCACCCTCGACCCGGCGTCAGCGACCGCTGCGGTTTTGATCCGCCAAGCTCGCCGCCCCGACGCGGCCGCTATCGACCGCCTGGTGACCGCCAATGTCGGCCTCGGTCAGCTGTTGCCGCGCACACAGGAGGAGATCACGCGTCATGTGGCTCGGTTTCTCGTGGCGAATCGTGGCGAGAGCGTGCTCGGGTGCGGAGAGCTGGCGCCGCTTAGCGACACCTTATCTGAGGTCCGGTCGTTGGTCGTGGATGCCGGGTCGCGCGGCGTCGGTATCGGAAGCGCCGTGCTGGCGGCGCTCGTCTCGAGCGCCGGCCGGCAGGGTGTGCAGCGGTTGTGCGCCTTCACCCATGTGCCGCGCCCTTTCGTTACACTCGGGTTCTCGATCGTTCCGCATACCTGGCTGCCGGAAAAGATCATGACTAACTGCCAGGGCTGTGTGTGGTTCCGTCGCTGCGAGCAGACCGCGGTCGTTCTCGAGCTCGACTGGGGCCGGAGCGGACACACGGGCACCGCGGGAACCATCTGATGGTTGAGAGCATCGCAGGGGGCATTACGGCACCCGCCGGCTTCGAGGCAGCCGGGGTCGCGTGCGGTATCAAAACGTCCGGGCTAGATCTCGCGCTGGTAGTGTCCATACAGCCGGCGCGCGCGGTCGGCATCTTCACGACGAACCTGGCGGTGGCGGCGCCGGTCGTTGTCACGCGGGATCACCTGCGGCGATCGAACGGCACCGCCAAGGCGATCGTGGTCAATAGCGGCTGCGCCAACGCCTGCACCGGGGACCAGGGGCTGGCAGCGGCTCGCGCCATGGCGACCGATACGAGCCGGGCCCTCGGGTGTCCGACCGAACAAGTCCTGGTCTCGTCCACGGGCGTGATCGGAGTCCAGCTGGCTGGCGACAAACTGCGCCAGGGCATCACACTCGCTACCGCGGCGTTGGGTCGCGACGGACATCGGGCGGCGGCTCAGGCGATCATGACGACCGATCCGTGGGCCAAGGAGGCTGCGGTCCGCGTCGCGACGCCCGCGGGTGTCTTCCACGTCGGCGGGATGGTCAAGGGCGCCGGGATGATCGAGCCGAACATGGCCACCATGCTGGGGTTTCTAACTACGGACGCCGAGGTCGAGCCGGAACCGCTTCGGCGCGCGCTGACGGAGACGGCCGACGAGACGTTTAATGCCATCACGGTCGATGGCGAGACCTCGACAAACGATATGGTCTTGCTGCTGGCCGGTGGCCGGTCCGGTGTCCGGATCGATGACAACGGTTACCCAGTGTTCGTCGATGCGCTCCGCGCCGTCTGTCGGGAGCTGGCGCTCGCCGTGGTCAGGGGAGGCGAAGGCGCCACCAAGCTGGTCGCCATCACCGTGACCGGTGCCCGGACGGCGGCGGAGGCGAAACAGGCGGCGCGCGCGATCGCTAACTCCCCGCTCGTGAAGACGGCGGTGCATGGCGGCGACCCGAACTGGGGGCGGCTGGTGGCGGTAGTCGGCCGGGCCGGTGTCGGCTTTGACCCGGCACGCGCACGGGTCCGCATCGGAGACGTGGAGCTGTTCCGTGACGAACGAGTTTTCACCGACCGGGAGCCAGCCGCGGCCGAACACCTGAGCGGATCCGAAGTCGTGATCGGGGTCGACGTGGGCGCGGGCGGCACTGGCGCCGCCACCCTGTGGACCTGTGACCTCAGCGCCGAGTACGTGCGCATCAACGCGGACTATAGAACCTGACGGTCCGGCCCTACGGAGACAGGAGAGGCCTGCTTGTTCTCAATCGTCCGAGAACGCGCGCAGACGCACCCACTATGAATGCGATGACCAGGGCGCCGAGGGAGAGCGCCGGCTTACCCGGCGTGACGGACGTTCCGGGGCGCACCTATCTGTCCGTGCTCGACCTGTCACCTGACGCGCTTGAGGCCTGTCTCGCGCTGGCCGGACGGCTGAAGCGCGAGCGGCGGCTGGGAGCTGGAGCCCCGACGGCGCGGGCGCTGGCCGGACACTCCTTGGCACTGTTGTTCGACAAGCCGTCGCTGCGGACCAGGACCGGATTCGAGATCGCGATACGGGAGCTCGGTGGCAGTGTGACCTGTCCACCGTCGGCCGACGCCCTCGGCACACGTGAGGCGTTGGCCGACGTGGCCCGTACCCTCGAGCGGTGGGTGTCGGTGGCGGCGATCCGAACGTTCGATCAGTCGAAGCTGCACGAGTTCGTCGAGGCTACGACCCGGTTGCGCGTCGTTAACGCGTTGACCAACGAGGAGCACCCCTGTCAGGCGCTGGCCGACTGTCTGACGTTGCACGAGCGGTGCGGCGCGGTAGCGGGTCGCACGCTGGCCTACATCGGTGACGGCAACAACGTGGCCACTTCTCTGACCCACGCGGCGATGATGCTGGGCCTGAACCTCCGGCTGGCGGCGCCCGCCGGGTTCGACCTGCCTGAGGAGACGCTCACGACCGCGCGCGGTGTGGCCCGTCACGGCGCTGAGGTCGTGCAGCTACGGGACCCGGTCGAGGCGGTTCGCGGCGCCGACGCCGTCTACGCCGATGTCTGGACGTCAATGGGGCAGGAAGCGGAAGCTGACTACCGCCGCGCGGCGTTCGAGGGGTATCGGGTCACCGGCGCGCTCATGCAGGAAGCGAATGACGGCGCCTTTTTCATGCACTGTCTGCCGGCACACCGGGGAGAGGAAGTGGACGCCGACGTGCTGGATGGGCCGTGCTCAGCCGTCTTCGACCAGGCGGAAAACCGGCTCCACACCCAGAAGGCACTGTTGTTGATGATGCTGGGCGGTGCTCACGAAAACGACCGCTAACCGAAGGCTACGGCTGCTTGAGCTCCGCGGCCGCCTTCTCGACCGCGTCGGCTAGCCCTCGGCGGTAGTCGTCCAGCCGTACCCGGATCGCCGGGTCGCCTACAGCGAGGATCTGCGCCGCCAGCACCGCCGCGTTCGTCGCTCCAGCCTTCCCGACCGCGACGGTAGCCACCGGCACGCCTGGCGGCATCTGCACAGTCGACAGCAGCGCGTCGAACCCGCCGAGGGGTGACGAGTCAATCGGCACGCCGATCACCGGGAGCGTCGTATGGGCCGCCACCACGCCGGCCAGATGCGCGGCAGCCCCTGCACCGACCACGAAGATCCTGACCCCTCGGCCGGGCGCCTCCTCGATCACGCGGCGCACCCGATCTGGGGATCGGTGGGCGGACGCCACCGTCATGTCGCAGCTGATCCCGAGGTCGCGCAGGGTACGGACGGTGTTGGTCATCACGTCGGCGTCCGACCCGGACCCCATCAATATTTGCACCTGCACATCACCCATTGTTCGTCCCTCCCTTGGCAGCCCGTGGTCACCGTCTGCCCTGACTGCCGGTATGTTCCCTCGTTACGACTCGTGGCCGGACACGGCCTCCCCTATAGGGGGTCTCGACGCGATGCATGGTGTTGGCTGGAGACGGCCAACGCCGTCCGCCCGATGTCGGTCCGGACCTGCTTGCCGGCGTACACGATCCGCGCCTCGGCCGCATAGGCGCGTTCGATCGCCTCCGTAAAGTCGACACCCCGTCCGACCACCGTCAGGACTCGTCCACCCGTGGTCACGACCGCGTCGGCCCGCACCTCGGTGCCTGCGTGGAACACCAGCACACCCTCGAGCGCCGACGCTTCGTCGAGCCCTTTGATCGGCGCTCCTGTCTCGAAGGCCCCGGGGTAACCGCCCGACGCGAGCACCACCCCAACATGCGGAGTCCGAGTTTGGTTGCACGAGGTCGTTTCGAGCGCACCCCGTGCGGCTGCTTCGAGCAGCGGAGCCAGCTCGTCAGATACCATCGGGAGTACGACCTGTGCCTCCGGGTCGCCGAGACGGACGTTGAACTCGATCACGCTTGGACCATCGGCGGTGATCATCAGTCCAGCGTACAGGAACCCCTGATACGGGTGTCCCTCGCGGGCCAACCCTTCGAGAACCGGGCCAACGATTTCGCATCTGATGCGGCGCTCGATGTCCGGAGTCACCAGTGGGCTCGGCGCGAATGCGCCCATCCCGCCGGTGTTGGGTCCCTCGTCACCATCGAAGGCGCGCTTGTGATCTTGGGCGGTCGGCAGCTCAAGCGCCTGCCGCCCGTCGCAGATTGCGAAGAACGAAACCTCTGCGCCGGTAAGGCATTCTTCGACCACCACCCGGTGTCCGGCCTTACCGAACCGGTGGTCGAGCATCGCGTCACGCACGGCCTCTTCGGCCGCGGCTCGGTCGGGCGCCACCGTGACACCTTTTCCCGCCGCCAGTCCGTCGGCCTTGACGACTACGGGGAAGCCGAACTCCGATCCTGCCACGGCAGCGAGCGCCTCGTCGGCCCGTTCGCACACGCGGAAGCGAGCGGTCGGCACCGCGTGGCGGGCCATGAAGTCCTTGGCGAATGCCTTGCTCGATTCGAGTTGGGCTGCGACCCGGCTCGGACCGAATAGCAGCCTGCCACGCGAGGCGAACAAATCCTGCACACCGAGCGCCAGCGGTAGCTCCGGCCCGACGACGGTCAGATCGGCCGCCTCGCTCTCGGCGAGTGCGAGCACCGCGCCACGGTCCGACACGTCGAGCGGGTGCCTGCGTGCGACCTGCTGCGTGCCGGCGTTGCCCGGCGCGCACACGACCTCGCGAACGCCGGGCTCGCGGCTGAGCTTCCAAGCCAGGGCATGCTCGCGCGCGCCGCCCCCGACGATCAAGATCTTCATCGACAGTCCGTCCGGATGTTGTGAGCGCCGCGTCCCTGCGTCCAGGCTGTGACGGCCCGTTGACGGCACCAAGCGTTCAGCCTAGAATGCTTGCTTGCCCAATTTTAGGGGACATGTGCCCGTTGAATCTCTGTCTACCTGAAGGCCGCGTCCGTCTCGGCTGGCGCGCGGAAAGGCCATAAAACACCAGCCCAGTATATTCGTTCGGCGACGCCAAGCCGGCGGTCGTAACGAGGTCCCAACATATTCACTGACCACGCAAGGGAGGTGGCAGGAGGTTGGCTGAAGTTAAGTTACAAGATGGTGAATCGGTTGAAGGTGCATTGCGCCGCTTCAAGCGGAAGGTGCAGCAGGAGGACATCATCAAGGACATCAAGAAGCATTCGTACTATCTGAAGCCGGGTGACAAGCGCCGTGCCAAGCAGGCACTGGCCCGCAAGCGGAGCCGGAAGAAGCAGCATCGGGACGCTGAGTAGCTAGGGGACCGGAAAGCCGTTCTGTCATTTGACAGCTGGCTAGGTTCATAGTACGGTTTCGGCGGTTCTTGGACGAGCTAAAGCTCGTGAAAATAGGGCCTTACGCCCTATCTCGTCAGAGCCGACGGCGTAGTTAGCAGCGGTCGGCAGCTTCAACTCCTGACGATCCGGTCGAGACAACGCCGGGCTGTACTCGATGGTGGCACATCCCTCCCGAGCATGGCCATGACCGGCGTCTCGCTCTGCGGTGAGACGCCCGGCTACAGCCTGGCAGGCGACGTGTTCGTCTCGCTTCGGCCCGATCAGTGGACCAAGAACTTCTTCATCTTCGCTGCGCTCATGTTCGGGGACTGGAACGGCTGCTACTGCATTCGCCGTTGGTCGTCTGGGCACCCTTCGCGTCGAACGTCTATCACGACTATTTGTGGTACCCGACCGTGGACCGGAGCCGGATCCGGGGGTTTTCCAGGACCGAGTGGGGTCGGCTCTGGGCCTCCTATCGAGACAAGGTGCACGCAGGCCTCGGTGCGCCGGCGTCGCACGGAGCCCCGCCGTAGTCAGCGCCCATCCGGCGGCGGCCAGGCGCAGGCATTTTCGAGCCCGTTCTACAAGGATCTGAGGTCGAGCCCGTTATGCAGTCACAACCGAGATTTCTCACTCGTTCGGGACTGTCGGTGACAGCTACGGCGTGCACGTGCGTGCCCGCGAGCGAGCGGCTCGTGGCATCGGGATTCCCCGCGAGTGACCTAGCCGGGGTGTGGGGCAGGGCCCCACGTTAGTCGGACGGCAGACAACGATGGCCGAGTTCAACATCCAGGCAGACTCCGTTGATGTGACGCGGATCATGGAACAGATCCGCCAGCGTATCCGAGAAAAACGCGGTACGGACTACACCGAACAGCAGATCCGCGAGCTGGCGACGGTGAAGGTCGAGCGATTTCTCGACCCTCGCCACGTGCGGTCCGATCTGGTCGAGCACTATCGGCAGCTGGAACCACCGGCGGCACTAGAGCCGATCCCGCACGAACGAGCGGGACGCGCGCCTGGACCCGCGCCGGAGCCGGTCGAATTTGACTCGCACACCATCTACATGTCGTCCAGAGGACCGATGGGGAAACTGATTCGTCTGATCCGCAAGCTTTTGAACCCGATCCTCAGGCTGTTTTTCAACCCGGACCCAGTCGTGTTAGCTCTGGCGAGGCAGGGCGAGATCAACGCTTGGATGTTGCAGATCCTGCAGCAAGAAAGCGATCTCGCCGAGCGGGTGACCAAGCAGTTCGAACGGGCCGGCGCGAAGTTCGTGGCGCGAGAGGAACTTGATGCCCTGAACTTCGAGGTACTCAACAATCTCGTGGTCGAGATGACGCGGCTGTCCTTGGACATGAAGAACCACCGTATGCTGGTGGAGTCGGTCGCGGGCCGGCTCGACTTCGACGAACGGCGCGCGCGGGCGCTGGAGTCGGTGGTGCAGCGCCGGTCACCGGTTTCGCCAGCCGTGGCCGATGGTGAGGTCGATGAGAGCACGTCGTCGACCGGGTCCGGCCGGACCCGCCGGAGACGCCGCCGGTCGCGGCGACGTCCACAGACGGCGGAGACAGAGGGTACCGGAACAGACAACGCAGCGGCAGCCGGGACAGTCACCCAGAGCGAAGCCACGGAGCCGGTGCCGAGTCCTGGCACCGCCACGCCCCCCGGGGACACGGCTGCACCGGCCGGCGCGCCGCCACGGAGCCATGGGGTACCGATCTCCGCGCCGGCCGTGGAACCGTCGCCGGCGGACCTCCAACAGACCCCATCGCCCTACGCGCCAGATCCGGACTCCGCCCCAGCTCCGGCATCGGTGTCCGCGGGCGAACAGGCTCCAGCCCCCGTGCCATCGATCCAGGGTCCGAGCGATGCGCCCTCGCCGGCAGCCGCACCCGCGACCGAGAGGGTCCCGCCGGCCGCCCCCAAGCGGGACGTCGGTCCAGACGACCAGTGAAGCTCGCGGTCGTCGTCCAGCGCTATGGCGCCGATCTGAACGGTGGCGCCGAGTTGCATTCTCGGTATGTCGCTGAGCACCTCGCCCGGCACGCTGAGGTCGAGGTCCTGACGACCTGTGCGACTGACTACATCACGTGGCGCAACGAGCTCAAGCCAGGTTTCGAGCAGGTGAACGGCATCCCGGTCCGGCGGTTTCCGGTCAGCCGCGAACGTGACGCCGATGATTTCGGTCGGCGGTCTACGCAGGTTTTCGAGGAACCACACTCGATCGCGGCGGAGTTGGCGTGGTTGCGGAGCGAGGGACCGACTAGCCCCAGCCTGATTCACCACCTCCGCCGACACGGTGATACGTACGACTATTGCATCTTCTTCAGCTACCGCTACTACCATGCGTATCACGGCATCCGGGTGGCGCGCAGGCGGGCCCTCTTGGTGCCCACGGCCGAACGCGACCCGGCGTTAGGGCTACGCATTTTCGGCGAGAACTTTCGCGGCGTGCGAGCGCTCATGTACAACTCGTACGAGGAGCGGGCGCTGATCAACGCGGTGTCGAACAACGAGACTGTGCCAGGCGTCGTGGTCGGCGTAGGGTCGGAGGTACCGGCACGCCCGGAACCGCAGCGGTTTCGGCAAGCGACCGGCATAGAGGGACCCGTGCTGATCTATGTGGGGCGGATCGATGAGAACAAAGGCTGTCGCGAGCTGTTCGACTACTTTGAGCGCTATGCAAGTCGGTCGCCCGGGCTGACCCTAGTGCTGATCGGGAACCCGGTCATGCCGGTTCCCACGCACCCCGGGATCCGGCCTCTTGGCTACGTGACCGATCGGGAGAAGTTCGACGCGATGGCGGCGGCCGACCTGCTGATCATGCCTTCGCCCTACGAGAGCCTGTCGATGGTGACCCTGGAGGCGTGGGCGCTCGGTCGCCCCGTGCTGGCGAACGGGCGCTGCGATGTACTCTGCGGCCAATGCATCCGCAGCAATGCCGGTCTCTACTACCAGAGCTACGAGGAATTCGCAGAAACGTTGCACACGATCGTTTCGAACAGTGCCCTGCGCGCCGCACTGGGCGTGAACGGGCGGGCCTACTTCGACACGCACTACACCTGGCCCGTCATCGAACGCAAGTATCTGGACATGCTCGATCGGTTGGACCGCGAGGCTCCGGGCCAGGAGGACCGGCCGGAGCCGCTGCCGGGCTGGTTGGGCCGGCGCCGGCGAGACCTACTGCCCGGCCGGCAGGTCGTGGAGCGGCTGCCCGCCGGGCCGGCGCCAAGCGCCGGTGGCAGCCAGTATTCGAGCGACTCATGATTACTGGGACTTCACCGAGGCGTCCCGCGGTGCATCAGGTCCTGGCCACGCTCGGCTATGGCGATGCCATCGGCAACGAAGTACTGGGCATCCGCGCCGTGCTGCACGAGGCGGGTTACGCGTCCGAGATATTCGTCGAGACCGTCGACCCTCGGCTGGCGTCGCTCACTCGCGACTACCGGGATCTGATCGACGCTTCGCACCCAGACAACATCCTCATTCACCATTTCTCCATCGGGTCCCGCGTGTCGCGGATCGCGTACGCCCTCCCGGACCGGATGGTGCTCGTCTATCACAACATCACCCCGCCAGCCTATTTTGTCGGCGTGCACAACGATCTCGTTCGGCTCTGCTACAGCGGGCGGCGCGAGCTGCACGCGTACGTACACCGATGCGACCTAGCGTTGGGTGACTCTGAGTTCAACTGCGACGAGCTCGAGCAGTTCGGGTTCCCGCGCACGGGCGTGCTCCCCGTCGTTCCGAGTTTTGCCCATCTGGACGAAAGACCTGACTCTACCGTGGTCTCGGAGTTCGACGATGAACGAATCAATATCCTGTTCGTCGGGCGCGTCATCCCGAACAAGCGGATCGAGGACGTCATCCGCTGCTATCAGGCGTATCGGGTCAAGTATCAGCCCAGTGCCAGGCTGCTGCTGGTCGGCGCCTACGGTGGGTTCGAATCGTATCTGGCCGCGCTCCATCACCTGATTGCCACCCTGCGCGTACCGGATGTGCACATCTTGGGTCACGTCTCGAACGCCGAATTGACGGGATGCTACGACGTGGCCGACCTGTTCTTGTCGGCGAGTGAGCATGAGGGCTTTTGTGTGCCGCTCGTCGAGGGGTTCTATAAGCGGATACCAGTCCTCGCATACGCGGCGGCGGCGGTGCCCACGACGATGGATGGTGCGGGCGTCCTGTATGAGACGAAGGACCCCAGACACGTTGCCGCCATCATGCACGCGGTTCTATCCAACCCGGTGCTCGAGTCCGAGATCATCCAGGCCCAGGATGTGGCCCTCGAGCGGTTACGGGCCCGAGACTTTAAGGGGGTGTTGTTGGGACTCGTGGACCGGGTGATCCGGTCCACGCGACTCCCACGTACCGAGGTTCGGTGGGACTTCTGGCAGCGGTTCGCGGAGTGGGAGCGTTTGGAAGAGCTGCGGCTCTACCGCCCGTCCGCCTACAAGGCGCTGCCGTTCGCGCCGGGAGAGCGCGGCGAGAACCCCTAGGAGCCCGTGGTGACAGCCCCGCTGCACTCGACCCGCGCAGCATCCCGCCAGGACGTCGTTGCTCCACGGTCACGCGTGTTCCAATGTGCTCCCTCTCCGCGCCTTGCGCTGGCCTGGCGCCGCATCGATCAAGCCGGGTTTCGGTGCGCCCGGGGGTTTCACCACGGGTTCCTCGGGATGGGTGCTCGTAGGAGACCGGCGCCAGAAGACGCTGGCGAAGGCGAACGGCAAGAGAAACCATCGTCGCCGGGGTTCCGATTGCAGGTCCCCGGTCGCCGACTTCAGACCCGCCCATGGTGATCAACCAGTGGCTTCCAGCCGCTCATCGTGGCGACGCCGTGGGAGACAGCGCGCGTCGCGTTCGCGGGCTGTTGCGTGCGAGGGGCCACGACGCGGACATTTTTGCGCTGACCATCGACAGTGACCTGCGTGGGAACATCCGCGCATTCTCCGACCCGGCGTCCCGTAAGGGCGATGTCACGATCCTGCACTTTGCCATCGCCTCATCGATGAGCGACGCCCTGGCCTCCCTGCCTGGCGGGCGGGTCATCCAGTATCACAACATCACGCCGGCGCGTTTCTTCGCCGGCTACGATGCGGGGATTGCCGGGCTGGTGAACCGTGGCCGCCACGAGCTGCGCGGTCTGGCCGATCGAGTCGACCTGGCGCTGGGCGACTCGGAGTACAACCGGCAGGAACTCGAGGCCCTCGGGTTTGCCCGAACCGGTGTGTTTCCGATCGCAGTCGACACGGCGCGTCTGACCGGGGCGCCGCCACGGCCAGCGCTTGAGCGCATGTTGCGTGACGGGCTGACCAATATCCTCTTTGTGGGGCGTATCGTCCCCAACAAGAAGCTCGAGGACCACTTGCGTCTCGCGGAGCACTACAAGCGGTATGTCGACTCGTTCTACCGCTTTATCTTCGTGGGACGGCAGGACACCTGTCCCCGCTACTATGCGATGCTGCGTGCGTTGATGACCCAGTATCGGATGTCGAGCGAGCGGTTCTGGTTCGTTGGGCCGGTACCGGATGCCGATCTGGCGGTGTTCTACAGGACCGCGAGCGCCTACGTGTCCTTGAGCGAGCACGAGGGGTTCTGTGTCCCGTTACTCGAAGCAATGGGCACTGAGGTGCCGATCCTGGCCTATGCGTCGACCGCGGTGCCGGAGACGCTCGGGGGTGCCGGCATCGCGTTCTCGCCCAAAGACCTCGAGTATGCGGCAGAGATGCTCGGGCTCCTGGTGTACGATGACGATCTGCGCGCGGCTGTGCTCGAGGGTCAGCGGCGGCGTTTAATGGACTTCGGCGATGAGCGGCTCGGTGCTCGCCTCGACCGGATCCTGGCTCGATTCACGTGAGACGGCTTGGAGATCCGTCCCGAAGATGTCGGCCGCCGGAATCGGAAACAGGACGGGCGCTGCGTGTTGCGTGCGCCATCTGGCCGCCGTCCTGCTGACTCGTGACCTCTGATTATTCGAGTATCCTCCAGACACCCGTGAAGATCGCGTTTATTGTCCAACGCTACGGTGCTGAAATTCTCGGCGGCTCTGAGTATCACTGCCGCTTGGTCGCGGAGCGGCTTGCCGGCCGGCATCAAGTGGACGTGCTGACCACCTGCGCGCGCGACTACATCACCTGGAAGAACGAATACCCGGAGGGCGAGGACCGGATTCGCGGCGTGACGGTGCGCCGATTCGCGAACGATCGCACCCGGGACCTCGCGTCGTTCAACGATTACTCGGATTGGATTTTCAACCATGATCACACGCCGGCGGATGAGGAGGAATGGCTGATGCGGCAGGGGCCGTGGTGCCCCGGCCTCCTCGGGTTTCTCGAACAACACCACCGGTCGTATGACGCGTTGGTCTTCTTTACATACCTGTATGCTCCGACGGTGCACGGGTTGAGGGTGGACCCGGCTCGAAGCATTCTGGTGCCCACCGCTCATGACGAGCCGGCGATTCGACTCGGTCTCTACCGTGACGTGTTCTCGCTCCCGGCCGGCATCGCCTACAACACCAACGTGGAGCGTGGCTTTCTCAGGCGGCTGTTCTCGGTCGGCGCGAAGATCGAGGAGACGGTCGGTTGCGGAGTCGAGCTACCGCCATCGCGCCTGCACGAGGCACCGAAGACCGAGCCGGAGGACATGGACGCGCTGCCGGACGAGCCGGAGTCGGATGAGTCCGGCGACGACAGCCAGATCGGCTCGCCGCTGTCCGCCGGTGGCGCGGTGTTCCGACGGCGTCACCGCCTGTATGGCCCGTTCGCGCTGTATGGCGGACGGATCGATCCCGGAAAAGGCTGCGAGGAGTTACTCGACTTCTTCAACGGCTACACCGAATCGGACGGTGATGCCTCCCTGGTGCTGATGGGGCTCAAGCTCATGCCGATTCCCGATACGCCCCATGTGCGGTTTGCTGGACTGCTGTCGGAAACCGAGCGGTTCGAGGCGCTCGAGGCGGCCACAGTGGTCGTGGTTCCGTCACCGTTGGAAAGTTTGTCGTTGCTGGCGTTGGAGGCGTTCTCGGTGGGGACGCCGGTACTCGCCAACGCCCGCAGCGACGTGCTGACAGACCACTGTCAGCGCAGCAACGGCGGTCTCTACTACGCCGACCGCGACGAGTTCCGGGAGTGTCTGCGGCTGCTCATTCACGATGCGCCGCTGTGCGCCGCCATGGGTCGTCAGGGACGCCAATACGTGCGCGCTAACTACCGGTGGGACGTGATCATGGGCAAGTACGACCGGCTGATCGCTATGGTGCAGCGCTCGCGACAGACCGGGCGCAGCCGGCGGCCTGGGCGTCGCCGTGGGGGGCTGAAGACGTAAGAGATGACGGTGGCAGCCCTTCTACCGGCCCGACCCACCCCCAACCAGCCGATTCGGGTGAGGGCGAAGCGCCGTGTTGCCGCCTTCTGAGCGCGGGCCATAGGTTTCCTCCGGCCTGACCTGACTCTCTTCCCCTCGGCCGCGTGAAGCCCCGCCGCCTCGCTTTCGCCTTGGCCTGATTTCGTGACGCTTGATCATTTCGCTGAGTGTCGTCGGCTTGATCTGCAACATGGCGGCGGCCCGCTTCTGGACTCCGTCCGTTGCGACGAGCGTACGCTCGATAAGCTGGGTCTCGAACGCGGCGACCACTTCCTTGAACGAGATGCCCTCAGGCGGCATCACGAACTGTGGCATCTGAAAGGGTCGAGACGTCCTCACCGCATCCGGAATCAGTTCCGGGCCGATCACGGTGCCCGTGGCCAGCACAACCGCCCGCTCAATTATGTTCTCGAGCTCTCGCACGTTGCCGGGCCAGTCGTAATCCTCCAGCACGTCCAGCGCCTCCGGTGTCAGTTCCAGCTTCGGCTTATCGTTCTCGAGGCCGTACTTCTCGAGGAAGTGTTGGGCGAGCAACCGGATGTCCTCGCGCCGGTCACGCAACGGAGGCAGTTGCACCTTGATGACGTGGAGCCGATAGTACAAGTCTGCTCGGAACCGACCTTCAGCGACCATGGCCTTTAGGTCGACGTTGGTGGCGGCGATGATGCGCACGTCGACCTTGATAGTGTCGATGCCACCCAGGCGCATGAACTCACGCTCCTGCATCACGCGCAACAGTTTAGTCTGCGTCTCGATCGGCACGCTCCCGATCTCGTCGAAGAAGATGGTCCCCTTGTCGGCGAGCTCGAACAGCCCCTTCTTGGGCGCGACGGCCCCTGTGAAGGCGCCCTTGAGATGACCAAATAGGTTCGACTCGAGGAGGTCGGGTGGAAGGCTTCCGGAATTCACAGTAACGAACGGACGGTCGGCACGAGGCGAGTGTGTGTGCAGTGCGCGCGCCGCCAGTTCCTTGCCGGTACCGCTCTCCCCTTCGACCATGATTGTGGCACGACTCTGGGCGGCCTGGGCGATCAGGTCGAAGACCCGACGCATCCGCTGGCTCTGACCGATAATGTCGCTGAAGTGATGGGTCTGGGCGCGCAGACTCTCGCGCAGGGTGCGATTCTCGGTCACGAGCCGCCGTCGCTCAGCGGCGTTGCGGGCCACGACTAGCACCTCTTCGTTTTTGAACGGTTTGGTCACGTAGTCGAACGCACCTCGCTTCATTGCGGCGATCGCGTTCTCTACTGACGCAAAGGCGGTGATCAAGATAACTGGCAGATCCTCGTCGAGCTTCCGCAGCTCGTCCAGGGTCTCGATCCCGTCGATGCCCGGCATCATCACGTCGACGATAGCGACGTTGAACGGCTGCGAGCGCGCCAAAGCCAACCCTTCCTCACCGGAGGCGGCCATCGACACCTGACATCCCTCGCGCTCGAGAAGCGCCTGTAGGATCTCCCGCATGATCTCCTCGTCGTCGACGACCAGCACGGACGCGTCTTTTAGCATCGATCTCCCTTCCTCGGGCCGGTACGGCGAACCCGCCTCGAGTGTTCCGCGTCAGACGTTCACGAACACGTTCGGCCGGGGCGCTCTGGCTAGCGACGTTGGCTGCTGTCAGGCCCCCCTTCGAGCCGGGCCAGGATCCTGTGGCGAACGCCACGCTGCCACCGGTATGCGCCCTTACTGCGCAGTGTCAGCTACGCGACGCACGCCGGCCATCCTGTAAAGACCCGTGTGAGACAGGCCGCTGGCGCGCGTACGATTGCTCCTTTGCGCGCGGCGGTAGCGGCAGGGTCACCGTGAACCGTGTGCCCTGGTCCGGCGAGCTGTTGCACGTGATCGCCCCGTGGTGCTCCTTGATCACGCCGTAGGTGATCGACAGCCCGAGCCCGGTGCCCTGGCCAACCGCCTTCGTAGTGAAGAACGGGTCGTAGATGCGCGGCAGGTTCTCGTTAGCGATGCCAGTGCCGGTGTCCGCGACTTCGATCACGGCGCACGTGTCCTCGACTCGTGAGCTGACCGATAGCCACCCCCCAGTGGGCATCGCGTCCCGGGCGTTCAAGAAGAGGTTTAGAAATACCTGCTGCAACTTGAACTCGGTCCCCTGAACTACGGTCGGCGTCGAGGACAGCTCACGGCGAAGCTGAATGTTGGCGGTTTGGAGCTGATGCTCGATTAGCGTCAGCACGTCGTTGACGATGGTGTTGACGTCCACGGGGCCCGCCACATCGGATCGTCCTGGTCTGGCCAGATTAAGCAGACCGTTGACGATCTTGGCGGCGCGGAACGTCTGGCGTTCGATCTTCTCGAGCAGCACGGTCCGTGGGTCGTCCGCGTCGGTGCTTTCGAGCAGCATCTGGGTGAAGCTCGAAATACCGGTGAGCGGGGTGTTGACCTCGTGCGCCACGCCGGTCGCCAGTAGACCGATCGAGGCCATCTTGTCCGACAGCTGCAACTGCTCTTCCAGGTGCACCCGGGCCGTGATGTCCTCGAGGATCACGATCGTGCCGGCCGTGTTCCCCTCCGGTGTCCGGAGCGGTGCGATCGCGGTGTTAACGAGGAGCTGCCGCTGTTCGTCCCTGTGCCGTGACGTGAGCGGCACGCGATATAAAGTGGCGCCTTCCGGTTGCTCCAGGCGGGCACGACGCAGGCGGTCGGTGAACGACGCGTCGAACAGCTCGTTCAGTGACCCGCCCACCGCCGTACCGTGTGGCACGCCGTAGATCAGCTCGAGCGCAACGTTCCACCGGAGCACCCGATCTTCGAGATCGAGCACCACCAATCCGTCGTTCAGTGACTCGATAATGTTCTCGTTGAACTCCCGGATCCGGTCGACCTCGGCCGCCTTCGCCTGGAGCTGGGTGTACAGCCTTCCGTTCTCTATTGCCGTGGCCACCTGTCCGGCGACGGCCGACAGCAGTGCGACGTCTTCGCTGCTCAGCGGTTCGCCACTCGTCTTCGCACCCAGCGCCAGCACCGCGATCGTCCCTTCTTCCGAGACGCACGGGACGAAGTAATGGATGCCCTGGTCCCGCCAGAAGGCCACCTCCCCGTCGGGGTGACGCCTGGCGGAGGCCGGTTCGTCGAGCATGATCGTATGGCCGCCGGCGAGCCGGCGGCCAAGGCTCGAGGTCCGCTTCAGCGTCGGCCAGGCGGCCGCGACGCGCACGCCGCTGGCGTGAAACGGCCGGAACACGCCGCCGGCGTCGTGCCCAGGCGGTGCGAGCATAAGGGCGGTGTGGTCGATGACCAGCGTTTCGGTGACTCGCGTCACCAGTCGCTTGGCAAGATGGTTGAGATCGAGATCGCTGCTGAGGTCGCGGGCGAACCCGACGAGCGCACGGCGATAGTCGTAGCGGTCCCGGTAGTACACGCGGTCGAGCATCGACTGGATAGCGTTCTTGACGGGGCTCGCCACGAGCACAACGACCGCCGTCGCTAGCAGGGCGATGATCGAGTTGTGTCCATCGGACTCTTCGAGAAACACCTCGGTGGCCAGCGCTTCCAGCACGAGGTAAATGGCGATCATCGCGGAGACTGCGGCGGTGTAGACCAGCCCGCGCTTGATGATCACCTCGACGTCACGCAGGCGATACCGCACGATCGCCGACGCAAAGGCCAATGGAATCAGGCTCAGCGGGATCGCGGTGAGGTCGAGCGGAGCGGTGTTGAACCCGAGCGCCCAGGGGAACGCGTAGCCCAGCGCGAACGGTAGTCCGCCCAGCACCGCCCCCCAAACGATCCAGCGGAGCTGGCGCTTCGAGGTCATCGACGGCACCCGCCGCAGGGTCAGAATCATCAGAGCCAATCCAGCGATGATGCAGGTCGCCAGATAGGCCAGCTCCAGCCGCCAGACGGTCTCCACCGCCGTCGTGAAGACGGCCGAGCCTGCATCTCCAGCCAGCACTACCGCCTGCGCGAGGCCCAGCACCACGGCCGGCGCATAGACGGTCGGTAGCAACATTCGACCCAGGCGATTCCGCACCCAGCCTGGCGCTCGCTCCGGAAACGCCAGCGCGAAGTGCACGAACATGGGCGCGAGCACCAGGGTCGAGATGGCGTCCGCCCAGTAGAACACCCAATCCAACCGGTCCAGGCGACCGCTAAATGAGAAGGCGAACATCCCGAAGAAGCTGACACTGAGCCAGAAGAAATGGAGGGTGGCCTGGTTGCCCGGTCGTCGTAACCGGACCGACGCGCCGACCAGCAAGGTGAATACGCCGATACCGACCAGCACGAAGTAGATCCGCGTCTGCCCTGTGGGTACCGGTCGCAAGGAGACACTGAAGAGCCGGGCCTGACCGAACCGCAGCAGCGAGTAGCTCAGCGTGGCGCCGGGCCGGCCCGCGTGCAGGATCGCGGCGACATCGTGAGCTGTTTCGACTTGCCCGCCGTCGATCGCCAGCAGCACATCTCCGATCTCGACACCGGCCAGGTCCCCAGCCTCGCCGTGACCGACCTCGGCCGCCGTGACCCCCTCGGACCGATCGACCCACAACACTCCGTCGACCACTTCGCTTCGGTTGGCCCGAACGACCACGTTCGCCGCCGCGAGACAGATCAGCGCAGCAACCAGCGCGACCGCCAGGACGGGCGGCCCCCAGGTATCCCAGCGATTGCGCTGGACGGCATGTGAAGCGGTGGACACGGCAGACGCTCGGCTAATCTATGTGGACGTACAGGCCCAGGAAATATTGATCACATATAGAGACGTGACAGGGGGCAAGCCCAGTTCCACAGCAGATCCGGTATCTCGACGTAAACTATAGCATTTCATTGAGTTGCATCGATACTCGGCTGCTTGACCGAACACATATCCAAATAGCCGCATTCAATATCCAAATAAATGAACCACATGAGTAAGTGGAACGGTCTCGGCACTCGTTTGTCCGCAGCACAGCCCGGAGGTTCGAGGGGTGGAACGTCGATCAGAAGTGTACAACGAGACCGCCGACGATCTCTGTGGGTGGGCTTACCACGAGCAGTTCGTCGAACATCGAGATGGTGTCCTGAGGCTCGAAGAACAGGCTGCGGACGACCACCAGCGCTTCCCATCGGCTGCCTTCGAACGGCGAGAACGGCAGCACCTGGTTCACCCGCACATCGAACCGGGCATCCACCCCGCTGTGGTTTTCGTTGTCGGCCAGGACGAACGCGGTGTTGACGCGACAGCGGACGAACACTAGGGTATTCGTCCCAGGAATCTCGGTCTCGACGGCGCCGCTCAGATCGTGGAACCGCTCCATGTTCGGGCGGATCGCCCCCGGCACCGCGGCGCCCAGCGCTGCGTCTGCGCCCGCCTGCCTCCAGTGCGCCTCGGTGGTGGAATAGTCGACCGATCCGCTGAACCGGTCGCCAAGCTGCCGGCGCAGCGTTAGCAACCAGCCGCGATTGGTGACCGAGCCGGCGCGCGCGAGGTAGTAATGTCCCGTCGGCGCCGCGCCCTGTCCGTCGACACCGAACAGCGTCACCATCTGGTCGGTGACGTCCTGATAGAACCGACGCACTCCAAAGACATAGCCGTCGGTGAGGTCGTACTCCAGCCCCACGTCCAGCAGGCGCGCGCGCTCCGGATGTAGATCGCCCGGTGACGAGAAGGCTGCGAACGTTCGCTCTGGAGGCAGCCACAGCCCGGTCTGGGTCGGAGGCAGGAACTCCCCCGCGCCTGGAGCGACCGATTCCAGCGAGCCGGCGATCCGGACGCGGACGGCCGGAAGCGGCGTGACCGTCACCGCAACCCGAGGACTGAAGAGGCCGTCTTCCTCGATGTACCCGTAGGTCGCATAGCGGCCACCGTAATCGACCGTCACGCGTGGTGACACCGCCCAGCTGTCCGATACGCCGAAACTCGCCGCGTATCGACCTTCGTATGTTGCAGTGAGCGCCGCCGGGTTGCCGACCTCGTAGCGCTGTTTCCCGTACGACACGTCGAGCCCGAGCCGATGCGATGCTTCGACGTCGGCTACATACGCTCCGGACACGACCCAGGATGATACGTCACCCGTGGTCATCGCACCCCGCGCCGACCACTCGCCTCGCCAGACCGGCGCGCCGACCGACAGGTTGGCGATACCGGCCGGAAGCGCCGCCCCTGTCAGCACGTCGGCCGCCGAGTCGAGTGTGCCCCGCGTCAGCAGATTGAGCTCGCCGGTCAGCGGCTGCTCAAGCAAGCTCGCCGCGAAACGTACCGGCGACTCGAGCGGACGAGTCAGCATCGCAATCGTGCCGGCACCCGCCTCGGCAACGGACGCTGGTGCATCGACCGTGACCCGCGTCTCGTCCTCCTTCAGCACGCTTCGACGGGCCCTGCGGAGCCGCCAGGCCTTTTCGCTGTGGTCGTGCGGCGCCGAGGCCCCGATGGCCGCACTCTCGGGCCGCGTCGCGTCGGTCTCCTGGCCTTGTCCGTCGACGTCCGTGCGGCGCGGCAGACCGACGCTGGCCGTCATCGGCTCTGCCGCCGGCCCGACACGGCTCAGGGCAATCGCGTACACCGCCGGCGCACTCGTGCTAACCGCGACCAACTCTCTGCGTGACGCCGCGAACCCCGGCAGATGAGCCTGGACCAGATACGCGCCTGGCGTCAGGGAGCGCAACATGAAGCGTCCGTCCGCATCTGCCATCGCCAGTTCGGCGCCCGAGGGCCCGAATGCCGAGATCAACGCGCCGTCGAGCGGCATCCCGGTGGCGTCGGTGACCACCCCGATGATTCGGCCCCGGGACGCGGTGGACGTCTGTGTCACAGGGGCCTGGTCGACGGACGGTTCCTGGCCGGCGCTGCGGGTGGCCGCGTCCGCGGACACACCGCTGAGCGTGAGCAGCGCGATGCCGACGACGCTCATCCATCCAGACCGAGCCATGACGCCCTTTCTCGTGTCGATCACCTGACGGTCCCGGCGCATCAGGGCGCCGCCACCGAGAAGTCCACGTTGCGGACCAGTGACGCGTCGTTCGTGTTGTCTGTGATCTTGATCTCGAGTCGGTAGCTGGCCGGGGGAAACCCGCTCAACGGGATGGCTTGCCCGGCGACGAGCTGGTCCCCCGCCAACAGGTCGAAGTTCTGCGGCAGAGTTTGGTCGTCGAAAGCCTGTGGGGTAGTCGCGTTGAAATACTCATCCCCGCCGGGGCCGCGCGTGTTGAACGTGTACTCGACGCCCACGTCCGGCATTCCTGATGCCGTCACCCCAACGTTGTAGATGAGGAACAGTAGCGAGAGCTCGTCGCTGGTTCCATACTCGGTGGTGTTCTTCGGTACGATCCGCATGAGCCCCATGACGTATGGGTTCGCCAGTACCTGGTCCGGTGCCAGCGGCGCCGCCAGCGGCTCGATGCTGGCGGCCTGGATCACGCTGCTCGTCGCTAGCTGGTCGGACCACAGGTCGGGTACCGACAACGCCTTCTTGAGCATCATCGTCTTGGCTTCGGTTCCATCCGGGACGCCACTTTCGCTCAACGCCACGTAGATGTCATAGTCGCCGGCCGGCACCCAGAATCCACGGCGGATCTCATACACGCCATCCGCGGTCGGCGCGCCGAGATCGACGTGATACGCGTCCTCGAATGCGGGCTCCGGGAGCGGCTCCGCCGCGTCGGCGTCCGCCGCGGGTGCGTCCGCCGCGGGTGCGTCCGCCGCGGGTGCGTCCGGCGGCGCCACGAAGACATACATCGCCACCGTCGGGGTGCTCACCGTCGCCTGCTCGACCGAAAGGGTGAACGGCACGAATGTGGTCTGTTGGTCGCTCTTTAGAAAATCGTTGGCCCAGCCGAACGGTTCGTCGGTCGGCACGATCTGCCCTCGCAGAGCGGCCGCAACGATCTGAGCAAGCGACACGACCTCTTGTTCCTGCGCTTCGGCCAGTTCTGGCGCTTCGGCCGGATCTTGCTGGGCATAGCTCGTTACCGAGGTGGAGGCTATGGCGATCACCGCTGCCACAAAAGTCGACACTGCCGGACGCGGACGAACGGTCGATTTCATGTGAGTCGCTCTCCTAGGGGTGTTCTGTGACGTGGATTCTAGCTGTCCCGCGCTGGCCGGCGCGGGACAAGTCGCGCCCTCGACCGTTCGACCTGCGTGTGTTCCACAGGACAGCCGGCTGAAACTGCCGACGCACACAGCAAGATGTCGAAGATCATAGGCGACCAACCGGACGCAAGTCAAACAGACTCAGTGCGTTCAACCCCTTTGAAATCAAGGAATTTCCTGACCGAATCCACCGAGATTCCTTCGTGGTATCATCCGCACCTTCTGACTCGGGATGGCGGCGGAGCCGTACCCCAAACCGCCCTGACGCGGGTCGGCGGCGCATCGCTGCCGGGCTTGTATCGACGGCCTGCTGCACGAGGGTTCGACATCTTGACTGGACGACGGAAGAGCTTGGTTCAAACGTCGCGATGCCGCTCGTACAAGATGCCTGGTCCGTGACGATGCCGAGTGCCAATCGCCGAAGGAACTCGCCCCTCGCTCTCGTCGTGCTCGATGGGTGGGGCGAAAGTGCATTGCGGGAGGGTAACGCCATCCTGCTGGCGCGAACGCCGGTCTACCGGGAGCTGCGGGACCGATTTCCGTCAGCCCTTTTGACCACCTGCGGCGAGGCGGTCGGACTCCCGGCTGGCCAGATGGGCAACTCCGAAGTCGGGCACATGAATCTCGGCGCCGGCCGCGTCGTGTTCCAGGACCTCACCCGTATCGACCAGGCGATCGCGGCGGGTCAGCTCGAGACCATCAGTGCCCTGACAATGCTGGTCGACGCGTGTGCCACCGGCGGTCGTTCGCTGCACCTCGTCGGTCTTCTCTCGGACGGCGGCGTGCACTCTCACCAGCGGCATCTCGACGCGCTCATTCGCCTGGCCGCCCGACGCGGGGTACGCCGGGTGTTGGTGCATGCGATGACCGACGGGCGCGACACGGCACCGACCCGAGGTGTCGAGTATCTGGCCACCCTCCGCCGCACGTGCGACGAAGTCGGGGTCGGGCGGGTGGCGACTGTCTGCGGGCGCTACTATGCCATGGACCGGGACCGGCGGTGGGAACGCACCCGGCGTGCTTACGAGGCCATGACCCGTGGAATTGGAGAACGGGGCACGGATGCCAGGGTCCTGGTCGAACAGGCGTACGGGCGTGGCATCACCGACGAGTTCATCGAGCCGTGTGTCATCACCGCTGCGGATGACGAACCGATCGGTCAGCTCCGGAACGATGACGTGGTGGTGTTCTTTAATTTCAGGGCCGACCGCGCGCGACAGCTCACGCGCGCCCTCGCGTTCGACGACTTCGACGGGTTCGAGCGGATCGCGCCGCCCACGGTGCGAGTGCTCACGTTGACTGCGTACGACGCCACGTTCAATCTCCCCGTCGCCTTTTCGCCTCAGACCTTTTCGGGCAGCCTGGCCGACGTCTTGACGGCGAACGATCGCACCAACCTCCGGCTGGCGGAGACCGAGAAGTATGCTCACGTGACCTATTTTTTCAACTGCGGGGAAGAACAGCTCGCTCGTGGCGAAGACCGGACCCTTATCCCGTCACCCAAGGTGCCGACCTACGACCTGCAGCCGGAGATGAGCGCCGTTGGAATAACCGACCACCTGGTTGCTGACCTCGATGCCGGACGGCACGATGTCATCATCTGCAACTTCGCGAACGCCGACATGGTCGGGCACACCGGGCGGTTCGAGGCGGCCGTGAGCGCGGTCGAAACGCTGGACAGATGCTTGGGCCGCATCGTCGTGGCCGTCCGGGCGTCGGGCGGCACGCTCATCATCACCGCGGATCACGGCAACGTGGAACAGATGTGGGATGCCGAGCGCAACGGCCCGCACACTGCGCACACAACCAACCCGGTGCCGGTGCTGCTGATCGGTCCAGACGTGAAGGCCGGAATGCCGTTGCGCGACGGCTCGTTGTGCGACGTTGCCCCGACGATGCTCGGTGTTCTGGGAATCGAGCGGCCGCCCCAGATGACTGGACGTGATCTGCGCCGCTGGTTGGACTAGCGGCGCAGATCACGTTGCACCGAGGCCCGTGGTAATGCTGCGCACGGCCAACGTAAGGTTGGACGAGGGCGCCCATTGAGCGTACTGGTGACCGCAGCGCCCGGCTACCTGCCCCGCTCCCGCTTCTGTTGTGACTCCGCGTCAGGCCCTCATTCCACCTGCTGACTGACTTCGTCGGCGGCGATCCTGAGCGAACGCAGGAAGCGGCGATCTTTCGAGGTCATCCCGCTGGTATCCTTCACCGGCGCGCGCTTGGCCACAGCCACGCCGGCCTCGGCCATTCGGTCCCTCTTGGCCCGGTTCGCGAACCCAATCACCGCCTCGATCGACACCTTTATGTTGTAGCCGGCGGCTCGGGCCTTTTCATGGCAGGCCTCCACTCGGTGATCGTCCGCGACAGCGGCAGCCATGGCGTCGGCCAGCTCGCGCGACAACCGGTTCACGACATCGTCCATCCTGGGACCTCCTCATCACACGCGACACGCGCGCGAGCTGGCAAGGTGAAATAGCGATGCTGTACCTCGAGACCATGCGGCGCCGGCGGCGCAGGAACGCCACGAGGCCAGCGACGCAGGGTCGGACGTCCTCCCACTGCAACGGGCACGTCGCTCACACGTGTCCGACGTGACACTGCGCTGAACACGCCAAGCGAATGCCCGGTACCGAACCGGCGGCGGAGCCGAGAGGGTGAGAGCAGGATACCGAGTCATGGGGGATGGAACTAAATACAGTGCCATTAAAAATTATATATACTATATGTAGTTGTGTCAAGGTAATGGCACACGTGGAGTGTGGCGCTGGCGCGTCTGATTGCGAAACCCGGTCCGGAATCAGAGGAGCCGTCCGCCACGGATGCCGCCGGGTCCCCCGAAGGTCGACGCGGGAGGCACCCGGGGCCGGGGTCTGGCCGATTCCATTACAATCGCACTGCGATGGCATCGGACACCGCCGCACCGGACGACCTGCGGGATTGGAACCCTGAGCGCACGCTCGGTGAACCCGGGGAGTTTCCGTACACGCGCGGCATCCACCCGACGATGTACCGCGGCCGACTATGGACGATGCGGCAATATGCCGGCTTTGGTACCGCCGCCGAGTCGAACCAGCGGTATCGGTACCTGCTCGACCAGGGTGTGAGCGGCCTGAGCGTCGCCTTCGATCTCCCGACGCAGATCGGATACGACTCCGACCACGCCCTCGCACGCGGGGAGGTTGGCCGGGTCGGCGTGGCGATCGACTCCATCGAGGACATGACCCTGCTCTTCGACGGGATCCCGCTCGGCCGCGTCTCGACATCGATGACGATCAATGCGACCGCCGCCATCCTCCTCGCGCTGTATGTCGCCACGGCACGTCGTCAGGGCGTCGAGCCGTCCGCGGTCGCCGGAACGGTACAGAACGACATTCTGAAAGAGTATGTAGCGCGTGGCACCTACATCTTTCCACCGCGTCCGTCTCTTCGCATCGTGACCGATGTCATGGCGTACTGCGGCGCGGAGTTACCAGGCTGGCACCCGGTGTCGATCAGCGGGTATCACATCCGTGAGGCTGGCGCAACGGCGGTCCAGGAGGTGGCGTTCACGTTCGCCCACGCGATCGCGTACGTGGAAGCGGCCATCGAGGCGGGGCTTGACGTCAATGTGTTCGGTCGGCGGCTGTCCTTCTTCTTTGCAGCGCATAACAACTTCCTCGAGGAGGTGGCGAAGTTCCGCGCTGCACGGCGGCTATGGGCGCGCGTGATGCGCGACCGCTTCGGCGCTACAGAGCCGCGCGCGCAACAATTACGCTTTCACACGCAGACCGCCGGCAGCACGCTGACAGCCCAGCAGCCGGACAACAACATCGTGCGGGTGGCGTTGCAGGCGATGGCTGCGGTCCTCGGGGGTACCCAGTCGCTGCACTGCAACGGCCGTGATGAGGCGCTGGGGCTCCCGACCCGCACCTCGGCCAGGATCGCCTTGCGGACGCAACAGCTCATCGCCGCCGAGACCGGCGTCGTGAACACGGTCGACCCCGTCGCTGGTTCCTACGCCATTGAGTCGATGACGGACGCGATCGAGCAAGATGCGACCGCGCTCCTCGAGCGGATCGCGGCCGACGGCGGCACCATGGTGGCGATCGAGCGCGGCGTGATTCAGCGGCAGATCCAGGAGTCGGCTTATCGCGACCAGCAGGCCGTCGATGGCGCCACGCGTGTGGTGGTCGGGGTGAATCGTTTCACCAACGACGCCGACGTGAGCATCGATGTGCTGCGTATCGACCCGGCGGTCGAGCATGCCCAGCGCGAGCGGGTCGCCCGCCTGCGAGCATCGCGTGACCAGATACGATGGCAGCAGACGCTCGACACGGTGACCCTGGCAGCCCGCGACGGAACGAACCTAGTCCCGCCGATCATCGCCGCCGTCGAGGCCAGGGCCACCGTGGGCGAGCTCGCCGACACGCTTCGCGCCGTGTTCGGCGAGTATCGCGAGCACGGGCTTTGAGTGTAGCGCTGGTGTTACAAGACTCGAGCACTGCGCTGAACCCGGTGTTCACAGTCGGTGATCAGGTCATCGAAACGCTCTTGACGAACGGCGTCGTCCCACGAACCGGGGCGCGGACCCGGATGCTCGAGCTTCTCGAGACGGTCCGGATCCTGGACCCGGATCGGCGCGCCGGCAAGTCTATCGAGCCATTTGAGAGACACACCCCTAGGGATCGACTCCCGTGGTCGGTGATCGATGTGACTGCCGTACGTCCTTGTCGACCCGACCATCGTGGAGATGGATCACTCGGTGAGCGTACTTAGCGACCTCCGGTTCGTGCGTGATCAGGATGATCGTGTTCCTGTTCGCGTGCAGACGATCGAACAGGGTCATGATCTCCAGACCTGTCTTCGAATCCAGATTTCCGGTCGGCTCGTCGGCCAGCAAGATGGACGGATTGTTAACCAGCGCACGCGCGATCGCGACGCGCTGTCGTTGTCCACCGGACAGCTCGTTCGGTCTATGGCTGATACGGTCGGCTAGCTCGACGCCGTCGAGCGCAGCAAGCGCACGGGCGCGGCGATTTGGACCGACCACGCCGGCGTACACGAGTGGCAGCTCGACGTTGTGCAGCGCGGTGGCACGGGGCAGGAGGTTGAAAGTCTGGAAGACGAACCCGATCTCTTCGTTACGAATCCGCGCTAGCTCGTCGTCGTCCAGTTCCCCCACTTGGTGACCGTTTAGCAGGTAGCTGCCTCGGCTGGGCGTGTCCAGACACCCGATCAAGTTCATCAACGTGGACTTGCCGGAGCCGGACGGCCCCATGATCGCGACATACTCACCACGCTCGATCTGCACGGACACCTCTCGGAGGGCATGAATCGTGTCGTTGCCCATGCGGTAGGTCTTCCACAGATCGCGGGTCTCGATCAGGGCCATTCAGAGCGTGTCCCTCGGCACTCGGCGGTCAGGGCTCAGAAGACAGAAACCCGGAGAAGCCGGCCGGTTCGCCGCGGTCTCGGCGGAGGCGGACAGGCTGCGCGACACGCGGACCAGGCGTGCCCACGTGTCCTGATACGTCGACGGGTAAAATCTGGGTGTCACCGAGCTGTGCTCACGGCTGTCGACGATCCGCGCCATTCTGGGAGCCGGTCAATAGCGCGACGAGCCGGCTCCGCCCAGCGCGGCGATCCGGTCGCGCACCGTCGCGACGAACTCGGCATGCTCGGCGCCGCTGTATTCGACAAATCGCTCATAGTGCTCGATAGCACGTGAGACGTCACCGCTCAGTTCGAACAGCCGCGCCAGATTGTAGTGCGTGGGGCCGTGCCTGGCGTCAATCGACAGCGCGTCGACAAGCGTGCGCTGTGCTGCCACTGGGTCGCCCGCTGCCTGCACCGCCAAGGCGAGGTTGACCCACGCATCGAGGTTCGTGCCATCGAGCCGACGAGCCTCGCGGAACGCGGCGGCCGCGTCCTCATGCCGGGTCTGATACATGCGGACCACGCCCAGATTATTGCGAGCCTTCGAGTATCGAGGGTCGATGGCGATCGCGTGCTCGAACTCGCGCGCCGCATCGTCGAGCCGGTCTTGCGCCCGATACAGCAGTCCCAGGTTGTTGTACACCTGCGCGCTGCCGGCGGTCTCGGACAGGAGGGTCTGATACTCGGTTATCGCACCGCCGAGGTCGCCGGCCCGCTGGAGCGCCAGCGCCGCGGCGAACAGCTCAGACATGCGTCCGCGCTCGCTGAGCTGGCGCGGCGGGCTAGCACCGGACGTCGTTGGCGGCACCGCGTCATCGGCACGTGACTCCGGGGCCACCGACTCGGTACCTGCGGGGTGGCGGACCGCTACTAGCCCGTCCGGTGCTATCGAGGCCGAACGCTCCGACACAGCCCAGCCGAGCATGGCGACCGACGCCAGCACCAGACCGCCGACCGCGTACCGGACGACCCGCACCCGGGGCTGACGCCGCGCATAGCCCAAGGCAGCCAGAATCGCTTCCACTTGACGTGCGGTAGCGCCTGGGTGCGCGGCCTCTGCACCAGCCTGCTTGGCCCGCCGCAGTGAATCGAGCAACGTGCTCATGGTCTCGACGACTCGATGTTGGCGGACGCCGTTGGCGGATCGACTGGTCGTTGTACCGCGACCAGCTGGAAGCGGTCGGTCACCGTCAGACGATAGCCCTGGGACACAAGATACCCCAACTCCGCGGCGGCTGAGCCGATCAGGATCGACAGACCGAGCGCCACGGCCACCGAGGCACGGCGGCGCAGACAGGTTCCGAGCGGTGGTGCGGACCACGTAGCGCGCGGCAGGTCCAGACTCCCTGAGGCGGTATTCACCACGCCGGCGTCGATGACGCTCGTCCGGGCCGCGAATCCGGCCAGCAGGGCGCGGTCGCACAGCAGGTTGATCACCCGTGGGATTTCCTGCGACAAGCGATGGATCGTTTCGAGCGCCCGCGGCCGAAAGACCACCGACGATCCGCCGCCGGCCACCGTCAGTCGGTGGATGACATAGGCCGCCACCTCGTCCTGGGTGAGCGGTTGTAGCTCGTGTCTGATCGACACCCGCTGCGCCAGTTGACGGAGCTCGGGCGCCCGTAGTGTCGTGCTGAGATTCGGTTGGCCCACGAGCACGATCTGCAGCAGCTTTTCCTTGTCCGTCTCGAGGTTCGACAGAATACGAATCTGCTCGAGCACTTGCTGCGGCAGGTTCTGTGCCTCGTCTACGATCACCATCGCGCAGGCACCAAGTGGGACCAGGGACAGCAGAAAGTCGTTGAGCGTATCGATCAGCGCCTGTTTGCTCACCTGGCGCATGTGGCCGGCCTTGACCTCGTCACGCGAGACTACGCCGAAGTCCTGCAGGATGTGATCTTGAGCAGATCAGTCTCTGACAGAAACGGGTTGACTAGCAGCGCGCTAAAGGTCTGGCGGTCGAGTCGCTCGAGCAACGCCCGACACAAGATCGTCTTGCCGGTGCCGATGTCCCCCGTGATGACGACGAAGCCTTCTCGCCGGCGTGTCGCGTATTCGAGTAGTTCGAACGCGCCGGCGTGGGTCTCGCTGCGAAACAGGAACTTCGGGTCCGGCGTCAGACTGAAGGGCTTTTCGGTGAAGGCGTAGTACTTTTTGTACATCGCTGTGCTCCTCTGCCAGTGGCAAGCTCCGCCTCATACCTCCGGCCCGGCCGGCTCCGCCTCGCTAAACCAGCATCCTCACAGCCCTGCTGCCGTCGACTGGCAATACTGTTATCTGTGCAGCGCGGGGTCTCACGAATGGCTCCCAGACTAGTGGTCGGTGAACACCGTCGGCGTCAGCAGAATCACGAGATTGGTCAGACGCGCGGCTGGTGCCAGCGCGGTCCCGCTTCCGGTGTCGGTGTTCGGCCCGACCGGGGCTGGCGGCTCCGCCCGGTGCAACCAGCCGGCCAGAACGGCCGTCTCGCCGTCACGCACCCGGAGCAGCGTGTCGGTCTCCCGGACCATCAATGTCGGGACTGGATCTCCCGGCCCAAATCGCCTCAGGCCGACCACGGTGGTCACGCTGGGGGTCACGCTCAACGTGACGAGGCCGTCGAGACCGACCTGTGGCGTCATGGAGAGCACGATGCTCGCGGTGACGGGCCGCGGAGTCGCCAGGCCCGGTGTTTCGACGGGGAGGTACCGAGTGTCGATCCGGATGACGACCGGCTCGTTATTCATCGTGACTGCGGTCGGACGTGAGATCGTCGTGACATCGCCCTGTTGTTCGAGCGCCTCCAAGAACCGATCGACGTCGGTCCGAGTTCTCAGGACGGGACGGATCGAATCAGCATCGATGTTCCGTAACGCGGGCGTCACCCGGTTCAGCGCCCGCCAGTCGAGACCGGCCGACGAGGTGTCGAAGAGTGCTACCTCGATGATGTGCGCCTCGATGTAGACTTGGCGTCCAGCGCGCCTGACGAACCGGTCCAGATAGTCACCCACGGCGTCGACCCGCTCTGGGAGGTCGGTGACTTGTAGCAGCCCAGCGCCTCGATCCAGATGCGCCCGGCCGGAGATCGACAACAGCGGACGCACGGCCTTCTCGAGCTCGGTGAACAGGTCGCGGTCGTCGCGCGAGACGACCGCGGTCCGGTTGGCGGCACCCTCGGCCGACCCCGTTGACACCCGTCTGGTCGCGATACGGCGGGTGGTGACGAAATTCACCTCGAAGATTCGCGTCTGCAGTGGTCGCCTGACGACCCGCAACACCCCGTCTTCCATCCGGTAATCAAGATCGAGCGGACGCAGCACGAGGTCGAGCGCCTGCCGCAGGGTGACGTCCTTGAGCTCACCCGAGAACATCTCGTTAATGCCGGAATCGGGCACCACGCTGACAGCGGTCTCCCGCAGCAGTAGCCGCAGCAGATCGGTGACCGGCAGTGGCTCGGATAGCAGCAGCGTCAGGATTTGCTCGTCGAGCCCGGGCAGCGGCGCCACTTCGTCGAGTTGCGTCACGACCAGCGGCTCCAGGAGAGGCAACGACTGCGGCTGAGGCTCGTGGGACAAGGGACTCGACGCCTGGAATGGGGGTATCTGTGGCGGCGGAGCCACCGTGGGGATGCTGGACTTGGCAGGCGCCTCTGACGCCGGCACCTTGTCCGGAAACGGCGTTCCGGCGCCAGCTAGGACGGCGCAGCCATACGCGCCGAACAATAGCGCGCAGGCTAGCAGCCCGTGCTGAAGCCTCACTGGCGGTTGTCCCGCTGTCATCCATCGGTCACGCATGATCACTCTCAAACGATGCTGCACATATTTTCCACACTACGTTTCGGCGGATCCGGGTCCGCCCGATAGAGACTGAAGGACATCCGGGGGACAGGTAGTACGGGTTAGGATGCGGGAGAACGGTCCGAGTGGTCGATGATCCCGCCTCGGCGTTGTCGGCAGGGCGTTGTTACCGGGAGGCCAGGCCGGCGGACACCATCAGGCGTCCTGGTCAGCGCGGCTGGGGAGGAGCGGCCGGGATCGCGGGTGCGGTGGAACGGAAGAGAAGGGCGCCCAGCAGCCCGCCCAAGGTCGAGAAGACCATGCCCACGGCCAGCATGAAGAAGAACCCGACCACCGCGGCGCCGACACTTCCGCCGGACCCGAGGCCCTCGATCATCTCGCGTACTTCGGGTGGCACATCGGCGGCCGATTCGAGCAGCCCATTCATCAGGCCGCGCTGCAACGGCGCCGTCACGACCTGGACCGGAAACGCCACTACCGCGTAAATCACCGCTCCGAGAACACCGGACAAGAACCCGCCCAGGGCACCCTCGCCCAGCTGGATCGGGTCAGACCGGCCATGTTGCGTCAGGTAGGCGGTCACTAGGCCGCCGCCGACCACCCACAGGCAGCAGCAGTTGCCGATCGAGATGATCGGCAGGGCGGACAGCACCCCAACGAACAGACCGCCGAAGAGGATCGGCCGGAGCGCGTTGTGGGGCATGAGCGCTCGTCGACGTCGTGGGCTGCCTGGATCTGGGCTTCAGACGCTCGGCCGGCCGCCGCCGGCTCCACACCAGAGCGCTCAGTCGTAGTACTCGAGACCGAGGTGTGTGATCAGCTCTTCGCCACGCAAGAACCGCAGCGTGTTCTTCAGCTTCATCAGCTGAATGAACAGATCGTGCTCGGGATACAAACCGGGTGCATGCACCGGGCTCTTGAAGTAGAAAGAAAGCCACTCCTGGATGCCGCTCATGCCTGCGCGTTTCGCCAGGTCGAGAAACAGCACGAGATCGAGCACAATCGGCGCGGCAAGAATGCTGTCGCGGCACAGGAAATTGATCTTGAGCTGCATCGGGTATCCGAGCCAACCGACCAGATCGATGTTGTCCCAACCCTCCTTATTATCGCCACGTGGCGGGTAGTAGTTGATCCGTACGACGTGACAGAGGTCGCTGTACAACGTCGGATAGAGCTCGGGCTGGAGGATGTAGTCAAGAACCGACTTCTTGCTCTCCTCCTTGGTCTTGAACGACTCCGGGTCGTCCAGTACCTCCCCGTCGCGGTTGCCGAGGATGTTGGTCGAGTACCATCCCGCCACCCCAATCAGCCGCGCCTTGAGGCCTGGCGCCACGATCGTTTTAATCAGGGTCTGCCCGGTCTTCAGGTCCTTGCCGGCGACCGGCGACCCGTTGTCAATGGCGAGCTGGTCCAGGGCTGGAATGTCGGCGCTGAGGTTCGGTGCGGCATTGGCGTACGGAATACCCTCCTTCAGCGCCGCATAGGCGTAGACCATGCTGGAAGGAATTTCCCCAGCGTTCGACTCCATCGCCTGCTCGAACGCCTCGATCGACGCGTGCGCTGCACCCGCGGTCATGAAGACCTCGGTGCTGCCGCACCAGATCATCACCACCCGGTCGAGCTCGTTGGCCTGCTTGAACGCGCGGATGTCGGCCCGCACCTGCTCGGCGAGCTCCCGCTTGTTCGCGCCCGTCTTGACGTTAGGGCCCATTAGCCGCTTGACATACCGTTGGTCGAAGACTGCGGGCCAGGGCCGGATTACCTCGAGCTCAGGCCGGATCTGTTCGAGCATCGACTTGTCCAGGACACCGGCCGTGAGGGCCGCCTCGTAGCCGTTCTCCTTAAAAATGTCCCAGGCGCCGAACACGAGGTCGTCGAGCGACGCCAGCGGCACGAAATCCTTAATGAGCGGCGTGCACCGTTCGTTGCGCTTGCCCAGCCGGATCGTGCCCATCGCAGCAAGCGAACCGGTCGGCGGCGCCAACCCCTTCCTGACGAGCAGCGTGCCGGCGATGAACGTGGTGCTGACGGCGCCCATGCCGACGAGCAAGACGCCGAGCTTGCCCTGAGCGGGCCTGATTTCGATAGGGTGTTTCACGGTATGGTCACTATAATATCACGGCGCCAGAAGCTGAGTACTGCACGGGATCATCCACCGTTACACCGGCTAGGAGATGTCATATACCGGAGCTGCCGGGCTCGGGTTACGGTCATGGCGTTCTTGAAGAAGCTCAAGGGAGCAGAAGACCTCCTGGTCTCGATGGCCGGGGTGCAGCTAGGTAACCGGGTATTGCAGATTGGTCACGGCAACCCGCGCTTGATCAGCCAGCTAGCGGCCAAGGTGGGAATCAGTGGGCAGGCGGCGGCTCTGGTCTCCGACGACACCGCCGCTGAGGCCATCTCGCGTGCCGCGGCGGCTCGGGGGGTGCTGGTCGATGTGAAAGTCTCCAGGTTCCGCGCACCGCCGTTCGCACAGGGCTGGTTCGATGTCGTCGTCATCCCGGAACTCGTCGCCGCCATGCGCCCGCACGAGCGTGTGGGCACGCTCCAGGGAGTTCGACACGTACTGCGCGTCGGGGGGCGGTGTGTCGTAATCGAGCAAGCACCGCGCGGCGGCCTAGGCGCCCTGTTCTCGGCGCGGTCGATTGACCCGCACTATCGCGCGCAGGGCGGCGCCGTGGCGGCATTACGCGCCGAAGGCTTCAACCCGGTCCGCACACTCGCCGAGCGTGACGGTCTGCTGTTCACGGAGGGCATGAATCCTGACGCGGCATGACCTCTTGAGAGCACACGTTGTCTCGCGTTGCGCCCGGCGGCCCAGCCGGTGCCCCGATCCTGGCCTCGTATCCTAGCGAAAAAGCGTAATTAGCGCGTCGCGCGCACGTTCGCAACACGGCAAGGTTTTTGCTCGGTCTTACAGGCGAAGATCCACCAGTCGCTCCGGAGCTCGACATGACCAGACGCGTGCTCGCCACACTGTTGGTTTTCGCCATCCCGCTCGCGGTCGCGGGTCAGCAGCAACCTGATCCAGGTGACCCGGCAGTCGTGTTCCGCAGCGGGGTCGAGCTGATCAACGTCAACGCGACAGTCACCGATGCCCGCGGCCGCTTCGTCGATGGCCTGACCCGGGACGACTTTGTCGTCTACGAGGACGGCGAGCTCGTGGAGGTGACCCAGTTCAGCAACGAACGCGTGCCGGTCAGTCTGGGGATCGTCCTCGACGCCAGCGGGAGCATGGAAGGCCGGAAGATGGAGGCGGCGCGCGGCGCCCTCGACCGATTCCTGTACGACCTACTCGGTCCCGACGACGAGATCTTCCTCTATGCGTTCAGCTACACGCCGATCCGGTTGCAGGACTGGACGGTCGACCGCGACCGGCTCAGTCGTGCGATTCGGGACATTCGCTCGCGCGGCGGCACGGCCCTGTATGACGCGGTGGCCGACTCGGTGCCGCAGGTGGCCGAGGGACGGCACCGCAAGAAGGCGCTGTTGATCATTTCCGACGGCAACGACACCAACAGCGAGATCGACCTACTAGAGCTGCAGCGGCTCATACGCGAGAACGAGGCTCTGATCTACGCGATTGGCATCGATGGAGCATCGTTTCCGGCCGGCTGGAACCGCCGGGGCCCGACGATCCCGATGCCGCCGAGGATGCCGTTTCCGTTTCCGGTTCCGGGTGGCGGCCGCCGGCCGCCGCAGATGCCGACCGGCCGCAACCCGATCACCGCGACGCAGGACGACCGGGTCAACGTGACCGCCCTGCGGGACCTCACCGACGAAAGCGGTGGCCGGACCGAGATCATCCGGAACGCCGATGACCTCGACCCGGCGACCGCCGGCATCGCCGACGAGTTGAGCCGGCAGTACTATCTCGGTTATCCGGCGCAAGCGGTAAAGGACGGCCGGTGGCACTCGATTCGGGTCGAGATCCGCAGCTCGGCCTACCGCGTCCGCGCCAGGCGCGGCTACGCGGCGACGCCCTGATTTGTCCGTCATTCTGCCTCGCGTCCCTGCCTCCTTCGTATATCATCCCGCGCGTGGAGTTACTTGCGGCAGTCGGCTTGAGTCTGATCGGGAGCGGGGGTGGGGTGCTCCTCGCGTCGCCGCTCCTGCTGCTCGATCACCGCACCCGTATGCAGTTGGTGCCAGGTCTGATCAGCTTTGCGGTGGGCACGCTGCTCGGCGTGGCGTTGCTCGCCCTGGTCCCGGAGGCTCTCGAGTCGTTGCGGGCGCCGGCGGCGCTGGGGGCGTTGCTAGCCGGGATTCTCGGCTTCTTCATGCTCGAGAAGCTGGTCATCTGGCGCCACTGCCACACCGCGGAGTGCGAGGCGCACAGCAGCAGCGCCACGCTCATCCTGATCGGCGGCGGTCTGCACAACTTCACCGACGGCGCTATTGTGGGCGCCGCGGTCCTCACCTCGCTGCCCCTGGGCGTCACCACGGCGCTGGCTGTCGCGGCCCACCAAATTCCGCAGGAGGTCGGCGACTTCGCGATCCTCCTCGACGCCGGCTACTCGCGCAGCCGGGCCTTTGTCCTGAACGCCCTGTCGGCCTCGACGTGCGCGGTTGGCGCCGTCGCTGTCTATGCCGCGGCCAGCTGGACACCGACTGCGCTACCCTACGTCCTCGCCGTCGCCGCCGGCAGCTTCCTCTACGTGGCGATGTCCGACCTCATCCCCGGGCTGCACCGCGATACGATCGACGTGGGCGCCGTCCGTCAGGTGGTGCTGATTGCTGCCGGCGTGGGGGTGATTATGGTGTTGTGACGCCCACCACAAGACGTCCTCTAAAGAGGACAATCTACGCGTTCTCAATCTCCCCCTATCATTCAGTTAAGTTATGCATTAACAATTATTTATATGAATTCAAGGCCGCTGGCATCACGATTGCTTAACCAGTAACAGAGGCTCGATCGGTCGTGGTGAGCGATGGGGTTCACGCGACACGCCGGAGGTGGATCGGGCAGGGAGGTGTCAGATGATGCTACGCGGAACGGCGATGCTCTTCGTCCTCGCCCTGGGCTCGACATTCGTGTTCGCGGAGCCCGAACGGAAGAAGTTTCAGGTCTTCGAAGACATCCAGCGACAGGTGAACCGGTACGGCTACTTCACGATCTTCGATGACGTCAAGGCGACCATCGACGAGCAGGGCGTGGTCGCGCTGACCGGCTATGTCACCAGCCCGTTCAAGAGCAAAGAGATCATCAAGCGGGTCGCCCGGGTTGAGGGAGTTACCGATGTCGACGACGCCATCACGGTGCTGCCGGCCTCGAGGTTCGATGACCAGCTCCGGCACCGCATTGCCAGAGCGATCTACGGCAACTCGAACTTCTGGCGCTACGGGCTGGGCCCCTCGCCGCCCATCCACATCGTCGTCGAGCGTGGCCATGTCACGCTGACCGGGGTGGTCACCAGCCCGGTCGACCGCCTGCTCGTGGAGACCCTCGCCCGCCAGTCACTGGCCTTCTCGGTGACCAACCGGCTACGAACCAACGAGGAAGCGCGAAGCGATCTCGAGTTGTTGAACTGACGACTGCCGGGGGCCTGGGATTCCCAGGCCCCCGTATTCCGCCCAGCCACCTCACGAAGCGCCTTGCCGAAACCTCCACACTGAACGCTCGCGTCCCAGGGACAATCAGTCAACGCTGGCACGGCGCGAATTCCACACCCCGAAGCTACAAGCCTGTCGATAAGGACGCCGGGGAATAACGTGCTCCTGGGGTCGGTCTGCATTACAGTGATAATGGGTCCGATGCTGACGCGATGGTTCGTCCTGGCGACTGGCGTTCTCTGGCTGCTCGGGATCACCGGCGCGACTGCGCCCACGGCGTTAACCCAGACGCGCGACGGCGCGGGTCAGCAATCCGGCCAGCCGGTGCGCGACACCTCGGCGCTCGATCCGACGACCGGTGTGGCAGCGCTGTCCGGGCGGGTGCTGGCCGGTGACACGGGCGCCGTGGTCAAGCGCGCCACGATACGGCTCGCCGGCCAGGACACTCGCGATCGCCGGACGGTGCAGACCGACGACAACGGGCGATACCTGTTCACCGATCTGCAGACTGGCCGGTACACGGTGACGGTGAGCAAGGCGGGGTTCGTTACGATCGCCTATGGTCAGCAGCATCCGCGGCAACCGCCGCTCCCGATCCGGGTCGACGCCGGCCGGCAGCTCCGCAACGTCGACATCGCCCTGCCACGGGGCTCGGTGATCACCGGGTACGTGGTGGACGAGGATGGGGAACCGATGGTGCGCGCCATGGTCCAGGTGTTGCGGTACGTCTACCGTCAGGGTCAGCGCCAGATCGAGCCGGCGGGCAGTGATCAGACCGACGATCGGGGACAGTACCGGGTATTCGACCTCGAGTCTGGTGACTACTACGTCAATGTGACGCTGCGCCGCCGGCGTGGTCAGAACGGCCGGGGTGGGCGAGGCGGGCTCGGGGGACGGGGTGGTGGCGTTGGCGGCCGGCAGTTCGAGGCTCCCAGCGTCGTCGAGGATCCGGACACGATCGGGTTTGCGCCGACCTATTACCCGGGGGTGACTATGCTTCGAAACGCGACGCCGCTCACGCTCGGTATGAGCCAGGAGTTGAGCGGCGTCAACTTCGACGCGCAGCTCGTCCAGATGGCGCGTGTCGAGGGCCTGATCTTCGGCCCCGACGGGTTACCGGCCCGCGGAGCCCAGGTGCTACTGACCTTGGCGGACGTCATGGGTCGCACGTCGGGCACCAGGCTGGTCGGACGCGGCGATCGGGACGGTTACTTCGAAGTAAAAAACGTGCCACCAGGTCGGTACACGGTCCAGGCGCGACAGGGCGGAGGGCGGCGAGCCAGCGAGCAGGTCTTCGCGAGCCAGGAAATCGCGGTCGATGGGCAGGACATCACCGATCTGACGATGATGCTGCGACACGGCGCCGAGATTCACGGCACGATCACCTTCGATGGAAACCAGCTACCCGACCCGTCCGACGTCGAGCGGCTGCTGGTCACCACGAGCCCACTCAATCCGACGCCGTTCGAGCAACGCGGAGGGGCGGATGCCGGCGTCGGGGCGGACAGCAGTTTCGTCCTGAGTGATATCGTCGGCGGCCCGCGCCTGATCCGGATCAACCGACTGCCAGACGGACTGCAGCTGAAGAGCGTGTATGTCGAAGGACGGGACGTCGTCGACATCCCGCTGGACTTTGGCGCCGGGCAGACCGTCTCGGGTGTCTCGCTGGTGCTCACGGACCGGATCACGGAGCTGACCGGGATGGTGCACGACGAACGGGGCGACGCGCTGACGGAGCTGACTGTCATTGCGTTTCCGACCGACGACGCGCTCTGGCAACCGCAGTCGAGACACATCAGGGCGTTGCGACCGGACCAGAACGCGCAATATCGGATACGCGGTCTCCCGCCGGGCGACTATCTCCTCTCGGTGGTCGAAGTGATTCAGGAGGGGGAATGGTTCGACCCCAGGCTGCTTGGCGAGCTGCGGCGCCGCGCCGCACGTGTCAGCCTCCGAGACGGCGAGAGCAAGTCGTTGAACCTTGCCCTCGAAACGCAGCAGTAGACCGTTTGCTGCGTCACGGCGGCGGCTTGAGACGCGAGGCCTGGGATTCACGACCGGTCGCTGAGTCCCTGTCTCGAATCCAGTCCGCCCGATCCGTTTTCGCAACGGCGATGGCGAGAGCCGCCGTCTTGCGCTGCGCATCGACCCTCAGCGCGCGGTGGCGGCGTATATACTGACGTTCCTTCCCGGATCATGCCATCCGCTACGCGTCTCTTCCTGATCGACGGCAGCTCGCAGATGTATCGTGCCTATTACGCGATCCGCGGATTGACTGGCCCAGACGGACGGTCGACCAACGCGGTGTACGGCTTCATCACGATGCTGCGGAAGCTGATCAGCGAGCAGCAACCGGATTTGGTGGTGGCGGCGTTCGACCTGCAGGGACCGACCTTTCGCAACGTGCTCGCCGCTGACTACAAGGCAAACCGGCGGCCCATGCCCGATGATCTCGTGGAGCAGATCACCTGGGTTCATGAGGCCTGCGCGGCCCTGGGTGTTCCGGTCGTGACCCACGAGGGGTTCGAGGCGGACGATGTGATAGGCACGTTGGCCGCGCGGGCAGTCGCCGCCGGTGTCGATGTGGTCGTGGTGACCGCGGACAAGGATTTCTTTCAGCTTGTCGGCGACCGGCTCCGGGTGTTCAACCCGCGGGATGCGGGCACCTGGTACGACGATGCCGGAGTGCTGGAGAAGTTCGGCGTGCGTCCCGACCAGGTCGTCGACGTCCTTGCCTTGATGGGGGATGCCAGCGACAACGTGAAGGGCGTGCCCGGTATCGGCGAGAAAGGGGCGCGAGAACTGGTTTCCGGATTCGGCACGCTCGATCGGCTGCTGGGGCACGTGGGCGAGCTGCCGACAAAGAGGTATCGAACCGCGTTGACCGAGCATGCTGAAGACGCCCGGCGCAGCCGCGAGCTCGTACGCATCCACACGGATGTGCCGGTGTCCTACGAACCGGAACGATACCGCTATCGAGGTCCAGACCGAGCTCGCTGCGTCACGCTGTTCTCCACGCTCGGATTCACGTCGTTGCTGAGCGAGTTCGCGCCGACCGTCGACAGTGTCTCCACCGACTACCGGATCGTCAACGAGGTCAACGAGCTTGAGACACTTGCTGCCTCACTACGCGCGATCGGTCGCTGCGGACTGCATGTGGTGACGGTGTCCGGCCCGCCCTCTCGCGCCGGCGTCGTCGGCCTGGCGTTCTCGACGGCGGCCCGGTCTGCCAGCTACGTGGCACTAGCGCGAGACGGGCTGGACCTGAGCGGCAGCCTGGACGGCGCTACCGTGTTCGCCATACTGGGCCCGATTCTCGAGGACCCCCAGGTGCGAAAGGTCGGGCACGACCTCAAGCGGGAGATGCTGTGGCTCGCCACGCACGACATACGGCTGCAGGGTCTCGAGCTCGACACGATGATCGCAAGCTATCTCCTCGACGCCACCCGGGCAACCCAAACTCTCGAGACCTTGGCGCTCGAGTATGCGGGCTACCAGCCGCAGACCGCCCAAACAGTGCGTGGCAAGGGCCCGAAGGCACCCGACTTCGACCGCCTGCCACCGGATGGTGTTCTCACGTATGCCTGTGAGCGGGCCGACTTGCCGTTGCAGGTGGCCGAGCCGTTGACTGACCTGCTGCGCCGGGAGCGGCTGGCGAAACTCTACCGCGAGCTGGAACATCCGCTGATCCCCGTACTGGTCGACATCGAACGCACCGGCGTCCGGATCGCCACCGACGCCCTCGCCGAACAGGCAAACCGGATGGACGCCGAGTTGGCCGATCTGCAAGCGCGGGTTTTCAGGCTCGCTGGTGAAGAGTTCAACATCAACTCGTCGCAGCAGCTGTCGGCCATTCTCTTCGAGAAGCTGGCGCTGCCGACCCGGAGGAAAACCGGGAAAACACGTGTGGCGTCCACGTCGGCTGAGGTGCTCGAGGAGCTGGCGGCGCAGCACGAGCTACCACGTCTGATCGTCGAGTGGCGGACGGTCCAGAAGCTCAAGAGTACCTACGTCAACGCACTCCCCCGGCTCGTGCGCCCGGACACGGGCCGCGTGCACACATCCTTCAACCAGGCGGTCGCCGTGACCGGCCGGCTCAGCAGCAGTGACCCGAACCTGCAGAACATCCCGATCCGAACGCCGCTCGGCCGTGAGATCCGCCGCGCCTTCGTGGCGCGCGAGGGCCACGTGCTGATCTCGGCCGACTATTCCCAGATCGAGCTGCGGGTGCTGGCTCACTTGTCGGCCGACCCCGCGCTGATCGCTGCGTTCGTTCGCGGCGAGGACATCCACGACCAGACGGCGCACCAGGTGTTCGGGAGCGACAGCGGGTTCGACCAGCACGAGCTGCGTCGTCGCGCCAAGATCATCAACTACGCCCTGCTCTACGGGAAGACGGCCTTCACGCTATCGCGGGACATCGGAGTCACGCCGCAAGCGGCGCAGGCGTTCATCGACGCCTACTTCGCGGCCTATCCCAGCGTGCGGGGATTTCTCGAGGGAGTGATCGAGACAGCGCGGGAGAGCGGTGAGGTCCGGACAATGTTCGGCCGGCGCCGGCCGGTACCGGAGCTGCGCAGCCGCAACGGCCAGATCCGGGCCGCCGCTGAGCGGGTGACGGTGAACATGCCGATCCAGGGTACCGCCGCCGACATCCTGAAGCGGGCGATGATCGATCTCGCTGGCGCGTTGCCGCCCTCTGTGCCGATGATACTTACGGTACACGACGAGCTGCTACTCGAGGCCCCGCGTGGAGAGGCCGACTCCGTGGCCTCGCTGGTGCGCGATCGGATGGAGCAGGCCGTCGAGCTGCGCGTGCCGCTGACGGTCGACGTCGGGTGTGGTGAGAACTGGATGGCCATTAAGGGATGATCGGTAGTAACACACTGATAAAGAAGAGCTTATGTTGAATTAGCCAGAGCCCTGACACGGAGCGCACCGTGTACGCGGCTGATGGAGTTGTATAATCCTCGACCGAATGGCGGAGCCGACGACCATCCTCCGATCGGAGCATCATCTCTCCCGCCGGCACATCGACGACGACGCGCTCAAGGTCATCAACCGGCTCCAGCAGAACGACTTCGAGACCTACCTCGTGGGCGGCGGTGTGCGCGACCTGCTGCTGGACCGGCGCCCGAAGGACTTCGACCTCGGCACCTCGGCGCACCCACATCAGATCAAGCGGTTGTTCCGAAACTGCTGGATCATCGGCCGGCGCTTCCGGCTGGCGCACATCAAGTTCGGGGAGAAGACGCTCGAGGTCGCCACCTTCCGCAAGCAGCTGCCCCCGGAAACAGACACCGAGCGCGCGGCGCGCGAAGCTGAGCGTGCGAAGCGGGAGGTGGCCGCGGCCGGCGAAGGGCGCACCCGGACACGGCAGGTGATCCCGCGCGACAACACGTTCGGTACCGCCGAGGAGGATGCCTCCAGGCGGGACTTCACGATCAATGCACTGTTCTACGACGCCTCGAGTCGCTCGATCCTGGACTACGTAGGTGGCATGCGGGACATCAGGAGCCGCACGATCCGGAGCATCGGCGACCCCAACCAGCGCTTCCTCGAGGACCCGGTCAGGATGCTACGGGCGGTCGTGCTGGCGGCTCGGCTTGATCTGTCGATTGACCCGGCCGTGAGTGCCGCGATCCGGCGGCATCACGGGGAGATAGTCCACAGTTCCCCGGCGCGTCTCGTGGAGGAGCTCTACAAGATTGTGCGAAGTGGCGCCTCTGAGCGAATCATCCGCGACCTGGGTGACGCGGGGCTTTTGAAGCACATTGCGCCGGAGCTCGACCGTGCCCGTTCGGACGCGCTCTGGCGCTCGCTGGCGGCGCTCGATCGCTATCGGCGCCGGTTCGACGAAGTTCCGCCCACCCTCGGAAACGCCATCCTACTCGGCAGCATCGTGTCGCCGTTCGCTATCATCGAGCGCCCCCGCCGCGAGGGCGCCCGGGAGCCACTCGCCAAACGTCCCCTGGAGGTCTCCCTCGGCGTGCTCCCGATCGCCAGACGGGACCTCGAACGTCTGCGTCAGATACTCGATCTGCAGCGCCGGCTGGCGGACGAGCAGCTGTCACCAAGGGCCAAACGGACCCTGATGCACCGGTCTGCGTTTGCTGATGCGCTCACCTGGCTGGAGATTCATGGGCAGACGCCGGAATTGGTCAAGCTCTGGCGGCGCGAGCCGAATATCGCAGCGGTCCCAGACGAGCAAGCGCCGCGGCCCAGACGCCGCCGGAGAAGGCGGCGCCGCGGCCCCGCGGCGGGGCCGCGCGGACCAGAGGGCGGGGGGCAGGGGTCGGGGACCGGGGGACGGGGGCCTCGCGGTTAGCCGGTTGTGTTTCCGTTTTTGTCCCGGGCTCGGTCAGTCGAGGAGGATCCCCGTCGTTCGCACAAATGACAGCCCCACCCCGACCAGCGTCAGCACGATCAGCGCGAAGGAGGACAGTAGCACCCAACTGCTGTCCTGGCGGTCGTCGTCGAGGTCCATGAGCTGGGCGGCTACCCAGCCGGCAGCGAACCCGCCGCCGTGGGCCCAATTATTGATCCCGGGCATCACGAATCCGAAGATCCCGAGGATGATCGCCCACTGCCAAAGTTGCTGGGTAACCAGTGAACTGCCGCGGCGCCGCCCGTAGACGATCAGCGCCGCCAGCAGCCCGAAGATGCTGCCCGAGGCGCCGATTGTGGGCACACCTGTCATCAGGTTGGACGCTAGAAAGCCGCCAGCTCCGGCGATGTTAAATAGCAGGAAGGCGCGGCCGGGACCGTAGACTTCGGTGACGGACGGTCCGAGATTTCGGATCCACAGGACGTTGAAGATGATGTGCAGCAGACTGCCGTGCAGATACATCGCCGTCAGCAACGTCCACCACCACCCGAGCTGCCAGGCGATTCCACCCGTCATCCCGAGCTGGAACAGGGCGCGGCCGCTCGGCGAGAGCAGCGACATTATCCCGGCCGGTCGCAAGATCGCCTCCGGCTGCAACAACAGCGCGAGAACGTAAAGAGTGCCGCAGGCACCTGCGACCAGCGAGAAGAGGTCGAGCCTTCCGCCGAGCGTGCGGCGCAGCACTGTCGCCCACCCGAATAGCCCCGGTCGCCAGGCGCCGCAGAACGGGCACTTCTCCTCGTTCACGCCCACTAGGCGGCCGCATTGGGGACAGACGACCGAGCCTTGTACCTGTCTCACGAGGCCTACAGAGACGGCGTACCCTGCTCGATGGTCTTGTAGTGGCTGGCGAGCTTGAGCCGCGTCATCAGCTGGATTACCGACCAAGCCGGGTCGAACTCGCTCGGTCGCAGACTGAACTTCGGGCTGCGCGGAAAGCCGTGGTGGTTGTTGTGCAACCCCTCGCCCCCGGTGAGCAACGCGAGCGTCCGGATATTCGTCGCGGTGTTCTTGAAGTTTCTGTACCCGGTATGGTGGCAGAGGCCGTTGATGGACGGCGACAGCACGAACACGTACATGATCGTGTGGACCAGTGCCGCGAGCAGGCCCCACCAGACTCCCAGCACGACGCACAAGCCGGCGATGCCGATCGGTAGGCCAAGCCACGCCCGGTCGAACAGCGTGCGGTCCCAGCCATCGGGCTCCAGATCGCGAGCGTACTTGTCGACCACCTCCGGGTTGCGGGCTTCCCTGACGTAGTGAAACGCGTTTCCGAGCTGGACCGACCAGAACCCCAGCAGCAGCGGGCTGTGTGGGTCCCCCTCCTCGTCGGTGAAAACGTGGTGCTTACGGTGCACGGCGACCCACTGACGGGGCGTGATGCCGGTGGTGATCCAGATCACGAATCGGAACCCAAGCTCGACGACCGGGTTCAGGACGAGCGCGCGGTGTGTGGCACTGCGGTGCAGATAGATCGTGGTGGCAAAGACGGCGGCCTGCGTGACCGCCGACGAGAGGAGCAACGTTACGACCACCGACGTCAGCATTTGGCCCTCCGGCGCCGGCCGGGCAACCGATGATCGCACCTGGGCCAGCCGAACGCACGTCCCGATGGCCCGCGGCGCGAATACAGCCACAATTCGACTGCCGATGCCTCCCACCCCGCGGCGTTGTTCGTCGGTTGAGTATTGCCCGTCATACTCCCTCCCCGAGCCTGGCGGGGCGGGCGCCTCGATGCTCTTGTGGTGCCTGGCCGAGCTTATGCGGTTGGCCACCAAGAGCCGCTAACGGTACCACAAAGTCGGTCTCCTCACCCGTGCACGCGCTCGAACTCCGCCATGAACTCGACGAGCGCCAAGACACCCGCCTCGGGGAAGGCGTTGTAGATCGAGGCGCGCTGGCCCCCGACCGACCGGTGTCCCTTGAGACCGGAGAGTCCGGCCTCGGCGGACCGGGTCACGAACTGCCGTTCGAGCGCCTCGCTGGGCAACCGGAACGTCACGTTCATCAGCGAACGGCTGCCGGTCTGCGAGGTGCCGCGGTAGAATCCGGTCCGGTCGATCGCCTCGTAGAGCCACGCTGCCTTTCGTCTGTTTCGCCTCTCCATCGCGGTCAGTCCGCCGTTGTCGATCAGCCAGCGCATGACGAGCCCGAAGAGATAGATCGCAAAAACGGGGGGGGTGTTGTAGCGTGATCCGTGCTTAGTCGCGACCGCGTACCGCAGCGTCGTGGGCAGCGTGTCGGGACCACGTTCCGCGAGGTCCTTGCGGATAATCACGAGCGTCAAACCGGCTGGCCCGAGGTTTTTTTGTGCCCCGGCGTAGATGAGCCCGTGCTGGGGCACGTCGATCGGACGGCAGAGCAAGTCCGAGGACGCGTCGACCACCAGTGGTGTGTCACCCACGTCCGGCATGGTGGGCCACTGAGTCCCGACGATCGTGTTGTTGGACGTCACGTGAACGTAGGCGCTGGCCGGGCTGAGCCGCAGCCCGGCCGGCGCCGGCACATGGGTGAACGCCTCATCCTCGGTCGTCGCGCAGATGTTCACCCGTCCGAACCTTGCCGCCTCGCTCGCCGCCTTCTTCGCCCAGCTGCCGGTCAGCGTGTAGTCGGCCACTCCGTCCGGTCCGAGCAGGTTCATCGGCACCATGGCAAACTGCTGGGTGGCACCGCCCTGCAGAAAGAGCACGTGATGGCTGTCCGGTACGCCGGCCAGCGACCGCAGGTCGGCCTCGGCCCGCTCGAGAATACTGTCGAACGACGACGATCGGTGGCTGATTTCGAGCACCGACATCCCGGCCCCGGGCAAGGCCAGCAGGTTGTGCTGAGCCTCCTCCAGAACCGGTTCCGGCATCACGGCCGGTCCGGCGCCGAAGTTGAACACGCGGTGGGTGGGTGGGGAGGTCATACTCGGACAATTCTGAGTGGCCGTGGGGTTCACGGGTGGGGGGAAATCGGCGAAGCCATCCTGGGTTCTTGCCTTCGGTCCGCTTGGATATTAGATTAAATGCGTCAACAGCCCGTCACGAAGCTTGGGCTCGAACCATGTCGACTTGGGCGGCATGATCGCTCCGGCGTCGGCGATCGCCAGCAGCTCTGAGACTCCGACTGCTGCCACCGAGAAGGCGACCGCCGCCTGCCCCGAGTCGACCAGCCGCTCGAGCTCGGCGGTGCCATGCCCCCCACCCACGAATCGCACCCGCGGGTCCGTACGAATGTCCGCCACATCCAGCGCCGGTCCCAGCAGCCGCGCTTGAAGCACCGCCACATCCAGCGAGGCCACCGCGTCGGCTCCAACAGCGGGATCGCCCTTCGCCAGCCCGACCCGATACCACCGCCCGTCGACGTACATCGCCGTTGCCCCTCTTTCCGGCGTGGTTTCAGAGGTCGGCTCAACCGGCAGCCGCGCCGCGACCGACTCGAGAAACTGCTCTGGCGTGGCGCCGGCTAGGTCCGACAGCGTGCGGTTGTACGGGAAGATCCGCGTCTGGCGGTCGGGAAACGCTACTGCCAGAAAGAAATCTCGCTCGGTCTGGCCGCCCTTGGCGGACACGGCCCCACCCAGTGCCTGACGGGCTCTGGCGGCGCTGGCCGCGCGGTGGTGGCCATCGGCGATATAGAGAGCCGGGACGGCAGCGAACCCGTCGACCAGGCGCGTGGTCTCCTCCTCGGGCACTATCCAGACGGTGTGACGGACCGCGTCTGGCGCCTTGAAATCGAACAGGGGCGTGCGCTCGCAGACCCTCTCGACCACCGCGTCGATGACCGCCGACCGCCGATAGATGAGGAAGACGACGCCGGTCTGCGCTCCCACCGTCACCATGTGTCGCGTGCGGTCGTCCTCCTTGTCTGGCCGGGTTCGCTCGTGCCGCTTGATCGCGCCGCTCGCGTAATCGTCGAGCGAGTAGCAGCCGGCCAGGCCGGTTTGCACGTGGGCGCCGTCGCGCAGACGATACACATAGAGCGCCGGCTCCGCCTCGACCACCAGCGGGGCAGCCAGACGCAACGACGCCAGGTTCGCCCGTGCGGTCTCGTACACGGCCGGGGCGTACGGATCAGTGTCCGGCGCTAGGTCGATCTCCGATCGTGTCACGCGGAGAAAGCTCAGAGGCGCATCGGCGGCGAGTGCCCGCGCTTCCTCGGTTGTGACGACGTCGTAGGGCACGGCGGCCACGTCCGCGGCACCACCCGGTTCCGGGCGGAGCGCACGAAACGGGCGAACGACGCTCATGTGGGAATCCCCTCGAAGGTCAGAGTCAGCGAGACGATGCCCTCCCGATGCCTAGGCGAGGGACGGCGCAGTCGGCAGATGGGTGACACGGGACGCACGGTGGAAATGGGCCTCACAGAGCACAGGCGCCTCACACGGCCCGGCTACAGCCGCGTCTGCCTGAGGCGACCAGGCACCGGCCGTACCCCACGCGACGGCGTCTCCCTCTGCCGACATGTCCGGGTCGGTCACGCCGGCCACACGGTCTGGATCCGTCACGCCGGTGCCGTCTTCATTGGGTGTTGGCGTTGATCGGCTCGTCGGCGCGCTGTGGCTGCCGACCGGTCAGCTGGCTCAGCGCGTGGTCACGGACCGCGTGGAAAGCGGCCATTTGTTCTGACGGTACCGGGTCGCCGGGCGGCAGGTTGCGGTGTTCGACCAGCGGGTTGACGAACGTGCCGTTCTTCCGTAGTCGATAGTCCAGGTGCGGGCCGGTCGCCAGACCGGTCGACCCGACATAGCCGATGACACGCCCCTGCATGACGCGCACCCCGGGTCGTACCCCCCTGGCGAAGCGCGACAGGTGTAGGTAGTAAGTTTCGTACCCATTGGTATGGCGTAACCGCACCATGTTGCCGGAGCCGCCGTTCGGGCCCACCGATACGACCGTGCCGTTTGAGACCGCGATCACCGGGGTGCCGGTCGGTGCACCGTAGTCGACCCCCAGATGGGCGCGGTGGGTGCCCAGCACCGGGTGGAGCCGGCGATATGAGAACCGCGAGGTGACCCGGGGCTCGAACCGGAACGGTGATCGCAGGAACTGGCGCTTCATCGAGCGACCGCCGGCGTCGAAATAGGCCGGCGCCTCGCCCGGCACCTCGTATCTGAACGCGTAGAGTTGCCGGCCGTCGTTGTCGAACGCGGCGGCCAGCACATCACCGGAGGTCACGTGGACGTCGTCGCGGACATACCGCTCGTAGAGCACCGCAAAGCTGTCACCGCGCCGCAGGTCGTTGTTGAAGTCGATCTCGCCACTGAACACCTCGGCCGTCGCGATCGCGACATGGATGTCACCGCCGCCGCCGGCCATCGCGGCCACCAGCGAATTACGTTCGCGGTCGATCTCCCCACGCATCGCGACCAACTCGAGCGTCTTCTCGTAGTCTACGAGGGCCGCCTCGAACACCGTTATCGGTCCCGGTTCGTTGACGACCTGCAGGAACTGATTGTCGTCGACCTGGTACTCGAACCGCCGGAACCGGCCGGCCGGCCCGTAGACGAGCTTGTATGGATGACCCGAGCGCAACCGGCGCGGGTCGAACACCGGCCGGGTCGCCTCGACGAAGGCGTAGGCGACGTCCCACGCCATATCGTTCGAGACGAGTAGGCTCGTCAATGACGCGTTACGCGCGACCTCGTCCTCGATGACCAGGGTGTCAGGTTTGAGATAGATGTCGGGACCGGCCGTCGGCGCGGGCGGCGGAGGCTCCCCGAAGCCGGAACCGACGCAGCCGAGGCCCAGGGAGAGCAGCGAGACGACCCACCACCGACTGCCCATTCTCGCAGCAGTGTAACACACTCACAACGCGTGACTTCCGCTCACCGTGGCCTTTCCTGGCGGCTGGATGCGACACTGAAAAGAACCGTGAAGGGGATGCCCGCTACGCGCGAAGCGCTTCGAGCTTCCTGGTGACCTGTTCGGCGTGCCCCCTGGCGCGGGCCCGCTTCCAGTGGTGCGCCACCTTCCCGTCCGTGGCGATCAGCACTGTCGATCGGATCACACCGACCATCGTCTTCCCGTACAGCATCTTGTCCCCAAAGGCGCCGTACTTCCTCATCACCGTGTGATCCGGGTCCGATAGCAACGTGATTCGTAACTTGTGCTTGGCGATGAACCGGGTGTGGCTGGCGGCGCCATCCGGGCTACATCCGAGGACGACGGCATCGAGCGCCCTGAATTCCCGAATCCCTGAGCTGAAGTCACACGCTTCGATCGTGCAGCCGGGCGTGTCGTCTCGTGGGTAGAAGTAGAGAACCACCCACTGCCCCTCGAAGTCACGGAGGCGGACCGGGGTGCCATCCTGGTCCTTCAGAGTGAACGCGGGAGGCTTCTTGCCGACGTCGATCATGGGGGTTCCTTTCACTACCGTGCACCCAGACAGGTCGACTGGGTTCCGGTCGCCTGCCTCCTACCCGCGCTCTATGCTTATCGGCGTGTCGCCTGTGCCCCGGGGCTTGACTGTGCCGATGACCACCGCCTGGTCGTAGCCTTGCGCGTGCAAGGCGTCCACGCACGCGGCGGCGCGATTTGTCGGGACACCGGCCAGTAGCCCGCCAGCAGTCTGCGGGTCATACAGCAGCGGATAGCGTGGGTCTGACGCCGCCTCGGCGACGTCCGCCACCGCGCGGCTAAGGCGGACGTTGTGTGGGTGCAACGAGCTCAGGAGCCCGGCGCCGCTGGTCTGCAGTGCGCCGTCGAGCACCGGCACCGACGATAGGTCGAGCCATGCGTCTACGCTCGACGCCCTGGTCATTTCGACCAGGTGCCCGAGTAGCCCGAATCCGGTGACGTCGGTGCACGCAGTGGCGCCGTGCCGCCGTAGGACCGCCGAGGCCGAGCGACTCGACTGCCGCATCGCCGCAATGGCGCCGGCGATCCATCGGCCCTTTGCGCGCATTTGCATCTCGGCGGCGAACAACGTTCCGGTGCCGATGCCTTTCGTAAGGACCAGCCGGTCCCCGGGCCGCAGCCCACTCTTCCGCAATATGGCAGCCGGGTCGGCCAGCCCGGTGAGCGAGAGGCCCAGTGATAGCTCGGCGCCTTCGCTGGTGTGTCCACCGACCAGCGCGGCGCCGGCGTCGGCGAGCACGCCGACCGCACCGGCGAGCAGCTGTACCAGCGTGTCCTCGACCTTGCTGTCGAGCCCGAACGGAACGGTGGCGATCGCGAGCGCCGTCTGCGCCTCCGCCCCCATAGCGAAGATGTCACCGAGACAATGGTTCGCGGTGATCTGCCCGAATATGAACGGGTCGTCCACGATCGCGCGGAATGCGTCCACCGTCTGCACTAGAACCTTGTCGGGGGGGACCGACACCACCGCGGCGTCATCCGGCGCCTCCAGCCCGATGAGGATGTTGTCGCGCTGCACCGGTTGCAGTCGGGCGAGTGCCCGGTCGAGCGGCGTGGCGCCTACCTTTGACCCGCACCCGCCACACCGCATCGCGGCGGTCGAGATCTCCCGCAAGACCTCGGGAGACGCGAGTCCGGCTTCGACCGCGGGCGTCGTGCCGGAAGCCATCGTTGGCAGCTCGCGGTACCGCGCCATGAACCGCCGATCAATCCAGTCCTTCCAGTGCCAGACGGCGGGCCCTTCGAACGACCACGGTCCACGCGAGCCGACGGCATGACAATCACCCGTCGATACCAGCGTCAGGAACCGGCGCTGGGGACGAAACGGCCGCGGCGGCAGACCGAGCAGCACGCGCCGCAGATTGTTGGCCAGCGGCGGACCCTGCCGCACCGCGAACACCCCCGCTTTCTCGCGCGGATGGTTGACGACCGCAGCCACGTCCCCGGCGGCAAACACCCCCGGGTGCGAGGTGGACTGGAGCGTGTCGTCCACGCGCACGAAGCCTCGGTCGTCGACGGCGAGCCCCGCCTCCTCCAACCAGGGTGCGGCACCGGCCTGCGTTACCCAGAGGATCTCTTCGAGTGCCACCGTCGACCCGTCGGCGCATGTGATCTGTCCATCCAACACGGACACGACCGCCTGGCCCAGGTGTAAACGGACGCCGCGCTCCCGCAGTACCCGTTCGAGACGCCGCCGCATACCGCGGTTGTGCGTCGGTAGAATCGTCTCTCCTGCGTCGAAGAGATGGAACTCCGCGCTCCCGGCCGGCCGGCCGAGCGTCTCGAGCATCCGATGCAGCGCAAACTGCATTGCCAGCGTCAACTCGACCCCGCCAGCGCCCGCGCCGACTACCCCGATCCGTACCGGCTTCGTGGCCGCCTTCACCCTGGTGCGCAACTGGTCCCAGCGTTCGACAAACCTACCGATCGGTTTGACCGGCACCACCGCTCCGGCGGCGCCCAGCACGGCACGCAGCGACGGCGTGGACCCGATGTTAATTGACAGCAGGTCGTAGGGTACCGGCGGCCGGCGGTCGCAGAGTACCTGCCGGCGATCCAGGTCAAGCCCGGCCACCGGCTGATGAAAGAGCCGAGCGCCGGCGAAGCGGCACAACGGCGCGAGGTCGACATGGGCATCGTCGAAGTCGTAGTGTCCAGCCACCAGCCCCGGTAGCATGCCTGAGTACGGGGTGTGGACCTCGCGGGTGATCAGCGTCAGCCGGACGCCGGGGAGCGGGCGCATCCCGAACCGCTTGAGCACCGACACATGGGTGTGGCCCCCGCCGAGCATGACGAGGTCCTTGACAATGGGGACCGTGCTCCCGGTCATTCGGAGGCCCGTGTCAGCACCCGGGTCACCGCGCCGGCGAAACCATCGGACTCTGGTAACAAACTGACGACCAAGAACGCCTCACGGGGAAAATCGAAGAAGTAGCCCGGATACACCAGGACCCGGTCCTCCTCGATCAGGTCGATGACCAATGCCTCCTCCGAACGGGTCGCCGGTACCTGCACGACAGCGTACCACCCGGCTTCGGCTTGGAGGACCTGGCACGCAGGAAATCGGCTAACCAGACGGTGCAGGGTCGCGTAGTTTGCCCGCACCCGGCGGCGGATCTCGTCGGTCAGCGGCGCCGTCCGTTCGAGCAGCATCCCGACGGCGAGTTGTACCGGAGTAGCCACCGAGAGATAGCTGTCGCAGATAAGCTCGAGTCGATCCAGCGCTCGGCGAACCAGCGTATCCGGCCCGCTCACGAGAATCCAGCCCAGCTTCACCTGCGGCAGGGCCGCTAATTTGGAGAGTCCGCCGAGAGTGAACGCCAGCGCCTCGGTCTGCCCGACCAGGGCGCCGGACCGGCCGGTCGGTCGGTCGGCTAGCGGGTAGACGTCAAACACCTCGTCGCTGATGATCGCCAGCTCATGCGTTGCAGCGGTCCGCAGTACGGCATCCTGCTCATCTGCGCGTGTGAAGGACCCCGTGGGGTTGTTGGGGTTGACGAGCACAACGGCCCGTGCCCGCGGCTCTACGGCGCGCTGAAGACTGTCGAGGCTCAGTTCCCAGCGACCATGGTACTCGAGCGCGTAGGGGTTGGCCACGACCCCGTCCAGCCGCGTGAGATGCTCCAGCAGCGGGTAACTGGGCTGAGGGACCAGGACCAGATCGGCCGGGTCGCACAACAGCTTGAACAGCAGCGAGTAGGCCTCGCTTGTGCTTGCCGTCAAGACGATCCGGTCGGGCGCCACCGGCACGCCCCGACCCGATAGATGGGCGGCGATCGCCTCGCGGCCGGCTCGTACCCCGAACGGTGCCGGAGTATAGTGGAGCGCCGCCGGCTGAGCCAGCAGGTCGAGCAGGTCTTCGGGGTAAGACAACCCGACGCGGGTCGGGTTGGAGATCGTCAGATCGTCGAGGGACTGCCCTGCGGCTCGCAGACGCGCGAGCGCCCGCGCGATGCGATTGGACCGAGGAGTGGGGACTCGAGCCGAGAACATACGTCCTGATGACCGGAACTACGCGCGAGCGAGCCGAGCGACCCTACATCTGCGGGCGGATGCTGGCGATCTGCCGTCTGGTTGGCCCCACCCATCGTAGACCACGTCGGTGGCGCTGTCCGCGCGCGTTAGCTGAGACGGCGGCCGATCAGTGCTCCTGGGGCGGCGCCGCCTCGGGTGCAAGCTTGGCCGCCACGAGGTCGATCAACCGCTTGAGCTGAAGCGCCACTTCACGATACTGGTCTGGCGAGCGGCCATACGGATCCTCCACCTGCTCGCCCGTACCCACATAGTCGCCCAGCATTTCCACCTGCGCGCGCAGCTTCAGGGCCTTCGCCTTACACTCGGTCTCCCGGTCCATGGTCAGCACCAAGTCGGACGTGAGACGCCGGCTCAGCGGTCTGGCACGGTGTGTCGCGATCTCCAGCCCGAACTTCTCACGCATCACGTCGACCGAGCTGGCACTGGGGAGATTCCCGTTTGCGGCGATCGTGCCGGCCGAGCCGACCGTGAGCGTCTCGAGCAGCGGGTGCGACTTCGCGAGGTCCTTGAACAGGGCCTCGGCCATCGGGCTCCGACAGATGTTGCCGGCGCACACGAACAGTAGGCGGTTGACCGTGCTCATTGGTTAATGTGGGGGAGCGAGCAGCAGGCGATCACTGTCCCGCCGTCTCCCGTCAGGGTGCCATTGTAACGCCCGTCGCCAGGATTTTGGCACGGTGGTCAGCCGATCCAGAGGTGGTGGAGCTGCCGGCCAGCCGACGATGAGCGCCCTGTTGATTCCTGTCGGCAGCGCCGGCGACTTGCACCCGTATATTGGGTTGGCGCTCGCGGAGCGGCTCAAGGGGGTCGACGGCCTGGCCGCCGCTTACGAGGTCATCGAGTTTGCCGGATCCTCCCGCCGCCCGTTCCAGCGGCCCACCTCGAGCCGCTTGGTCTCGTCCGGCGATGGCGATGGAGTTGCCGGACGCATGGGGACCCGCGTGCCGCCACCGCGGCGTAGATAGCGAGCGGGCTTTCGACAGGAGTCAGGAGACCGCGGTCAGGAAGCGCGGGACACGGCGCGCCTGAGTTGCCTGCTCGAAGGCGTAGGCGATCCGGATGAGCGTTGGCTCGCTCCAGGCGCGTCCGAAAAACGAGAGCCCGACCGGAAGCCCGTGCACGTCACCAGCCGGTACCGTGATGTGCGGATACCCGGCCACCGCGGCGTACACGGAGCTGCTGCCGCCGAAATGGTCCCCGTTGACCAGGTCAGTCACCCACGCGGGTCCACCGGTCGGTCCGATGATGGCGTCGAGCTGGTGCTCGTCCATTGTCTGGTCGATTCCCTCAGCTCGCGAGAGACGACGGGCGGCGGCGAGCGCCGCCAGATAGGTCGAGTCCGACAGTGGTCCCTTCGCCTCTGCCGCGAGCAGCCGTTCCTGCCCGAAAAATGCCATTTCGTCTGCGGCATGGCGCTCGTTGAATGCGATGAGGTCCGCTAGAGAGCGCACCTCGGCGTCCGGCCCGCGGCGCGCCAGATACCCGTTCAGGTTCGCCTTGAACTCGTGCAGTAACACCTCGATCTCGGCGGCACCCATGTTTGTTATTCCACCCGGTCCGGCGGGATGCTGCCTGGGACGCAGGTCGACCGGGTCGACGACGATGGCCCCGGCCGAGCGCAGCGCCTCGACCGCCTGCTCGACGACTTGGTCCACCGCCTCATGGAACCCGAGAAAGCGGCGTGCCAACCCGATCCGCATATCGCGAAGCCCGTCCGTTTCGAGGAAGGGCGTGTAGTCGGCGAGCCCGCGGGTCTCACTATCGGCCGTCGCCGGGTCCCGGGGGTCGGCGCCGGCGATCGCCCCCAGGACGATCGCCGCGTCGCGCACGGTGCGCGCCATTGGACCGGCCGTGTCCTGGGTGTGTGAGATCGGGATCAGCCCGGCCCGGCTGACCAGTCCCACAGTCGGCTTGATGCCCACGACGCCGTTGGCAGACGACGGACAAACGATCGAGCCGTCGGTCTCGGACCCGACCGCGACCGCCACCAGATTGGCCGACACGGCGACCCCGGAGCCCGAGCTCGACCCGCACGGGTTCCGGTCGAGCACATAGGGATTCCGGCACTGCCCGCCGCGGCCGCTCCAGCCGCTCGACGAGCGGGTCGAGCGGAAGTTCGCCCACTCGCTTAGATTCGCCTTGCCGAGCAGCACCGCCCCCGCCTCACGGAGCCGGGCGGCGACACCGGAGTCCTCTGGCGGTACCCAGCCGCTCAGCGCCAGCGAACCGGCGGTCGTGGTCATCCGGTCGGCGGTGTCGAAGTTGTCTTTGAGCAAGATCGGGACGCCGTGTAGCGGGCCGCGCGGTTCTTGCGTTCGACGCTGGCGGTCGAGCGCGTCGGCGATGGCGATGGCGTCCGGGTTGATCTCGAGTACGGCGCGTAGCGCGGGCCCCTGCCGGTCGAGTTGCTCGATGCGCGTCAAGTAGGCCTCGGTGATCGACCGGGCGGTCCGCTCGCCGGTCGTCATCCGGTTCTGCAACGCCGCGATGGTGGTCTCCTCGAGGGCGAACGCGTCGGCCGTGTTCTCGTCGGGTGGGGCCACTGGCTCCGTCGACGGTGACGATCCGCAGCCGACGGGTCCAGCTATCGCCAGGGCGCCGCCGACCGCCGACGAGCGTAGGAAATCGCGGCGGGACACGCCACGATCAGCGGTTGGTCGTGTGCTCGCCGCCGCGCGGCTTCGGGTTTCAGGCGTCGGACCTTGATTGCTCACGGCTGTCGCTCCCCCCTCAACGCGCACGCAACCCCTGGGACTGAGGAAACGGCGGCGCTACCGGTCGATTCGCGCGCGCGGCTTACGTGGCAGCACTTCGTCGCGCATCGCGGTGTTGTAGGCAAAGATTTCCGCGACCACCGCCATCTGCACGACGTCGTCGCGTTGCACGCGGTCCACCACGTCTATGTTCGAATGATGGGTGCGCGAGTTGTACTCCAGCCGGTCCTGGATGAACTGGAACCCAGGCAATCCGATCGCATCGAACGACACGTGGTCGGTGCCGGAGACGCTCCGAGGTCCCATCGTGGTCACGCCCAGATCGCGCATCGACGCGATCCACTCCTCGTGCACGGCCGAGAGGCCCCACTCGCGCAGCTTTTCCATCGTCCAGTGCCCGGCCTGTTCGATGGCTGGGGTGCCGGTTACGCGCGGTCCGTAGATGTCGCTCAACCAACTGATGTGGTCCATCACCTGCGGGCGGCGTAGCCCTTCGTCCCGTATCGCGGCCAGCGTCGCGTGGTCCAGCGGTTGGGCGGACGCCGGCGCCACCAGCGCGTGGACGGCGCCCACGACGGCGAGCACGGGGATCAGAAACGGGCGGGTCAGTGATGACATGAGTCGCTCCTCAAGTGTTGCGTAATGCTTATCACGAAGACCGGACTGATCACGACGCATTTATTCGACCGACCGGTACAGTGCCACCATGCTGTCTCGGTCCGTTGCAAACGTCGGCAACGCCTGCGTCGGCCGACCGTTGCAATCGATGAAACGGGTGTGGTGAACCTCGAAGGTCGCTACGAGGGTCACACGTGTCTCCTTTTATCTCCCTGCCTAGCGCATGCACACCTTGTACCGACTCACCGGCCATCCAGCCGGGAACGCGGCGAGACCGCTATACTCGAATCGCGCAAGAGCCGATACGGGATCGCGACACGGTGTCGGGAGGGATCATGCGCATCGTACGACTTATCAAGTACGCCGGAATCGTCGCTCTTTCGGGCATCGTCGGGTTCCTGATCGCGAGCGGAGGGATCCCGGACCGCCTGTCCGGGACCTCGCGGGAGCTCGCCACCCAGGCTCGGGACACCACCGAAGCGCTACGCCAGGAGGAAATGACGGTGACCGGCGCGCTCAACTACGTGCGGGGTCGGGTCTTGGACGGCATTCGGCTGGTGGCCGGGTTCCTGGACGACTGACGGTATCTCACGTCGTCCACGGTGGTCACACCGGATCGGCGGGGAACATTTTGTGCTCCGGCTCCGTTCGGTCACCCATCGCGGTGGGAATCCAGTCGAAGCTTCTCCGCCGTTTGACCCGGCTGGTGGATCGATCCGTGCGTAACCAGTGTGCGGGAGTGGCCTATGAGAATCCGGGTGGTCGTCCTGCTCACGTTCGCGGTCTGTCTGCTCTCGACGAGCGCCCTGGCTCAGGGCGATTACATTATCGCTGGGCGGCCCCGGTCCCTCGGGGAGCCGCCGAGGCCGGCCGGCGGGCGTTCAGCGACCTCCACTGCGTCTCCTGCCACCGGGTCATCGCTGAACACGACCTGCCGCCGCCGCTCTTGTCGAACCCGGGACCGGACCTTGGTGGCGTGCAAGCGGCGCAGTCCATGAGCCACCTCGCCACCTCGATCCTCGTCCCGTCTCACACCATCAGCTGAGATATCGGTCCGGAACGACGGCAGCGCATGCTCGAGACTGGATGGATTGCAGGGCTGCCACCAGGGCGTGGAGGACGCTGACAGGGGCGCCATGTTGCGTCGGGATCTGTCCGG
>CAUZDS010000008.1:0-106508 GCA_963578725.1 Vicinamibacteria bacterium
CTTTGGCGAGACACTCGCCCCGGCGGACCTGGCGACGGTGCGGCCCGAGGCCAGACGCAGCGATCTGACCGAGGCTCTCGACGCGGTTCGGACCCGGTACGGTGACCGGACTGTCGCGGGTATCGTGGTGTTGTCGGATGGGGGCGACACCGGTGACGAGCTGACCGACGCGGTCGGTGCACCGGTGTTCACCGTGGGTGTCGGGTTACCCGCCGTCTCGCGTGATCGTGAGGTGCTCGACCTGACGGCCGGGCAGGCGGTCGTCGCCGAGTCGATCGTCGATCTCGGGATCTCGGCCGTGGGGCACGGATTCGGGGTGGACCCGTTCGAGGTGCGCGTGTTCGAGGACGGGGAGCCGCTGCGCGTGCTCCAGCTGACGCCGCCGGCCGACGGCGCGGTCGTGCGCGCTGTCGTTCCGGTGTCGCCGAAGCTAGAGACTGCCACGCTCTACACGGTGGAGATTCCGGTCGACCCGACGGAGCTGGTGCCGGAGAACAACGTGCGGAGCGTGCTGATCCAGCCACCGGGCCGGCCGCGGCGCTTGCTGCTGGTCGAGGGTGCGCCCGGCTACGACCACAGCTTCCTTAAACGTGCGTTGTACGACGATCCAGGGATCGTGGTCGATTCGGTGATTCGCAAGGGGCGGAACGATCGGGGCGAACACACGTTTTACATTCAAGTCCAAGGCACCGGCGAGCGTGCGGGTGCGCTGGCTAGTGGGTATCCCGCAACACGCGAAGCGCTCTTCTGGTATGACGCCGTCATGCTGGCCAATGTCGACACGGTGCTGCTGAGCCCGGCGCAGGTCGAGCTGACCGCGGCGTTCGTCGCCGAGCGGGGCGGCGGTCTGCTTGTGATGGGCACGCGATCTTTCGAAGGCCGTGGACTGCGAGGGACGCCGCTCGAGACCCTGTTGCCCCTGGCATTGACCGGCGGTGGGGGTGGTGTAAGGCTGCCGGACTTGGCCGGCACGCCGCATCGGATCGCACTGACCGCCGATGGCGAGACCCACCCGATCATGCGTCTGGGTTCCGGTATCGCCGAGACACGGCGTCGATGGGACGCGGCGCCGCAGCTGGGGAAGATCGTCCAACTCGGGCCACCGAGTCCAGGCGCGTCCGTGCTGGCGACCACGACAGGCGAGGGAACCGCCGCACGACCGGTCATTGCGGCACAGCGCGTCGGGCGCGGACGGACCATGCTGTTCGCCGGGGAAGCATCGTGGCGCTGGAAGATGCTGTTGCCGTCGACCGATGACACCCATGACACGTTCTGGAGGCAGGCGGCGCGCTGGCTCGCCGCCGACGCGCCCGAACAGGTGATGCTGCGGGTCGAAGGCGGCCGCGCCGAGGGTGACCCGTTGCGCATCGACGTCCTCGTGGCTGATGCGGCGTTCGCACCGGTCGCTGATGCCGCCGTCCGTGTGCGCGTGACCGATCCGAACGGGGTTGCGCGAGAGGTCGCGGCGAGTCTGGTGGCGGGTGGGACCGGGCGGTATGTCGCTGACGTGAAACCGGTCCAGCGGGGGGTCTATCAGGTGACGGTGCTCGCCGATCGCGGCGCGAGCGAACTCGGTCGGGTGGATGCGGCCGTGCTGGTCGGCGGGGCCGACCTCGAGCTGACCGACCCCCGGCGTCAGGACGCTGTGTTACAACGGCTTGCGGCTGCCTCGGGTGGACGGTTTCTGGATGCGGACGGCATCGACGAGCTGGGAATCCTCCTGCGTGGCCACGCTGACCAGCAGGTGTCCCCGACGGTGCGCGATCTGTGGGACACGGTCTGGGGGTTTGTCCTCGTGGTCGGCGTGTTGTCGGTCGAATGGGGGCTACGACGTCAGTGGGGGCTACGGTGACAGGCGACGACCGGCACCTGATGCAGCCGAGCCCTTGGCGCACCCGCGTCTGCGGCGCCGTCCTGGCGGGACTGCTGACGGGCTTCGGCGCCGGCGCGCGGCCGGACGATCATCACGGCGACCGAGTCGGCGATGCAGCGATATGACATCGTGTTTCCACAGTTCTTCGTGGAGGCGTTCGTTGAGCCATCCGCTGATCGACGATAACGGAGACGGTCGCGGCAGGGATGCGGGCCAGCCGGGTGCGGACGGGTTGACGGCCACGCGTCTGATTCTTGGCGCCTGGCTGGACGAGGCGGAGTCCATCACCGACCCCGTGCTGCTCCCCTGTTGCCAGGCGGCAGGTGTTGCAGCGGACCGTGGACGAGACCTGAAGGCCGGGAAGAACGAGATGACCCCTGAGGCGTATCTCCGCGAGTTGGAGGGGGTGCTGGTCGACCTCGCGCGCGTGTCCAGGCAGATCTGACTCCGCCCGTTCGGCTAGAGGGAGACAGAGTTCCCTTTCATCCCGTCTCTAGTAGATCATCGACACCATGCAGTGTGCCCGGTGCCGGACCGAGATCGCCGACAACGCCCTGATCTGTTTCCGATGCGGCGCCGCCCCGACTGAGCGCCGGCGCGAGCCGGCGACCAAGGTCCCGCGTCGACCCGTCTGGCTGTGGGTGGCGCTGCTCGGGCTCGTCGTGCTTGGGGTGTTCGTGGACCGGCAACTCTCGACGCCGCTGGTGCGCGTCTGGGTGGGCGTGTTGTTCGTCTTGGCGCTGGTTGCCGTCTGGTGGCGGGGACGTTCCGATACCAGCGGTCAGCCGTGAATACACTAGCGGTCCGCGAGCGGCATGTAGTCTCGTTGTGATGCCCCGACGTAGATCTGGCGCGGCCTGGCGATCTTCCGCGTGTCGTCTCTGACCAGCTCTTCCCACTGGGCGATCCAACCGGCAGTGCGACCAATCGCGAACAGCACGGGGAACATCGCGGGGTCGAATCCCATCGCCTGGTAGATCAGTCCAGAGTAAAAGTCGACGTTCGGGTAGAGCTTGCGCGTGACGAAGTAGTCGTCCTGGAGCGCGATGCGCTCGAGCTCCAGCGCAACGTCGAGCAGCGGGTTTCGACCGGTCACGCTGAACACCTGGTCCGCCGTGGCCTTGATCACCTTCGCGCGCGGGTCATAGGACTTGTAGACTCGGTGCCCGAATCCCATCAGCCGCTCTTCCCCGTTTTTGACGCTCTTGACGAACGCCGGCACGCCGCTGATTGACCCGATCTTGTTCAGCATCCGCAGTACCGCCTCGTTGGCGCCGCCATGCAGCGGGCCGGACAGCGCGGCCGCCGCGCCAGCGAGCGAGGAATACGGGTCCGCGTTCGAGCTGCCGATGTTGCGCATGGCGCTCGTGCTGCAGTTCTGCTCGTGGTCGGCGTGCAGAATGAACAGCACGTCGAGCGCACGCTCGAGCACCGGATCCGGCCGATAGACCGGCTCGGTACGCTTAAAGAGCATGTTCAGGAAATTTCCGGCGTAGCTGAGCTGATTGTCCGGATATACGTACGGCCGACCCACGCTGTGGCGGTACGCGTAGGCGGCGATGCTCGGTACCTTCGCAATGAGTCGGAGGGTTTGTGCGTGCCGCGAGGCTGGCTCGTTGATCTCCTTGGCCTCCGTGTAGAAGGTCGACAGCGCGCCCACGCTGCTCAAGAAGATGCCCATCGGATGGGCGTCGTACCGGAACCCTTCCATGAACTTCTTGATGTTCTCGTGTAGCAGCACGTGCTCCGACAGGGCCTGTTGCCACCCCGTCAGCTCGGTCTTGGTCGGCAGTTCGCCCTTCAGTAGCAGATACGCGGTCTCGACGAACGTGCTGCGCTCGGCCAGTTGCTCGATCGGGTAGCCCCGGTACCGCAGGATGCCTTTCCCGCCGTCGATGAAGGTGATCCCGCTGCGGCAGGCCGCCGTGTTGAGAAAGGCGGGGTCATAGGTCATGAGCCCGAACTCTTGCGGGTCGACCTTGATCTGCCGGAGATCGATAGCTCGGATCGTGCCGTCGGTGACTGGGATCTCGTACTGCTTCCCCGTGCGGTTGTCGGTGATTGTCAGCGTGTCAGCCATGTCTGGAAAGGGTGTGCTAAGGAGTCGGACGTCAGGAGCAAGCTGGCGGGTGTCGGCCGCGTGGTTTCGGGTTCTCGCTGCTCTGTTCGTCAATTGGTTGATTGACTGCGGGAGGGTGGCCAGGCCAACGGTCCGGCGCCGATGCCAGCAACCCGAATCGCCGCTTTCGGCCGCCGCGCGTGTCCCATCGTCACGAAGTTTCCTCCGGGTCTTCCTCAGGCCCGGCCCGAGTGCCGTCCATGGGCGTGTCCTCGTCCGCCACCCGATACCGGCCGTCCACCCAGTTCGAGAGGTCCAGTAGCTTGCACCGTTCGCTGCAGAACGGCCTCCACTCTCGAGCGACCGGCTGTGTCCGGCAATGCACGCAGACCGTCTGACCCATCGGTCACTCGCGAAGGTCGGTGGGGACCTCGCGCGCCCATCCAACTGGCTAATTGTAGGTCGAATCGCATGACGTGGTCGAGGACCGGTCGGGTGCCGCTCCAGGCACTAGATATTTCCAATGGGTGAGACCGCACGTTTGGATTAACTTGTTCGCTGCCGAAGAGGTCCAGTCCCCGTGTAGCGGGGCACTGAGGGATGCTTGGCAGTGTTGCTCAGCCGATGGCCGTCTGGGTGGTCTGAGCGGAGCTTCACTGGCCTACTGTCCCGTGACCAGCATGTCGACACGATACAGCGATGTACGTGCCGTGATGAACAGCGTCGTGCGGTCCGGTCCACCGAAGGCCAGGTTGGCCGGCGGCTCCGGCACCCCGATGGAGGCGATCTGCCCCCCCGTCGGGTCGAAGATGGTGATGTCCTGACCCGTCAGATACAGGTTGCCCCGTTCGTCCATCGTCATGCCGTCGGCTCCCTGCGATACGAAGAGCCGTTTGTCGCTCAACGAGCCGTCCGCCTCAGGGCGATAGGCCCAGACCCGGCCGGAGCCCTGATCCGCCACGTACACCCGAGACCCGTCCGGCGTGCCGATAATGCCGTTGGGTTGCACCAGGTCGTTGGTGACGCGGGATAGTGTCTGGCGGTCGGCAGACAGGTAGTACACGTGGTTGCCCTCGATCTCCAGGTCGTCTGTCGGACCATAGCGCGGGTCGCTGAAATAGATTCCCCCCTTCGGGTCCACCCAGAGGTCGTTGGGGCTGTTGAACCGCTGACCTTCGTAGCGGTCCGCCAGGATCGTCAGCCGGTTGGTCTGGTCGATCGAGGTCAACTGCCGATTGGCCATCTCACAAACCAGCAACGTGCCGTCGAGGTCAACTGCTAGCCCGTTGGCCCGGCCGGTCTGTTCGCGGAACAGCGTGATACCGGTCTCTGGGGACCAGCGATGGATACGTTCCCTGACGACGTCGCTGAAGTAGAGGTTGCCGTCGGCGTCGGCCGCCGGCCCCTCCAAAAATCCGAACCCGGTCGCCACCCGATCGACCGTAGCGCCGGGCGCGACCAGGTCGTTGTCCTGAGCCTTGGTGATCGGCGGGTCGGCTACCGCCACCGCCGCCAGCACCATGGCCGCGCGCGCGAATCGAACCGTCATCGGCATGAGCATTCGGTGTTGCCGTCGCGCGCCGGGTTGCACGAGACGTCGGCGGCGACCGGATCAGCGTCGCCGGCCTTCCGGTCTCCGGCGTTGCGCACCGGAGACCGTCGAGGATGATCTCGGTCTGAGCCGGCTTGAGGCCGCTCCACGATACAGGTGAACCGGGTGCGCACCCTGACCGACGGTTAGCCATTCACGCCGGTCACGACTGTACTGATACGGGTCTTCCGAGCCACCCGATGTGGTCTGTGTATAGTCTGTGATAGTTGGCGACTCTGCCTCGCTGGCGCCGCCCCCGGAGCTATCCTACCATGCCGCGGTTGCACCCCCTGGACCTCCGTTCCGTCGTCATATCCGTACGTGGCGCTGTAACCTCTGGCGCGCTCGAGGGGGAAGTAGAGCCGCTGCGCCGGTGTTTCTTGGGTTCGAGCGGCGGCGCGTCACAATACGGTCATACGAGACGTCCCACCGCCAGGGGTGCCCGGCCGCTGGCCTGTCCGGGCGCGGGCCGAGCCAGCGCGGGCCGGCAGCCCTAACCCCCCGCCAGGTCCGAGTGGAGCCGAACCACCGTTTTGCCACGGAACCTGGCGCTGAACACGGAGGCGCGCGGTCGTCAGGGCTTCAGTCGTCGTCGCCCGCGAAGCCGTCGTCGATCCCCCCGTCGTACATCTCCCGCTCGAGCGCCTGGTTGACGTCGTCGCCAAGATCCTTGCCCATCTCTCGACCGACCCTGTTCATGAATTCCGTCACGCTTTTCGGGTCGTTCTCGTCGAAGCCGGCGAAACGCGACGGGTCGGCCAGCGCCTCGGGCCGCGCGTTGTCAGATTTTGGCATCGCGAAGCGCGATACCAGCCTGACGCTGTCGGCGCCGCCGAAGTGTGCGTGCCGAACCTCACTGATGCGCGCCCGAACCATGACCAGCGCCGTTGTTTTTTTGGCGGTAGCTCTGGCATCCGAACTCGTAGATGGGCATGGGTGGAGTCAGGAGTCAGGAGAACATGAAGAAAACCGGAACAGGCGCGTTCATCCTGGGTCGTAGTCACGACGATGCATGGTTGTCATCACGGCCCCTTCGGTGCGCGTGGCTTTCACCGTTCTTCCGTTTCCTGTCTCCTGCCTTCGGTCTTCCGTGGATCGGGACACCGCGATCAGGTTACGCCTCGCAAGATCCATCCCGCCGCTGCGCCACCGAGCACCAGCCAGCTAGTGTTGGGCCGCCACGCGAGGAGGATTACCGCAGCGACGATCGCGAGCCCGGCGGTCCACCCGTCGACGATCGCCGAACGGCCCAGTTGCCAGGCGACCGCAGCCATCAGGCCAAGTGAGGCGACCACTACGCCGTCGAGCAAGGCGCTGGTGATGACCGAGGCGCGCAGCTTGGGGATGAGGGGCTGCGAGATGGCCACGAACAGGAAACCGGGCGCGAAGATACCGATGGTGGCCAGCGCCGCACCGGCCCAGCCACCAAGCTGATACCCGATGAACGTCGCCGTCGTGAAGACCGGCCCCGGTGTCACCTGTCCGATCGTGACGGCGTCGATGAGCTGCTGGTCGGTGAGCCAGCCCCATCGGGTGATGAGGTCGGCGCGCAGAAACGCCAGCAGGACGTAGCCGCTGCCGAACAGGATTGACCCCACCTTCAGGAAGAAGAGCGTCAGACGGGTCAGGGTGAACGGCACTGTGGCGGCACTGGCCACCTGCGCGAGCAACGTGCCGCCGGCGCCGAGGGTAGCGATAGCGCCGGCGACGATGCCGGGGCGACCTAGCCGTGCGCCGATCATCACAATCGCGCCCAGTGCCAGCAAGCCTAGCTCGTTCCATCCCGCCAGGGCCAGACCGGCCACCAGCAAGCTGAGCAGAGCGGTCAGGGGTCCCCGCACCGCGGTCGCCCCCAGCTTCCACAGCGCCTGCGCGATGATCGCGATGATGACCGGACCCACGCCGTACATCACCCAGCTGAGCTGTGGCCCGTCCCCGTAGCGGACGTAGCCCCAGGCGATGCCGCTGACGATTAGTGCCGCAGGCAGGATGAAACAGCCGCCAGCCAGCAGCAGCCCAGGCAACCCGCCACGCCGGTTGCCGAGATGGATCGCCATCTCGGTCGAGTTGGGGCCTGGAATCAGGTTGGTGGCGGCCAGCAGGTCGAGGAACTCGCCGTCGGTCACCCAGCGGCGTCGCTCGACGACCTCGTCGCGCATCATCGCGATGTGGGCGGCCGGGCCGCCGAACGCGGTGATGCCGAGCCTCAGGAACAGTCCGGCCAGCTCGGTGACGGTGGCGCGCGACGTCACGCCTGGATTCTACACGTTTGCCATCGGTGAGAGACGAAGCTTCGCTGCTGGCCCTGCTACGATGAAAGGATGCTCAAGGTCGAGTTGCACGCTCATACGTCTGACGACCCGGACGACTACGTGCCCCGCACCGTGGAACGGCTGGTTGACCGCGTGGCCGAGCTGGGCTACCACGCCATCGTTATCACGTTGCACAACCGGCAGCTCGACGTCGAGCCGTACCGCGAGTACGCCAGGTTACGTAACATCGTACTGATTCCAGGGGTCGAGCGGTCGATCGAATGTCCTCACGTCCTGCTCATCGACTTCCCACGGGTGGCCGCAGAGGCGGTCCACACCTTCGAGGATCTGGCGGTGCTGAGGATCCGAACTGACGGTCTGGTGGTCGCCACTCACCCGTATTTTCCGGCGTCGAGCTGTCTGGGGCTGGATCTGGACCGGCATCCGGATCTGTTCGACGCCTTCGAGATTTATGCGCTGTATGCCCGTCGTATCGACTTTAACCGGCGCGCGATTGCCTGGGCGGGGGCGCATGGCAGGCCGCTCGTCGGCAACGGCGACATCCACCGATTGTGTCAGCTCGGCACTACCTGGTCGCTTGTGGACGCCGAGCCCGACCCCGACGCCATCTGCGCCGCGATCAAGACGGGCCGCGTCGAGGTGCGGTCCGATCCGATCTCCGTCTGGCGAATGCTCTATTTGCTGGCGGCGGTGCTTCCCTTCGGCCTTCCGCACACATTCGGCATCAGTCGCACCAGTGGGGTGCGGTGAGCGCCACGCTGTCCGGCGCGGTGTTCGGTTTGGCCGCCGGGTTGTTGCCGGGCCCGTTGCTGGCGCTCGTCCTCCAGCAGACGCTGCGGCACGGGGCGAGCGAAGGCTGCAAGGTGGCGGCGGCACCGTTGCTGACCGACCTGCCGATCGTGGTGGTGGCGCTGTTCACGGTCAACCGCCTGGCCGGCGCCGATGGCGCCCTCGGGGTGATGTCGCTGGTGGGCGCCGGGTTCCTGGCGTACCTCGCCTATGAAAGCCATGCGACCGGTCCGGCAGCATTTGCCCTCCCGGGTGGCCCGCCGCGTTCGCTTCAGAAAGGCGCGGTTTTCAACCTCCTCAACCCTCACCCGCATCTCTTCTGGTTCACCGTCGGCGCGCCGATCGTGCGGCAAGGCTGGGCGACGAATCCTATGCACGCCACGGGCTTTCTGGTTGCGATGTATGGCTGCCTGGTTGGTTCGAAGATGCTCCTCGCGCTGCTCGTCGGACGCGGCGGAGCGGTGTTGACGAGCCGTTTCTATGTGCTCGTCGCCCGCGCGCTCGGTTTCGCGCTGCTGGTGTTCTCGCTGCTGCTGCTGCAGGATGGCTTGCGCTATCTCGGCATGGCGAACGGTCTCTGAGTCGCCACGTTGATACGAGCCTGGCAGCGATGCGTCGCCGACCCGGGTCAAGGGGTTCGACGCGGAGCCTCGTTGCCGGCCGTCGTGGGCAATCCTGAACTGGAGACGCCGAGAGCGGCCCGCTACCCCTGTCCCGCGATCCGCTGGATGGTCCACACGATACCGGTCGCTGCGATGGTGAGCGAGGCTGGAATCACGACCCGGCGCCGATACCAGTCCTGCTGGCAGACCTGGAACACGGCACCGAACGCAAGGCCGATCACGGTCAGCTGGCTAATTTAGACCCCAGCGTTGAACGACAGCAGTGCCGTGACGAAGTCTGAGCGGGGCAGTCCCAGTTCTGAGAGCACGCCGGCGAACCCCATTCCGTGGAGGAGTCCGAAGCCGAACACCAGTGCGACGCGCCACGGCTGCAGATCCCGGGTGACCAGGTTCCCGATCGCCACGTAGGCGATCGACAACGCGATGAGCAGGCTCGACCACCTGCCGCGGGGCGCGGTATCATGTGCCACGATTCACTGAGACGGGACATCAGCCACCGTGCCTGGGACGCACAGCCGTTGCCCGTGGGGAACATCGCACCCCCTTTACGTGTCGTACCACGATACGGAGTGGGGTGTGCCTCAGCACGACGACACGCGGCTGTTCGAGATGCTGATGCTCGAGGGTGCGCAGGCCGGGCTCAGCTGGTTGACGGTGCTCAAGAAACGAGAGGCGTATCGGCGGGCCTTCAGCCAGTTCGACCCGCAGAAGGTCGCGCGCTACGACGCGCGGAAGATCGAGCGTCTGCTGGCGGACGCCGCCATTATCCGCAACCGGCTAAAGATCCGGTCGGCGGTCACGAACGCCCGAGCGTTCCTCGAGGTGCAGGCAGCGTTCGGCAGCTTCGACGCGTATGTCTGGCGTTTCGTCGACGGCCGATCGAAACAGAATGCCTGGACCAGTCTGGAGCAGGTGCCGACGCGCACCGCGGTGTCGGACTCGCTCAGCAAAGACCTCAAGGCGCGGGGATTCACGTTCGTCGGCTCGACGATCTGCTATGCCCACATGCAGGCGACCGGAATGGTTAACGACCACCTGGTGAGCTGCTTCCGGCATCGCGCCGTCCAGGGCGTACGATCGTGACGTGACTGCAGGCGGAGCGTAGGTCGCCGACGTTGGCGGCCTGAACGAGGGGGAGACCATGGGAATGCAATCGATGACAACGGGGATCGCGCTGGGAGCCATCGTCGCTGTCGGCCTGGGCGTGTCGGCTGTGACCGTTGAAACGCAAGACGCGGGACGCGCCCCGCGAAACGTTGCTGAGTTCGACGCGATGTTCCAGGAACTCTCGAACTGGGGCCGCTGGGGCGCTGATGACGAGCGTGGCACACTCAACCTCGTCACGCCGGCCAAGAGCCGTCAGGCTGCCGCGCTGGTTCGCAGCGGGACCACGGTGTCGCTGGCGCACAATCCGATGACCGCCGAGGCGCCCGATAATCCATCGACCGCGTTCGAACACATTATGGGCGAGAGCCTTCGGAGTGACACGTATCGATTTAGATATCACGGGTATGGGGTTAGCCATATCGATTCGCTCTGCCACTTCATGCACAACGGCCGGCTCTACAACGACATTCCGCCCACTGCTAGTACGCCGGAGGGATGCGGCAAGCTCGGCATCCAGAACCTCAAGCGCGGCATCGTCACGCGCGGTGTCCTGCTCGACTTCCCCCGCCTCAAGGGCGTGCCCTACCTTGAGCCAGCGACGCCAATCTACGTCGAAGATATCGAGGCGTGGGAGCGGCAATCTGGCGTCACAGTATCGGCCGGAGACGCCATCTTCGTCCGCACCGGCCGGTGGGCGCGCCGCGCCGCCCTCGGGCCCTGGCGGGTGTCGGGGAACAGCGCCGGGTTGCACGCGTCCGTGCTCCCCTGGATCAAGGCACGCGACGTCGCGTTCGTGGGGAGCGATGTGGCGACCGACGTGATGCCTTCGCTGGTCGACGGTGTCACGCAGCCGCTCCATACGTTACTGATTGCCGGTCTCGGCATGAACATCTTCGACAACATGGACCTCGAAGCGCTCGCTGACGCCGCGGCCCGGGAAAACCGCTGGGAGTTCCTGCTCACGGCCGGCCCAATTCCCGTCCCGGGCGGCACCGGGTCGCCGCTGAATCCGATCGCCGTGTTCTGAAAGGGAATCCGGTTTAGCAAGACAGTCAAGGGTGCTGGGTCGGAACGCGCAACGTCGATACGTTGCCAGTGCGTCGGCGTTGCCATCGTTACGGCGGAAGCCGTCCGTCGCGACACCCTTGGGTGTTCCCGTACCCGTGGTAGACCATCTGTCTGGCATTCACCCTAGGTCAGAACCGGAACAAGCGCGTGGCCTTGACGACAAAGCCGCGATTGCGCAGCTCGGAGAACCGGTTGGGTAAGAGGGAATCGACGTTACGATCTTCGGTGTAGACGAGGAACAGCTCGCTTCCCGGGGTGTATTCCCATCGAACACGGAGGTTGTTGCTCCATGTACGGCTGTTCGAGTTGTATTGAAGGAGGCCACTCAGGAACATCCGAGGGTTGAAGCTGTAGTTGACACGGCTGCTGACGAGCGTGGTGTTGAACGAGCCCTCGGGCAGGTCGACCCAGTTGAAGGAGATGCCGGGCTCGATCGAGAACTCATCCAGCAGATTGATCCGGCCCCGGCTCAAGGAGACCGTCCTGATGTCACCGGTCCAGAAGCTGCCCGACGTAAATGTAAGGTTGCCGCTGACCCGCCGCTGCGCGCCCATCGCGTACGAGAGCTCAACACTGCGGAAGGCGTGGCCACCAACCGGGATCGTCACCCCGTCTGAGATTTCAAATGGGTCCTGCAACAGTTCGTACGAGCTGATCACGCTCGCGCCGAACCGATCGCTGTTCTCGAGCTCGGCCTGGAATCTGAACTGTCGGCTTCGTGTTTCGAGAAACCCCTCGTCCGCCGTCAGGAAGTAGTCGATGTTGCCGGCGAATGTGAACTGTCGCACCAGCTCGATGCCACGGGGTCGCGGGGTGAACTCCGCCGACACGTTCGTTCGTCGGAAATTGTCTCGCCGGACGAATCCTACCTCGGGGAGGAAGTTGTCCCCGACCATGAGATGGTCGACAGTCAGACCGTACCGGTCCCCGTTGTACCCGAACCGGCCTTGGTAGCTGCGGTCTTTCCCAGAGATGCCCGGCGTCCTGGTCTGCGCGTAATAGGCCAGGAACGTGAGGTTGTCGTAAAAAGAGAAGGTCGCATCGAGGCCATACGCTTGATTCGATCCGTTACCTACGCGGGACACGGTCCGGTTCGTGAAGATGCCACCGATGCTGCTTCGGCGGAGAAGGTCGCGTTTGAGTCGCACGACGGTAAAGTTGGTCGACTCGATCCCGTTCTCCGGCGACGCGTCGGCTTGGATATTCAGCGCGCCCACGTCGAATGATCCGAGCTTTCCCGTCACCCGTCCTCCGACGGGTATCGGGACCACCGTGCCGCTTTCCAGACCGATCCGCCGGCTGAAGAACATGGTGGGCGCCCCGCCACCGCCTCCGCCACCTCCGCCACCCCCACCACGCCCTCCCCCGCCCCTGCCACGGGCGAAGTCGAAGATGCCACGGCCCTCTAGGAAGAACTCCCGTTTCTCTGGAAAGAACAGACTAAACCGCGTCAGGTTCACCTGTTGCTCGTCCATCTCGACCTGCGCGAAGTCGGTGTTGTAGGTGAGATCAGCCGTCAGGCTCCGGGAAAGGCCGTACTTGACGTCGATGCCGAAATCGCCGTCCGCGTCGTTACGCCGGTTGGCGGTGACGTCGGTGGTTGTCCCGCCAATCCCGTACGGTTTTACCTCGAGGTTCAGCGACCGCGGCGGGGTCTCGAGACCCACCAGCGTGGCCGCCGACGACACCTTGTACATGCCCGAGGGGCCGTAGGAGGCGGGGACAGCTGCCAGGGTGGACCACTCGTTCTTCCACCGCACGATTCGACGCAGGTTGATGCCCCAGATCTGAGGTCCTGATAGGGCGTAGCGGAGCGATTTGAACGGAATCTCGATCTCGGTGGTCCACCCGTCAGCAAACCGCGCGCTGCGTGGATTCCAGACCGTGTTCCAGTCATTATTGAAATTGCCCTCGTTGGTGAAAACCTGATCCCGTAGCGCTCCGAGCGGATTCGTCTGGAACGCGAAGCCGTTGCGCCGGTCGTGGAACGTGTCGAGCACGACCGAGAAGTTCTCGTTCTGCACCAGGTTGTTGCTATCCCGCCGCATCTCGTTGGCTACAATCCGTTCCGGCTGGCTGTCCCAGCACCGTGCCGCCACGTAGATCTTGTCGTCGTCAAAGAAGACCCACGCCTCCGTCCGTTCCGTGGCGAGCTCGCCCTCGCGCGGCACTTGCTGAATGAAGTCGCTGACCGGCTGCACCAGCTGGTAGATCTCGTCGTCGAGCCGGCCGTCCACGGTCAGGGGCCGGTCGAGCCGGATGGCTCGCAGTGTCACCCGTCCCTCGGCGTCACGGGACACCACGGCGGGCGGCACCGGTGGTGGCGGACCATCGATTGCTCCGTCGAGTCGCACCGCGTCGGACTGGGCGTCGGACGGGCTCGGCACGCCGGGTGGGGTGCCGGCTGGCGACGCGACGTCGGGCGCGGCCTGGTCGTCTCCCTCCGCCAGTGTCGCGTCCGGCGGCTGGGCCTCGGTCTCTGGAGTGGCGGCCATTCTGGAATCGATCGGCGCGGTTGGGGCCTCACCAAGGGCGATGTGCAGCTCCCGGTTCAGCGCGTCCACGATCCGGTCCTGGAGGTCGAAGAGGTCATTGAGCTGGCCATCGACCTTGATCGCTTGAACCACCGTTCCGGTGTGCACGTCGAGGAAACGCGCCGTAATCTGCATGAGATCGCCGAGCCGCTGGTATCCACCGCTGATGAGCCACGTCGCATCAACCAGGCGGCCGATGTCGACGGCATCCCGTTCATCAGGTTGCGTCCCATTGCTCGTGCTCGCGATCTCCAGCGCGTCGAAGAGGCGCGTGCGCCCAATGACCGAGAGTCCGCGGATCTCCTGCAGATCAGCCATCACGGTTTCGGCAATACCCGCGCCAATCCAGTCGTCTGCCGATTCTCCTGTGATGTTGGAGAAGGGGATCACGACGACGTTGGGGCGCGGCGCGGCTTCGGCCGGTTGCCTCATGTCCGTGGCCTGCTGCCCCGCCGCCTGCCCAGACACAGGCACAGCCAGCGCGCACAGGATCGAGAGGCACGCCACCGCCACGCCAAGGCGCACCACCGTGCTCACCTGGCCTGCTCCGTCACCACGATCATCCTTCCCCTCCTTCGACTGGACTGCGCACGTCGGACCGCCAGCAGGTCCGTCCGGCTCGCTTCGTGTTGAATAGGCTCAGCTTGCGAACGCTATACTCGCGAGCCGCGGCGGTCAATTGCAATCAGGAGATCTGGATAAAGAGCGGCACTGTCGGGTTGACGCTGAAGAGACAGACTGTCCGGTGACGCCGCACCGGTCGAAGGCTAGGGGCTGTCGCCAGCCCCCTAGCGATACGCAGGATTATCGAAGTCGAAGTGACACCCTGCGTCCCATGCGGATTGCTGGTTGCCATCGGCAGGAATGCTGCCGGCGTCCTTCAGCATGCGAGCCAGGTGCATGACGTTCCACGCCCTGAAGGTGGTGTCCAGGTTGGCGAAGTCGTTCTCTGGTCCACCCGATCCTAGGTCGAGATGGGATGGACTCGATCCGGCCTCGCCCGGCCAATCGACATCGGCCTGCGGCGGGATGAGGTAGCCCAGATGTTGCAGGGAATAGAGGATGTTCTTCGCGCAGTGCTTGGCGCCGTCCTTGTTGCCTGTGATGAGCGCGCCTCCGACTCGCCCGTAGTAGGCGTACTGGTCCGCAGCATCGAGGAGGTGCCAGTCGGCATACAGGCGCTCGACCACCTTCGTTAAGACCGATGTCTTCTCGCCCAGCCAGATGGACGTGCCGATCACCAGGATATCCGCGGCCAACACTCGCTTGAGCATCTTCGGCCATTCGTCAACGTCCCAGCCGTGCTCCTTTATCTCCGGCCACACGCCGTACGCGATGTTGCGATCGACAGGGCGAAGTAGCTTCGTGACGATGCCGTTCTTCTCCATGATGTCCAGGGAGATCTGGATCAGCCCCTCCGTGTGGGACTGTTCCGGTGATCGCTTCAGCGTGCAGTTGAGAAAGAGAGCCTTGAAATCAGAGAAGTCCCATCGGCTCTCCTGGTACAGCTTGACCTACCGTTCGTTCAGGCTTATGCCGTTACTTCTCCTGCGGTCCTGCTCTCGAGTCAGGCGTCCGTATCACGAGGTTTCGGATCTCGGTCATATCCTCCATCGCGAACCTGACGCCCTCACGACCAAGGCCGCTGTCTTTCACGCCGCCGTACGGCATGTTGTCGACCCGCCAGGACGGGACGTCTCCGATAATGACGCCGCCGACCTCCAGTTCGTCCCAGGCCCGCTGCATTCGATACAGGTCTCGCGTGAACACGCCGGCCTGAAGACCGAAAGCACTGTCGTTCACCTCCCGTAGCGCATCCTCGAACGACTCGAAACGACTGAGCACCGCAACGGGACCGAATGCCTCATGCGTGCAGATCCGCTGGTCCTTCGGCACACCATCCAGCAGCGTGGCGTCGAGCATCGCGCCGCTGCGTTGTCCGCCACACAGCAGTGTTCCGCCACCGTTGATTGCCGACATCACCCACGACTGCAGCCGTTCAGCCTCGCCGACCGAGATCATCGGGCCAATAAAGGTGGCTTCGTCTTTCGGATTACCGGCAACGAGGTTGCGCGTCGCGGCCACGAGTCGTTCCTTGAGGGTGTCGTAGATCGACCTGTGGATCAGAATGCGCTGCACGCCGATACAGCTTTGGCCTGACTGGTAGAACGCGCCAAAGACGAGCCGCTCAACCGCATCGTCGAGGTCGGCGTCCTGATCGACGACGCAAGCGGCGTTCCCCCCAAGCTCCAGCACGACCTTCTTTTTTCCAGCCCGGGCCTTCAGCTTCCAGCCCACGTCGGGCGAACCCGTGAAGCTCAGCAGCTTGAGCCTGTGGTCGGTGGTGAACAGGTCGGCGTCGTCTCGGCGACACGGCAAGATCGAGAACGCTCCCTTCGGTAGGTCGGTCTCGGCAAGAATCTCACCGATGATGAGCGCGCCAACGGGCGTGCGACTTGCCGGCTTTAGGACGAACGGACAGCCCACGGCGAGGGCCGGCGCAATCTTGTGGGCGGCCAGGTTGAGGGGGAAATTAAACGGCGAGATGAACGAACAGGGTCCGATTGGCACCCGCATGAACATGCCCCGATAGCCTCTGGCTCGGGGCGAGATCTCGAGATTCATGACTTCGCCCGTCATACGCACTGACTCTTCCGCGGCAATACGAAACGTGTCGATCAGGCGGGAGACCTCCCCCCGTGCATCTCTGATCGGCTTGCCCGCCTCGATGCAGAGCGACAGCGCGAGTTCGTCCGCGCGCTCCTCGAAGGATCTCACACAGTGGGCCAGGACGGCTTGTCGCGCGTAGGCCGGCATCCGGCGCATCGCGTCGGCAGCGTCGACGGCGGCGTCGATGGCACGGTCGATCGTCCCGGTTCCGGCCATGGCGACCCGGTACGCCACGTCGCCGGAGTACTTGTCGGTCACCTCGAGGTCGGTATTGGGTAGCTCGGCGACGTTGGCGACGTAGTAGGGAAATGACGTGCTCATGTCGGTCGTGGACGGTGGTGAGCGGTGTCGCGGGTATCGACTAGACCAGCGCGCTCTGTTCCTGGATGTCCCGGTTCAAGATGCGGTCGTTCTCGGAATAGTCGACGGGCACCTCGACGATATGGACGCCGGTGTCCTCATGCGCCGTCTGCAGCATGCGTCGTAAAGTATCCGCGCTCGTCACCTGATGACCGACCGCCCCATAGCTCTCCGCGTACTTCACGAAGTCTGGATTCGCGTAGTCCAGACCGAAGTTCTTTAAGCCCATGTTCGCCTGCTTCCACTTGATCGTGCCGTAGGCGTCGTCCCGCAGTATCAGGACGACGATGTGGAGCCTCAGACGAACCGCCGTCTCGAGCTCTTGCGCATTCATCAGGAAGCCGCCATCGCCACAGGTCACCATCACTCGCTGCTCGGGACGGACCAGCTCTGCGGCGATCGCCGACGGAAGGCCCGCGCCCATGGTCGCCAACGTGTTGTCCAGCAGGACGGTGTTCGGCGCATCCGTGTCTTCGCGGGCGATGTCTTCGGGCAGCTCAAGGTGCACGGCGCCAGGTTTTTCCTCCTGCGCTAAACGAAATGCTTTGCGAACCCGCGATGGAATCGTCGCACCGCTGCCAGTTGTCGTGTGTACTTGGTCAGCGGGCGCATCATGTCGACGATATCAACGATCTGAAGTTGTCCCTGCTTGCTCGATTCGATCGGCTTTTGCCACGTGATTATCAGCATGGGCATGCCGCCGAGCTGGGCGTACGCTGCCGCGGTGACAAAGTTGGTCGCACCTGGCTCGAGGGTCGACAGACACACGCCGCCTTGCCGGTCAGTCGCCCGTAGGTCTCCGCCATGAATCCGGAAGCCTGCTCATCCTGTGTCAGAATCAGCGTGATACTCGACCGCGACAACGAGTCCAACAGGTCGAGGTTGTCCTCGCCCGGAATACCGAAGAGGTGCTCGACTCCTTCAGCTTCGAGTGTCTTGATAAACGGATCGGAAGATTTCACATATCGCCTTAGTGGCTCCACGACAGCCATTTACGGAACAGGCCTTTGGCGAACGGTGTCAGTCGTGTCTGGTTATAGGCATCGCCGATCTGTTGGATGGCTTCGGCGGTCGTCGGGTAGGGGTGAATGACTCTCGCCAGCGTGCCCAGGCCCATGCCCGCGCGCATCGCCACGCTGATCTCGCTGATCAGGTCACCCGCATGCCCGGCGACGATCGTCGCACCCAAGATCTCGTCGGTGCCTTTCCTTACGTGGATCTTAACGAATCCATTGTCGCCCTCGAGCACGGCTCGATCTACGTCAGCGAGGTCTCGCGTGTACGTGGTGAATTCGATGTGTCGCGCCGCCATTTCCTTCGCATAGAGCCCCACGTGGGCCACTTCAGGCTCGGTATATGTGGACCAAGGAACAAGAAGACTCGATACCCGGTCGCGTCCGAGAAACAGCGCGTTCCGAATGACGATACGTGCCATGAAGTCGGCCATGTGCGTGAACTGATACCGGCTCGCCACGTCTCCCACCGCAAAGATGCGGGGGTTGGACGTCTGGAGCTTCTCGTTCACGTCAATACCTGAACGCGCGTCGAACATCACGCCCGCGGCCTCAAGCCCCAGCCCCGTCACACTTGGTTTGCGGCCGGTCGCCACCAACAGCGCATCTACTTCGTGCGACTCTTCCGTGCCCTCGCGCTCGATTACGATCTTGACCGGGGGCTGACCATTGACGCTCGTGACCCTGATGCCGGTGACGTTGAATACGAACCGGACACCGTCACGCCTCATCGACGCTTCAACAACCTTCGCCGCATCCGCGTCCTCCCTGAAGAGGATCTGCCCTTCACGCGAGAACGCCGTGACATCCGAGCCGAAGCGCTGAAACGCCTGGGCAAGCTCCGTACCGATGGGACCCGTGCCGATCACGCCCAGCCGCTTGGGCAGCGACGTCAGGTTGAACACCGTGGCGTTGGTCAGATACGGTGTGTCGTCGAGACCGGGAATCGGCGGGATAGCCGCCGTTCCGCCGGTCGCGATCACCGCCTTGGAGAAAACCAGTGTCGTGCCGTCGACTTCGACGGTGCTCTCGCTGGTGAATCGGGCACGTCCCATGAAGACGTCGACCCCCAGCTCGCGACTGAACCGCTCAGCTGAGTCGTTGGGCGCGATGTGCGCGCGCAGACGCCGCATGCGCTCCATGACCGCCGCGAAGTCGACCGAAATCGGTCCCCCGATGTTGATACCGTAGGTCGACGCATCACGTGCCGCCGCTGCCGCCCTGGCGCACCGAATGAGCGCCTTCGAAGGCACACAACCGACATTGAGACAGTCACCGCCAAGTAGGTGCGATTCGACGAGGGCGACACGAGCGCCGGTACCGGCGGCGCCGGCCGACGCCACGAGGCCTCCCGTACCGGCCCCGATGACGACCAGGTTGTACTTCTTCTTCGGCGTTGGGTTGACCCAGACCTTCGGGTGCGCACAATCCAGCAGCGCGGTGTTGTGCACGTCGAGGGGCGATATCCCGATGGTGTCGAGGTCGTCTTGGTGGAAGTTGCCCAGGTCCTGGTCGCGCTCGGGTATCGCCGGTTGAAGCGACAATGCTGGCTCTCGTATTTCCGTCACGGGGGCCAGAAAATCCGACCAGCTCACGGGGGTACCATCTGCTTTCTTCGCGGTCTGGCCGTGGTCTTCGTCGGCCGCGAAGCGATAGAACAGCCGCTCGTTCTTGAACGGGTGCTCTTTGACCACGTGGTGGAAGACGCCCGCGCTCAACAGCATATTCCCGATGCGTACCGCATCGTCTTCGTCGGCCGCGATGTTCTCGTCGATGAGGGCTCGAACGGCGTCGCTACCGACAAAGCACCTGGAATAGGTCTTCGGCGGAAACCCGTACTTACGATCAGTGATCTCGACGAGGTCTCGCAGTCGTGTGGACAGCATTTGCGAGTCGTCGAAGTTGAAGGACTCCTGCGGTCCTCCGCGGTCTGGAGCAGTCATGCTTCCTCCGTCTGTGGATCAGACTGCTGACACGCTCGAGTCGAGGTCAGTCGAAATCGTTCAAAGGCCAACTTCGCGGACGATCTCATACAGCGCAAGGGGCCGGGATTCGGTCTTCTGTGCCAAGAACGCCCGTCGTCAGACAAGTCCTACAGCTCTCGGACCTGCCGGTGGCCGATCAGGAACCCGATGGCCACCAACGACAGCAAGAGCCCGTTGGTGGCGATGACCGCCGGCGCCGAGTACAGCGTGATGAAGTAGCCACTGACGAGGCTGCCCAGCGGCATGCCGCCGCGGAACGCCACCAGATAAATGCTGATGACGCGACCCCGGAGCGCGTCCGGCACCGCCAGCTGCACCAGCGAGTTGGTCAGCGAGAAGATTATTAGCAACGCTGTTCCCCACAGAAACAGCAGCACGTAGCTGAGTCCGGTGGTCGGCAGCAGCGCGAATGCCGCGACCAGCCCGCCGAACATCACTTGTACCAACAGCAGCGTCCGTCCCATGTGCTTGAACGTGCCCAGCCAGGCGACGATGAGTGCCCCCGCCACGGCGCCGGATCCGAGCATCGTCATCATCCGGCTGAGATGCGCGGCGTCGTCGGCGAACACCGGCAGAAAGGCTCTGACCGGCAGCGCCAGCGACGTCGTGGCAAACGCCAGCACGGTCAGCGCGAGCAACGCGCTGCCGTGCTGCACATACGACAGCCCGCTGCGGAGCTCGGTGAGAATCCGTTCCCGGGTTGTGGGCGCCGGCGGGGGTACCCGCATCAGCCCGAGCACGACGATCACGACGAGAAACGACAGCCCGTTCAGTCCAAAGCAGGCCGCCATGCCGAAGGCCACCAGCACGGCCCCGCCGATAGCCGGGCCGATCGCCTGAGCGAGGTTGAACTGGATCGAGTTAAGCGCTACCGCGTTCGGCAGATGCTGCCGCGGCACCAGCGACGGGATCAGCGACTGGAACGCCGGTCCACCGAACGCCTGCGCCAGCCCGGAGATGAACGACAAGGCCAGGATGTAGCGCACCCGAGTGACGTCGAAGAACACGATCGCGGTGAGGGTCAGGGCACAGGCCATCTGCACCGCTTGTGACCCCATCAGCAGATGCCGGCGGTCGTGCCGGTCGGCGATGACCCCGCCGATCAACGTGAACAGCAGCAGCGGCAGCTCGGCGAGGAAGATGTCGAGCCCGAGGAAGAACGCCGACCCGGTCAGGCTTAGAATCAGCCACTGCTGGGCGAGTCGTTGCATCCAGGTGCCCACGGCCGAGCTGAAGGCCGCCAGCCACACATTGCGGAACTTGCTGAAGGTGAACGCCGCGGCGAGCCGCCAGATCACCGCGGAGCCGACCATCGGTGTAGTGGTCGGGGTCTGGGTGGCGTCGGTGGCATCGGCGGGCGTGTCGGTTACCGGTGCGGCCACTGGATGTAGAGTCCTTCACCCAGGAAGATGATGCTGGTCCAGAGCCCCGTGGCTAGCCGGAAAAAGAGAAACGGGCCGAGGGCGGCGACCGGGAGACAGATGCCGAGTTGCTGGGGCATCGTCAACGCGAAGAAGGCGTTTATGACGAGGTATCCCGTGACCGCGAGCATACCGGAGAGACTGAGATTGATGTAGATCGTGCCGAACCCTTGACCGGGCTCGCGTTCGAAGCGTTCACCGCAGGCCGAGCACTGGTCGTGGGTGCGGAACATGGTCTTAAAGAGCCGTCCATGACCGCAACAAGGGCAGCGCAGTTTCATGCCGCGGCCGAGGATGTCGAGGATTTCGAAGAGCAACGGATGCCCCCTGACGAACGACCGGGGTCATGGTATCACCACAAAGGATGACCCACGGCTGTTCGGTATTTCGCCGAGGTTTCCCGCTTGCAATTTCTCTTGATCTCAGGAGAGAGGTGAGCTAAATTTGCATGGCGAACAAAAAACGAACATGCCTACGGCTTCTGTATCCCGTCTCGAGTCGCTGTTACGAGCGCGAAAGCTTGATCGAACCACGGTTCAGTCACTTGACCGAAAATATGACGATCTCGCCGAAACAGGTCAGACATCGCTCGACGAGCTGCTGGCCGGTGGGTTCGCGCGTGGTCACCTGTCGGAAATCGCCGGGCCTCGTTCATCCGGTCGCACGAGTCTGCTGGCATCGGTGCTCGCGGCCGCCACGGCGCGGGGCGAGGTTGTGGCGCTCATCGACACCTGTGACCGGTTCGACCCGGTGTCGGGCGCTGCTGCCGGTCTCGATCTGTCCAGTCTGCTGTGGGTCCGTGGACGGGAGCGGACAGGAGATCTGTCACATACCGTCAAGCGGGCGCTCACGGCAGCGGGGCTGGTACTGAATGCTGGCGGATTCGGTGTCGTGGCGCTCGATTTGGCTGATCTCCCCCCGCGGGCCACCCGGCAGATCCCGATGACGACCTGGATGCGGGTGTCACGTTTGCTCGAAGATACCAAGACCGTCGGGCTGTTGCTCGGACCGAAGCCGGTCGCGCGGAGCGCGGAGGGGCAGACGGTGGTGCTGCGGCCCACCCCGACCGCCGGTCGGTGGTCGGGCACTCACGACCGAAACCGGCTGTTCCAGGGGATCGAGTGTCAGGCTCGGGTCATCCGAGCACGCCGGCCGCGCGACCAGTGCATCATCTTGCGCCCTGCGATCCCCGAGCCGAGTGCATTGACCGGTCCACGGCCCGCGAGCGAAGGCGGAACGTTGACCCCGGCGTGATCGATGTTCGCCTGTCTTTACGCCCCGCCGCGCGGTCTGGCCTTTCGAGGCGCCGAGGGTGTGCCGCGCGCCAGGTGCGTTACCGACCAGATCGTGCGTCTGGCGCGCGAGTATTCACCCCGGATCGAAATTCATGGCGACAACCTCGTGGTGCTCGACATCACCGGGTTGACGAGCATGTTTGGCGATGCCCGGGAGCTGGGTGCGACCCTACGCCGGTCGGCTGCCGACCGGGGGCTTTATCTCCGGATGGCGGTCGCGTCTACCCGGACCGCGGTGCTGCTGGTCGTGCAAGAGCGGAGCGGGCTCACGGTGATTGAACCGGGTGGGGAAGTGGTCACACTGGCCTCGCTGCCGCTCGACGTGCTAAGGATTTTGGCGCGGGGGCAGGCACAGAGTACCGCGACACAGGCGCGTCGTGGCACCTGGGTGTCGAGCGCCGCACTGGCCATTCCCGATTTTGCCCTATTGTCCACGATACGCCGTTGGGGAGTCAGCACCCTCGGCGATCTGACGCGTCTGCCCCAGGCCGAGCTATTCGAGCGGCTGGGCGAGGGTGGATTGACCTTGCAGCGGTTTGCCCGTGGCGAGGATGGCGGTCCGCTCGTGCTGGTGCCGGTCGAGGAGCGATTCGAATCGTCGCTGGCGCTCGAGTGGCCGGTTGAGGGGCTCGAGCCGCTGTCCTTCGTGTTGAGCCGGGTGTTCGAGCAGTTGTGTGCGCGGCTCGAGCGTGCCGGTGTCGGGGCCGCGGTGGTCCACGTGCACCTGAAGCTGGTGACACGGACCATCCATACTCGCACATTGCAACTGCCGGCCCCGTTGCGCGACCCGCGGGTGTTACGCACGCTCGTCCTGCTCGATCTGGAATCGCACGCCCCGTCCGCCGGGATCGACCAGGTCACGGTGATGGTCGATCCGGTGCCGGCGCGTACCCATCAGTTCTCGTTGCTCGAACGGGCGCGGCCCGCTCCGGAGACGGTCTCGACACTGGTCGCACGGTTGACTGCCCTGGTCGGCGCGGGCCGGTGCGGTTCGCCGGCGCTGGTCGATTCGCACGATAGGGCGAGCTTCGAGATGCGGGCGTTCGACCCCGAGGCCTGTCGGTTCGACGCGGGCACGTCTCGCACGCGGCCGGGAGGTCGGCAGGACCGTGTGCGGGAGACACCGGTGGACGGCGACTGGCGACAGGTTGCGGGGCCTTCGGGAGGGGTGCCCCTGGTCCCCATGGTTCGGCGGTTTCGCGCGCCGGTTGCGGCGCGTGTCGCCGTCCGGGACGGCCGACTGGTCCGGGTCGTGGCGCCACCGGTGTCCAGTGGCGAGGTCATACGCCAGGCCGGCCCCTGGCGCACGTCGGGGCAGTGGTGGACCGATACCGGCACGGTGGCCGCCGACTCGTCACCCGCCACGGAGTTGGCTGGATGCCAGCCCTGGGACCGCGATGAATGGGATGTCTCGTTGACCGACGGCGGCGTGTATCGAATTTTTCACGACCGCCGGGTCGACTGCTGGTTCCTGGAAGGCATGGTGGATTGACTCCTGTCTCCTTCGTCCATGTACATCGAGCTGCACACATCGTCCGCTTTTTCTTTCCTTGACGGGGCGTCCTTACCCGAGGCCCTGGTCGATCGGGCGGCCGAGCTGGGATATCCAGCGCTCGCCTTGCTCGATCGGGACGGGGTGTATGGCGCTCCTCGATTCCACAAGGCGGCGCTGGCGGCCGGCATCAAACCGATTGTCGGCTGCGAGCTGACGATCGCTAAAGGCTGGGGGGCGGCCTGCTGGCGTCTGCCGGTGCTAGTCGAATCATCGGAGGGATATAGGAATCTGTGCCGGTTATTGACCCGTATGAAGCTTGAGGTGCCCAAGGGCGAAGGGGTCCTGACCCTGGACGATCTTGAAGGGTTTACCACCGGGCTGGTGGCGCTCGCCGGGCGCGCGGCGCTCATGGGGCACCGCTACGGGGTCGGTGGGCTGCTCGATCGGCTCGTCGGGTTGTTTGGCCGGTCGCAGGTCTTTGTCGAACTGCAGCGACATCTGCTGCGGGACGAGGAGATCGACAACCAGGCGCTGATCGCGCTGGCAGCCGCCTATCATGTCCCGCTCGTGGCGACCAACGGTGTGCGGTTCGCCGTCGCCGAGGACCGCCCGCTGTATGACGTGCAGACCTGTTTGCGACACAAGACTACCCTCGACCGGGCCGGTCACCGTCTGGCTCGCAATGCCGAGCGGTATCTGAAGTCGCCCGTCGAGATGACCCGGCTGTTTTACGACCGGCCGGACGCACTGGCAGCCGCCGGCGAACTGGCCGATCGGGTGGGCTACACGATGGCCGACTTGGGTTATCGGTTTCCCGCCTATCCGGTGCCGGCCGGCGAGACGATGGTCTCTTTTCTGCGCGCCATCACCGAGGTAGGTGCCCGTGAACGCTATCGCCCGTATCACGACCGTGCCCGGCGGCAGATCGCGCGCGAGCTCGATCTCATCGAGCAGCTCGACCTGGCCGGGTATTTCCTAATCGTCTGGGACCTCGTGAACTTCTGCCGGCAGCAGGACATCCTCGTGCAGGGACGCGGCTCGGCCGCCAACAGCGCCGTCTGCTACAGCCTAGGGATCACCGCGGTCGATCCGGTCGGGATGGATCTGCTCTTCGAGCGCTTTCTGTCCGAGGAGCGGGGTGAGTGGCCCGATATCGATCTGGACCTGCCGAGCGGCGACCGCCGCGAACGGGTCATCCAGTATGTCTACGAACGGTATGGTCGGTTGGGCGCTGGGATGACCGCCAACGTCATCACCTACCGCGGTCGCAGCGCCGCGCGCGAGGTCGGCAAGGCGCTATCGATCCCCGCCGACCAGATCGACCGACTTGCCAAGATCCTGAACCACTTCGAGTGGACCGACCCGGCGGACACTCTCGCGCGCCAGCTCGACGGCGTCGGCATCGACCGGACCGACTCGCGGGTCAGTCAATTCAGCGCGCTGTGGCGACGTATGCAGGACCTGCCTCGTCATCTCGGCCAGCACTCCGGCGGGATGGTGATCTGCCAGGGGCGGCTCGACGAGGTGGTGCCGCTCGAGAACGCCAGCATGCCGGGTCGTGTCGTCGTGCAATGGGATAAGGAGGACTGCGCCGACATGGGGATCGTGAAGGTCGATCTGCTCGGGCTAGGGATGATGGCGGTCCTGCAGGATACCTTCACGCTGATTAAAGGGGCGCGCGCGGATCGGACGGACGCGGTCGATCTCGCCCGGTTGCCGCCGGACGACCCGGCGGTCTACCGGATGTTGCAGCGCGCCGACACGATCGGGGTGTTTCAGGTCGAGTCCCGTGCTCAGATGGCGGCGTTGCCGCGTCTGCGGCCCGAACGGTTCTACGACATCGTCGTCGAGGTGGCGATCATCCGTCCCGGCCCGATCGTGGGCCAGATGGTGCACCCCTACATGGAGCGGCGCGCGGGGCGCGAGCCGGTGCAGTATCCGCACCCCGCGCTCGAGCCGATCTTACGTCGCACCCTCGGGGTGCCGCTGTTCCAGGAGCAGTTGCTCCGTGTCGCGATGGTCGCGGCCGGGTTCTCGGGCGGGCAGGCCGAAGAGCTCCGGCGCGCCTTCGGCTTCAAACGGTCGGAGCGGCGGATGGCGGAGATCGAGGTGGCGCTGCGCGAAGGGATGGCCGGACGGGGTATCACGGGAGAACCAGCCGATCAGATCGTGCAGTCGATCACAGCCTTTGCGCTGTATGGCTTCCCCGAGTCCCACGCCGCGAGCTTCGCGTTGCTGGTCTATGCCAGCGCCTATCTGAAGGCGCACTACCCGGCGGCGTTCTACACGGCGTTGCTGAACAACCAGCCGATGGGGTTCTATCATCCGGCCACCCTGGTCAAGGACGCCCAGCGGCGTGGTGTGCGGTTCGCCCGGATCGACGTGCAGCACTCCGGCTGGCAGTGCCGGGTAGAGCCCGATGGCGCGATCAGGCTCGGGCTGCGCTATGTGACCGGTCTGCGTGAGGCGCCGGGTCGTGCGATCGAGGGAGTCGGTGTCCGTCCCCCGGCCGGCTCTGATCGAGACACGCCCGCGTCAAGTCGCAGGGTCGCCGATCGTCGCTCGCTGGTGTGTCCCAAATGCGGGTGCGACGACCCCTCGATGGTCGAGGTCGTGGACCCGGCGACCTCGCACGCCAGGGGGTTTTGCCGCACCTGCGCGGCCGACTGGCTGCTGACGACGGAACGGGACGACGAGACCGTAGATGCGGCAAGATCACGATTCACGTCGGTCGAGGATCTGATCGCCCGGACCGGGCTGCGCCGCGGCGAGCTGGCAACCCTGGCAGAGATCGGCGCGCTCAACTCGTTCGGATATGACCGTCGGACGGCGCTCTGGCAGATCGAGCGCGCGGTGAGAACGCCTGGGGAGCTGTTCAAGGAGACAGTCAATCTTCGCCAATCGCTGCCGAGACCCAGGCGGTCAGCAGGCTACGTCGGACCTGCCGAAGCTCACCGTTCGATCACGTCGGCGAGCGAAAGCGGGTCGCCACTGGCACCGATGACGCCGGATGAACGTGTAGTCGCCGACTATGCCGGCACGGGATTGACGATCGGGCCGCATCCGGTCGCGTTTCGGCGTCAGGAGCTGGCGTTGCGGGGAGTGTTGCGCGCGATCGACCTGCCGCGGGCGCGCAATGGCCGGCGGGTGCGTGTGGCGGGCACCGTCATCACGCGCCAGCGTCCTGGGACCGCCAAGGGATTCGTGTTTCTGACGCTGGAAGACGAAACTGGTGTCGCCAACGTCATCGTCCGGCCCGACGTGTTCGCAGCCGATCGGGTCACGATTCTCGACCGGCCGTTTTTGCTGGTGGAGGGGGTGCTCCAGCTGCAGGATGGCGTCACCTCCGTCAAGGCGGAGTGTTTTCACGACTTCGCCTTCGGCGAGGCGACACCCGAGTCGCGCAATTTCTGCTGATTGGCTCGTTGGGCGGATGGGACGACGTCGCCCTTGCTGATCCGATCGCCCTGCTGGCGCCTCTGGCGGCACGGGTCCTACAGCCCTCTTGGGGCTGATGTCCCGGAGGTGATGATGTCGAGGAGTGCGGCGACCTCCGACGGCACATCAATTTTCGCAGCCTTCGCGAGGCATCGTAAGACCGGGACCAACACGTCGCGCTGGTACACCTCGGTCTCTTCACAGTTATCCAGGTAGCCACGCGCCTCTCTCGCCAGTCGGACGAGGATCTCGTCGCGGAAAGGCGACGGTGGTGTCTCTTCCCGGCCGGCGTTGCCGGACGGCGCCCACATCCGCAACACCCGCTCCACGCGCAGCAGAAACGTCAGGTCCTTGGCCACGAGCGCGGGGAGATCGCGGAGGTGCTGGCTGCTTACGTCGATCGCGGCCGCGCCGCCGCCGGTCTCGCCTGCCCGTTCGTCCTCGCTCAATCGCAGCCTCCCGCGGGCCGCGACGTAGGAGGTCCACATGCCGTCGCTCAACGGCACCGGGTCGAGCGACCGGTTGATGCGCATCAGCACGTCATTCGCGGTCTCGAGATCAAGCTCGAAGCCCGCACCGCCGAAGACGCGCCGGAACATGGTCCGACGAGACACCTGTGCCAATGAACGACCTCCTGCCATCTGCCAGGCCGACGCGCAACGACGTATGGCTGATGAGTATACGTGCTTCAAAAGGGCCGCTCAAAGGCCATACCACGGACCGCCTTCGCACCTGAGGCCACGCAGAATAGGGGTTTGCTCGTGTCGTCGCTGCCTGCCCGGATCCTTGACAAGGTCGTCACGCAATCTGATACTAACCACCGGAGTCGCGTGCGTCCTGGCTGTGAGCCGGGCGCACGGGGCGCGTTCCGGAACGGAGGGTTGGGTTGCCCACGCGGCCGGCAGCCGGGAGTGGGTTCGATGCGTCACTTTTGCCCTTCGTCGTTCATCTTCTACCAAGGAGCGATCATGGAGCAGCAGACGACCTCCACTGTTCAGGTCCCGCGCGGGGCCATAGAGCTCTACAACCGCTACATTCACGGTCACATGCCTCGCCGGGAGTTCCTGGAGGGCCTGAAGGGCTTCGCGATCGGCGGTCTGACGCTTCCGGTGCTCGTCGAAGCGCTCATGCCGAACTACGCGCGCGGCCAGCAGGTCTCGCCGACCGACCCGCGTCTGACGATCGAGTACGTCACGGTACAGTCGCCGCAGGGGAACGGCAGTATCCGGGGCCTGCTGGCCCGGCCCGCCAGCGTGGGCATGTACAGCCTGCCGGGTATCCTGGTCGTCCACGAGAACCGGGGCCTCAATCCGCACATCGAGGACGTCGCCAGGCGGTTCGCGGTGGCCAATTTCATTGCGTTCGCACCCGACGCTCTCACCTCTGTTGGTGGCTACCCTGGTGACGACGAACGGGGCGGCGAGTTGTTCCGAACGGTCGATCGCCCCAAGATGGCGGAAGACTTCGTCGCGGCCGCCAATTGGCTCAGAATGCGGGCCGATTGCACCGGTCAGATCGGGGCGACCGGCTTCTGTTTCGGGGGTGGCATCGCCAACATGTTGGCCGTCAGGCTGGGCGAGAACTTGGCCGCCGCCGCGCCGTTCTACGGGTCCGCTGCGCCCGCCGAGGACGTGCCGGACATCCAGGCGGCAATTCTCGTACACCACGGTGCTGAGGACACGCGGTTGGTGGAGGCATGGCCAGAATATGAGGCGGCGCTCCAGGCGAACAACGTTACCTACGAAGCGCACATCTATCCAGGGGCGGGGCACGGCTTCAACAACGATGCGACGCCAGCGCGCTACAACCAGGCGGCGTCCGAACAGGCCATGAGCCGCACGATCGAGTGGTTCAACCAGTACGTGCGCGGCTAGACCGCCCGGGCGGAGGTGGCGCGCCAGACCGAGGCCGGCGATACGCCGGCCTCTCAAGGTTCGACCGCCTCAGCTCCGTTCCCACGAGCTCCGGCCGTAAAGGCCCTGACACAGGCCGCCGTTTCCCCGTGGCGTTCGGAGCTGACGGGCCGAGGCGGGACGATTTCAGGACGCCTTGAACGGCCTGCTTCTCGACCCGCCCTTACACCATCATGATCGTCGGCCTCCAGGCCGGCGCGGCCCGATGGTGTCCATCGCGCCTTTACATTCGGAACTGGGCTGCTGCTACAAGCGGGGTGTTGAGAAATCGGATGAACGGTTCCAGCGCGGTGAAGCGTCGCAGAAGGGTGCCGTAGAACCTTGGACTGAGGGCCAGCGCCGGGTCCAGCGCCTCGCCGGCCAGATATTGGTTGAGCTTGAGATACGTCGCCGCTTCGTGGTCCGGTGGGAACCCGCGTGGCACTCGCTTCAGCGTCGTGCCGGTCACACCACCGAGACGCCGGAAGACTGGCGACTCCACCAGGCTGCGGAAACTGCGGAGATTGGCGACGATGTGCTTGCGGATCCACTGTAGCTGCGGCCTCTGTGGAGCGTACAGACCGCCACCGATCCAGAGTTGGTTGTGGGCCAGATGGACATAGAGTCCGGCACTCTCGTTCTTGGGCAACGCCCGGTGCGAGAACCTGGCCGCGACGTGTGTCTTATAGGGGGTCTTGTCTGGCGAAAACCGCGTGTCACGATATATCCGGTAAAGGGAGCGCGGCGAGGCCACCAGGTCCGGGGCGATCCCCGGGAAGTCCTCGGCCAGCCTCTCGATGGTTGCCAGCATCGGCCCGCGGACGTGGGTCTCGTAGTCGCTCTTGTGCGCGCTGAACCACTCCCGGTTGTTGTTGCGCTTGAGGGCCCGCAGAAATGTGAGCGTACGTGGGTTGAACCGCGGCGGGGGACTCATGGCGTGAGTATACCCAACGGCGTAGGAGCTTCGGCCCGGGCGTGTGGAGCGTCAGCCCGTGTCGCGGTCGACCCACCGGACCCGAGGCGCTAGTGCCCAGTTGAACTCGTCGAGCCGGTCCGGCCCCAGACGCTCCACCTCCACCAAGATTCGGGCGGCCTGAGCCAGCAGATCGGCCACGTCGACGCACTGACAGGCAGGTGCGAACGGGCGCAGATAGGTCGAGCCTCGGGTCAGCATGTAGACCGCTCCGTGATGGTTGCGCCGCTGCACGTGATGGAGCGCGACCCCGATCTGCAGGATGCCTTGATAGAGCGCGCGGACCGGTCGCGGTTCGTCGCGCCACAGGTCTTCGAGGGTTTCGTGTTGGTCGAAGAACTCGCGTCGGTTGAATTGTTCGACCCCCTGCCGCAACAGGCGCGGAGGTGACTCATCGCACGGCTTAGACACGGTCGTGATTCTACTCGTGGCCCGAGTTGAACACTTGCTTTGCCACGGCTCGGGTGATGCAGGACCGCGGGGCGACCGCGATGGGTCCGGAATCCCGGCGTGCTGGTATCATGCGCTGTCTGGGTCGTTGGAGTGTGGGCCCGCGCCGCGGCGGTCGTGGTCGCGGCCGCCGTCAAGGGGATCGTCTCCGACGACAGTGATCATGACCGATTGTCCGCACGGTGGCCAGGCCGAGGCCGGTCAGATAACGAGGTTGAGCGTCCCGTGTCAGACGTTCGTGATCTGATGCCCGGGTGGGGTGTTCTGCCTGACGGCGTTGCTCCGCAGTCACACATGTCCGATTTGTCCCTTCGTCGCGTCTCGCTAGGCAGGCGCCGCGCCTCGGGTTTCGGTCAGCCAGCGTCTGGCACGGGATACTAGAGTGGCTCAGATATACCTGCCGAAGATCAAGCGGAAGCGGTCCAAGTTGCACGGCTGGGGGGTATTCGCCCTCGAGGACCTCAACAAGAACAAGCGGGTCGTTACCTACGACGGCGAGAAGATCACCGCCAAGGAGAGCGCGGATCGCGAAGACCGGTACCTCCGTCGAGGCGAGATCTGGTGTTTCCGGTTGAACCGGCGCTGGGTCATTGACGCCAACGTCGGCGGTAACATCGGGCGGTTCATCAATCATTCGTGCATGCCCAATTGCTACAGCAACGTGATCGACGGCGTTATCTGGATTATCGCCGGCCGCAAGGTGAAGCGTGGGCAGGAGCTCACCTACAACTACTTCACCGACGGCGACAAGGAGATCCCGTGCTGTTGTCGCCCGGGGTGCACGCATAGACTTTGAGTGACTTTGAGAAGACAGGCGGGAGCTCGTCTTCGCCTAGGCCACGGCGGGCTAGCTGGACGCGCCGTCCAAGTGCCGGCACACGCAGGCGGGGCAGCGAGACGGGGGTTCGGAGACAGTACACCCTGACGTCTGAAAGCCGAAGCTCCGAACCTACTATTCGATCATGCAGGTCGTCTACCTCCATGGGTTCGCGTCGTCTCCAGCATCGTCGAAGGCACTGTTCCTGGGCGAGCGTCTGGCGGCGTGCGGCCTCACCTTGCAGTGTCCCGACCTTAACGCCCCAGATTTCTCCACGCTGACTGTCTCGCGCATGGTCGCGCAGGTCGAGCACCTGATCCAGGGGCTCGCGCATGGGCCGGTCGCGCTGATCGGGTCGAGCCTGGGGGCGTTCGTCGCCGTGCAGGCCGCAGAGCGGAGCTGGCGTGCTGGCAGGTCCGCCGTTGGTGCGGCCGGCGCCGACCACCCGATCGCGTGGCTGGTGCTGCTGGCGCCGGCGCTCGACTTCGGCGCCAACCGTATAAAAAACCTTGGGCCAGAGGGGCTCGCGCGCTGGCGCGCGAGCAACCGGCTGGAAGTGGAGCACTACGCTGAGGGGCGGGTCCGCCACGTGCACTACGAGTTGTATGAAGATGCCAGCCGGTACGACAGCTTCGCGGCCACGGCGGCGTTGCCGACGCTGATCCTCCAGGGTCGCCGAGACGAGGTGGTCGATCCGGCGATGGTCGAGCGATACGCGCGCGACCGGCGCCACGTCACGCTGGTCCTGCTCGATGACGACCATCAGCTGAAGGCGAGTCTGGAGCAGGTCTGGCGTCAGACGGCCGGCTTTCTCGCGGTGACATCGTCGGCCGATTGATCCCGTGTCGTGGCCGCCCTACGGCCCGCGGCAGTCCGGGGGGGGGGGCTGGCGCCGGTCGAGCACCGCGTGCGTGCTGACTCGGCACGAGGGTACAGGGCAATGCGCAATCCCTTCGTCTCCGTGATCATTCCGGTTCTGCACGACGCCGGACCGCTCGCCGAGCTGTTGGAGAGGTTGCATCCGACCGGCCGGGTCGAGGTGGTTGTCGCAAACGGCGATGCCGGGGACCCGGCGCTGGCCGCGGTTCGTCGGTTATGGCCAGCGGTCCAGTGGGTCGACAGTCCGCCTGGTCGCGGCCTCCAGATGAACGCCGGGGCGGCGCGCGCGGCGGGGCATTGGCTGCTGTTTCTGCATGCCGACGCACGGCTCGCCGACGGGTGGCTCGACGAGATCGGGCGAGCCGCCGCGGAGGGCGCCGTTGGCGGGTGCTATCGGCTCGAAATCGACTCACCGCGCTGGCAGGCCCGGCTCATCGAGCGCGGGGTGCGCTGGCGGGTGTTCTGGCTTGGGCTGGCCTACGGTGACCAGGGGCTGTTCATCCGGCGCGATCTGTTTCACGCCATCGGTTGCTACCGGCTGATACCGGTGATGGAGGACGCGGACCTGGTGCGCCGGATGCGGCGTCACGGACGGTTTCGCCGGTCGGCCGTCGGCGTGTGCGTGTCAGCGAGACGCTGGGAGCGGGATGGCTGGGTCCGTCGTACCGCCTTGAACCTCTGGATCCTGCTGTTCTATCTGGCCGGCCGGCTGGGGTTGTTGTATCCAGTCTGGCAGGACCCGGTGGCGACCGTGTCCGAGTCCGGAAACCGGTCCGTCCCGCCGGCCGGACAGACCTGAACCCGAGACACGGCGGACGTTCGGTGTCGCGTATGGCGCGGGCACTGCCGGGCCCGTGCCGCTGACATCCCGTTGACAAGGTGCACGGTGCGGGAGGACCATGGCCCGGGGGAGGTGTATCTTTATTTCGCCCTTCCGCCGGCACATCGATTGGAGGCACCGAATGTTGATCAAGCAGGCTCCAGACATCCGATCGTCGGAGATTACCGACGAGCGGCTGTATCGCAACCGGCGGCAGTTCATCCAGACGGCCTCGGGTGCCATGGCCGGCGCCCTGGCCGGCGTGACCGTACTCGGTCGGTACGGCGGCGTGGTGCAGGCGCAAGAGACGATTCCGAATCTGCGGCCGTCGCCGTTGAGCACCGACGAGAGCCCCAACTCGTACGAAGACATCACCAGCTACAACAACTTCTACGAGTTCGGGTCGGACAAGGGTGACCCGGCACGCTACGCGGAGGAGATGACGATCGACCCCTGGTCGGTGCGGGTCGAGGGGCAGATGAATACCCAGGCCGCCGACGTGGACATCGATGACCTCCTCCGTCCCCACACGCTCGAAGAGCGCGTCTATCGGCTGCGGTGCGTCGAGGCCTGGTCGATGGTCGTGCCGTGGGTCGGATTTCCGCTGGGCGACCTGATCAAGCGATTCGAGCCAACTTCGAGGGCCAATTTCGTGAAGTTCACGACGCTGTTGCGCCCCGACGAGATGCGGGGACAGCGGAGCCCGGTGTTGCGGTGGCCGTATGTCGAGGGGCTGCGTCTGGACGAGGCGATGCATCCGCTGACAATCCTGGCGGTCGGCGTGTACGGGAAGACCTTACTGAATCAGCAAGGCCCGCCGCTGCGTCTCGTCGTACCATGGAAATACGGGTTCAAGAGCATCAAGTCCATCGTTAAGATCGAGTTCGTCGAGGACCAGCCACGGAACTCCTGGAATATTTCCGCCCCGAACGAATACGGGTTCTATTCCAACGTGAATCCAGAGGTCAACCATCCCCGGTGGAGTCAGGCCAGCGAGCGCCGGATCGGCAAGTTCTTCCGGATCCGGACGCAGATGTTCAACGGCTACGCCGACCAGGTGGCGAGCCTCTACGATGGGATGGACCTTCAGCGGGACTTCTGAGTACGAGGGGGATGGGGGTGCGCCGTGTCAAGCCGTGGGTGTTCGCGGCGTGCCTCATCCCGCTCGGTCTTCTCGTCTGGCGGGGCGCCACCAATGGTCTCACGGCCAACCCGATCGAGTTCATCACCCACAGGACCGGCGACTGGACGCTGCGTTTTCTGCTGATCACCCTCGCAATCACCCCGCTGCGAAGGGTGACCGCGTGGAGCAGCCTGGTACAGCTCCGACGGATGCTGGGACTGTTTGCCTTTTTCTACGCGGTGCTCCACTTCGGCACCTATCTGGTGTTGGACTTCTTTTTCGCGTTCGACCTGATCCTCGATGACGTCGTGGAGCGCCGGTACGTCACCGCCGGGTTCACCGGGTTCGTGTTGCTGATTCCGCTGGCTGTCACTTCGACCCAGCGGATGATCCGCCGACTTGGCGGCGCGCGCTGGCGGCGGCTCCACCGTCTCGTGTATGGTGCCGCGCTGGCGGGGGTCGTGCACTATTTTTGGTTGGTCAAGGTCGACATCCGGCCGCCCCTGATGTACGCCATGATCCTGGGCCTGTTGCTCGGGGCGCGCGTGTGGTTCTGGTTGTCAAAAAAGGGCTCCGGAGTCTTGTCGCGAGCCTAGGGCCCGTGGTGAAACACCGGGTTACACTGAGACCGGCGATGTACCCAGTTCGTAACTGGATTCGTCGAGCGATACGCGACGTCTTATCGAGGCAGTCCTATGCCACTGCACATTGAAGATGCGACCGTGCTTCGTGCCCCGGCCTGCTCCGTGCGGCAGGTGGCGGGTGGCGCCGTCACGCTCGACCCGGCGAAACCGCACTGGATCGGCACCGACGAGCGCGGGTTCCGGCTGCTCGGCCGCTTCGACGGTCGGACCGTGTTCGCACAGGTGGTGCGGGACTATGCCACCGAGTCCGGACTCGACGTCGCCCGTGCCTGGCTCCACGTCGAGACGTTCGCGCATGACGGACTCCGGCACGGTTTTCTGTCGACGGATGGGGCGGCGCCGGCACCGTATCTCGGCCGGTCGGCGTATCTGGACACGGAACGGTTGCACGAGCTGTGGATCCAGATTAACGACTTCTGTAACCTCAGCTGCGGCCATTGCTTGGTGTCATCGGGGCCCGATCGTTCACAGGGACTGCCGACCGAACGGATCACCGCCGCGATTGATCAGGCGGTCGGGCTAGGAGCCGAACGGCTCTTCTTCACTGGTGGCGAGCCGCTGGCCCGGCCGGACCTGCTCGATCTCGCGGAACGTGTCGTGGGGACCCACGGTCGTGAGCTGGTCATTCTCACCAACGGCACGCTCTTCCAGCGCGAGCGCCTGGAGCGCCTGGCCCAGCTGGCCACGACGGCGGAGGCTCGGACCGTTCCGTCTGCCGCGGGCCAAGCGGGCGGGCGCGGCGTCGCAGCTGCGCGGAGTCGAGGGGGGCTTCGGCTTCAGATCAGCCTCGACGGCCCGACCGCCGCGGTTAACGACCCGATCCGCGGGGAGGGGACGTTCGATCGCATTCTGGGCGGGCTGGACCGCGCCGTTGAGGCCGGGTTGCGGCCGACGCTGACCGCCACGATCTTGCGCCATAATCTCCAGTCGCTTGACGAGATCGTCTGCCTGGCGGCGGCGCACGGCGTGCGCAATGTCCATCTACTCTGGCCTCACCGCCGGGGCCGTGTGCTCGATGGGGCGCTCGGCGACTTACCGAGTGCCCAGGAGATTCTTGCCGCGGTGCGCCGGGCGCGCGCGGTGGCGACCGAGCTCGGGGTTTGGATCGACAACATCGAGGAGTTCCGGTTGCGCCTCGACGGTACCCCGGGCGTGAAGAACGACCTGTCCGGCGCCGGTTGGAGCAGCTTGTGTCTCTACACCGACGGGTGCGTGTATCCGTCGGCCTCGCTGGCGGGGATACCCGAGCTGCGCTGCGGCGATCTTGGGCAGCAGGATCTGGAGACCATCTGGAAGACGAGCGAGGTCTGTCGCGACCTGCGTGAAGCCACCGTCGAACAGAAGCCGATCTGCCGCTCGTGCAACCTCAGGTTTCTGTGCGGCGGCGGCGACGTGGAGCACGCGTACTGGCCGGCGGCCGCCGCCGGACAGGACCGGCGATCCGCCTTCGTGGCGCATGATCCGTATTGCGAGCTTTACGAAGGGCTGGCGGACGATACGTTTGCGGATCTGCTGCGGGAGGGGCGGGCGACGGCCCAGCCGCGTTCCGGCTACGACCGGCCGGTGGTCATTCGTGGCATGGGCGAGCAGACGTTGCACGACGAGGACGCGATTGTTCGCACGACGCACTCGGCCTGCGTTCTCTCCGAGGAGGTGCTCGATCGGTCGCGACTGACGGTGCGCGAGTTCTATGGTGAGGCGGCCGAGCAGCCACAGGCCGAGCTCTGCTGTCCGGTGCAACCGGACGCCGCGGACCTCGATCATATTCCTAAAGCGGTCGTGGAGCGATTCTACGGATGCGGTAGTCCCGTGACGGCGGCATCGCTCGTGGCAGGGGAATCGCTGGTGGACCTTGGTTCAGGCGCCGGTATCGACTGCTTCATCGCCGCGAAGCTAGTGGGTGCCGAGGGGCGGGTCTACGGTGTCGACATGACAGACCAGATGCTGTCGGTCGCCCGCGAATGCCAGTCAGAGGTGGCCGCCGCGCTCGGCTACGATGCGGTGGAGTTCCGCAAGGGCTACCTGGAGGAGATTCCGGTCGACGACACGAGCGTCGACGTCGTGACCTCGAACTGCGTCATCAATCTGTCACCGGACAAGCCGCGTGTTTTCAGAGAGATCTGGCGGGTGTTGAAGGACCACGGACGGCTGGTCGTGGCCGACATCGTGTCCGACCGTGAGGTGCCACCACGCATGCGTGCCGACGGACGGCTCTGGGGCGAGTGCATCTCGGGCGCGTTGACCGAGGAGGCGTTTCTCGCCGGGCTCGAGAAAGCGGGGTTCTACGGGGTCTCGGTCCTCAAGAAGACGTTCTGGCGCGAGGTTGAGGGCTGCCGGTTCGACTCGGTGACTGTCCAGGGCTACAAGTTCGAGAAGAAAGCGGGCTGCCGATTTGTCGGGCAGTATGCTGTCTATCTTGGTCCGCAGAAGGCGGTGGTCGACGAAGAGGGCCATCTGTTCCCGCGCGGCCAGGCGGTCGAGGTTTGCACCGACACCGCCGCCAAGCTGTCGCACGCTCCGTATGCCTGCGCTTTCACTATCGTTGATGGTCCCCACGGCGCCGGTGATGTTACCGCCGGTGACGACGACCCTGACTGCGGCCCCTGCTGCTGCTAGCCGGTGCTACGGCGCTTCAGAATCTTAAAACTACCATCGTCGTCCCCATGACGCCGAGTGACGAAGCATCTTGGATAGCTGGGGACCGATATGATGGCCGATGTGTTGCCAACGCTACACGAGGTGTTCGCGGCGTGGCAGCATGAACGGCCGGACAGATCGTCAGCACCGTAGTCCGGGGACATAATCAGGCGACGAGATCGTGGAGCGGGTCCTCGACCCACAGGTCCGTGAACAGGCGGCGCCCCACCTAAGCTAGAAGACCTTGCGTTGTTGCGCAGTGCCGTGCGCGGCCAGCGTAAACCGCGCTTCAGGCGTCGCACGATCGGAAAGCTGCGCCGTGACGTACTCGCCGACGGCTGGGCCGTGCTTGAAGCCGTGTCCAGACCCGCCGCCCACCAGCCACACGTTGTCCATCTCCGGGTGTCGGTCGATAATGAAGTCACCGTTCGAGCTGTTCGAGTACTGGCAGACGTGCGCTTCGAGCAGTGGCGCGGCGTCGAGGGCGGGGACGCGGCGGGTGAGGATCATGCGCGCGACCTCGAGAGCGCCGTCCGAAACGCGCCGCTCGCCGAGATCGGGGTCGAATGGTGGTCCGTGGTGGTCGAGACCCACCTTGAAGCCGCGCCCTTCCAGGTCCGGGACTCCATAGACGCCACCAGCGAAGTCGACCCACGCCGGCATCGCCGGGGGCGCGAACCGCCGGTCGCCGGGCGCGGAGCCGAAGAAGAATACCTCCTGACGTGTTGGATGAATCCGGTCACCGAGCGTGGCGGGAAACAACGTGGGTAGCCACGGGCCGCAGGCGAAGACAAACGTGCCGGCTGTGATCCGGTCGCCGTCACTCGTGCGCACCGACTCGAGGTGTTCGGTGTCTGCCGGCGGGGTCACTGCTGTGATGCGGTAGTCGACGCTCTGCCTGACCGCCTGACGCACGACCGCCTGCACGGCGCGCCGGGCCATGATGACACCCGCTTCGGACTCGAGCACGCCGCGCGTGACGGGACCGAAGCTGAGCTGCGGATATCGCCGCTCGAGCTCGGCCCGGTCGAGGATCTCGAACGGCACGCGGAGTCGGCGCAGCGTATCCACGGTCTCATCGGTCATCGGGTCGTCCGATCGGGTCATCCACAGGACGCCGGTCTGCGTGAAGAGCTCCAGACGTCCGTCCCGGAAGAGCTCTAGCCACGCGGTCAACGAGCGTTGCGCCCAGCGCGAGTAGAGCGCGTCGTGGCCGTATCCGATGCGGAAGACGCGGGAGATGCCACCGGAACTGGACCGGGTGTTGCCGGCACCGAACGCGTCGACCAGCGTCACCGATCGTCCGCTCCGGCGGAGCTGAAGGGCCGTCCAGGCGCCGAAGACACCGGCGCCGATCACGGCAACATCGGAGACATGAGACATTGATTCGAAACCGGAATGGAACGTGTAGAGTAGCACCAATGTCCGCACGCCGTATCGAGGTCTGTCCGGATGCTGTGCACCTGCCGGCGTACCTCACGCTCGATGCGCAACGGGCGCTCGCCGAGCGCTGCCGGTCGATCGGCATGAGTCCGACGGGCTGGTATGTCCCGACGGTGCGTGGAGGCGGTCGGATGCGCGTGCGGATGGTCTGTTTAGGGCGGCACTGGAATGCCCGGACATACCGCTACGAGGCGGTGCGCAGCGACTACGATGGCCTCCCGGCTCCGGCGCTGCCGGCCGACCTGGCCGTGCTCGCGTCTCGGCTCGCGGCGGACGCCGGGATGCGTCTGACCCCGGACGTCTGCATTCTCAACCACTACAATCTGGACGGGAAGATGGGGCTGCACCAGGACAAGGACGAGGATCCAGACACGCTGGAAAGCGGGGTTCCGATCGTATCGGTGTCCATTGGGGACACGGCGAAGTTCATCCTGGGCGGCCGTACGCGTCGCGACACCAGGACGACGGTGCTCCTGGCGTCTGGTGATGGGTTCGTCTTCGGTGGGCGGAGTCGTTTGCGTTACCACGGTGTCGCGGCACTGCTGCCCGGTACCGCCCCCCCGGAACTTGGGCTCGAGGGCCGGTTCAACCTCACGTTTCGGCAGGGCGCGGTCTAGCAGCCCGAGGTGAAAGTCCCGCTGCAGTCGACCGGCCCTGTATACCGGCTGGCGGCGTTGCCGCTCGGTCGAATACCGCCGGTATGCTCCCTCGCCGTGCTTTGCCAGCCAGGAGCGCGGTTTTGGTTCGCGGGGTCGCCTGAGGCTCGACGCGTGCGCCGTGCGGTTGGGTGTCCGCTACGCAACAGGGGCCGCTACCCGCCGCGGGTGTGCATCTCGAGGTGTGGCTCGTTCTGGAGTTTCTCGACCGGGATCAGCGCCGACCGGTCCGCCGACGACAGCCGTGTCTCCGCGCCGCGGTCGTCTCGCGCCTGCCATGTCGAACCGATGAGGTCGCGCAGCTCCTCCGCACCGATACCGGCCCGAAGCAGTTCGCGCAGGTCCGTGCCAGTCGGGGCGTAGAGGCAGCGATACCAAAGCCCGTCGGCGGTGAGTCGGCTGCGGTCGCATCGCCGGCAGAATGGTTCGGTCGTCGAAGAGATGATGCCGAACACGGTGCCGTCCGGAAGCGTGAACCGATTGGCCGGGGCGTTGCTATCTTCGACCACCGCTGCGATCGGGCCGAAATGGGCAGACAGTCGTCGCAGCATCTCCTGACGTGAGACGACGTCCCGCATCGACCAGCGTGTCGCGCCGCCCACATCCATATACTCGATGAACCGAACCTCGATGCCAAGCCGGCGGCCGAGATCGAGCATTGGTGCCAGCTCATCGTCGTTCACCGACCGAATCACCACCGTGTCCACCTTGACGCTGTCGAACCCGGCCTCGGTCGCTCGGTCCAGGCCGCGCAGTACCGCGTCGAGGCTATCGAAGCGGGTCAAAGCCTTGAAGCGGTCGGCGTGCAAGGTGTCGAGGCTTACCGTGATGCGTGGTAGCCCGGCGGATCTGAGCGCCTCTACCTGGGCGGCCAGCAGCATGCCGTTGGTGGTCAGCGCCAGGTCTTTGAGCGCCGCCTTCCCCGCCAGCAGCGCGATGAGGTCCGGGAGGTCCTTGCGCAGCAGCGGTTCGCCGCCGGTGATCCGGATCTTGTCGACCCCAACGGCAGTGAAGATGTCGACAAGGGTGTCGATCTCCTCGAAGGTCAGGATGTCGGCGCGCGGGAGCCAGACATAGTCCTTCTCTGGCATGCAGTACTGACAGCGCAGGTTGCAGCGGTCGGTTACGGACAGGCGCAGGCTCGTCAGCGCCCGGCCAAGCTGGTCCAGCACCTCCATGGTATCCATTATGCCACCATGCGGGTACCCCGGTATGCCACCATGCGGGTACCCCGGCTGGAGCCGGTGTCAGCGGGACTCCGGCGCATGAAGACGCCGGCCTTCGGCCGCCGCTCGCCGGTCGGCTACCCCGGGCATGTCCAGCCTGCCGCCTATTGTGGCTCGTGCGTGGCCCAGAAGATGACGGTCACGGAAGATCGCCTGGTCGATCAGGCGCGTTGCCCGGTGGGCCACTAAGGTATGTTCGACGTATAATTTACACTGATGCTCCGGTCCCACCGTGCGGGCTTCCCTCGCGTAGCTGCCACGGCGTTCGTTGACGACAGCGCACAGGTGATCGGCGATGTCGAGATCGGTGAGGACAGTAGTGTCTGGATGAACGTCGTGATTCGCGGCGACGTCAACCGGATTCGCGTCGGGGCCCGCACCAACATCCAGGACGGCAGCGTTGTCCATGTGATGCGCGGCACGCACCCGACCCTGATCGGCGATGAGGTGACGGTCGGTCATGCGGCGGTGCTCCATGGGTGTGTCGTCGAGGATCGGTGTGTCGTCGGGATGGGTGCGATTGTACTGAACGGCGCGGTCGTCGGCACCGGCTCGATCATCGCCGCCGGTACCCTCGTTGTCGAAGGAATGGCCATTCCACCCGGGTCGCTCGTTATGGGGAGTCCAGGGCACGTCCGGCGGGCAACCACGAACGCGGAGACGGTCTCAATCCGGCGCTACGCCGAGAACTACGTCGGCTACAAGGGCGAGTACTAGGCGCACTCCAGCTGAACCGGGAGACCAGCTGTCCTACGGGGCCCATCGCGCGGCGGCCACACCCTGAACAACTGGTGTTTGTAACGACGGTGACTCACCGAGGACGCCGGCTGGATGGCACCGTAATGACCAACACCAGGACGTGAACGAAGCGCGTTCGTGTCCACCACAGAGCGTGCGGAGCGAACGTAGAGCTGGCGAGTCGGACGATCGAGCCCGCCCGCGCGACGACGGTAGGTAGGACGATGGATACCCGGATTGAGCGAAAGGGACGGGGCAGGTGATTCCCGGCATCCGCGGCACCCGCGATATTCTTCCGGCGGAGGTCGGGCGCTGGCAGCAGGTCGAGCGCGTGGCGTGCGCCGTGTGTGAGCGCTACGGGTATACGGAGCTCCGGACACCGGTTATCGAGCGGGAAGAGCTGTTCGCGAAGGGCACCGGCGAGTCGACCGATATCGTGCAGAAGGAAATGTATGCCTTCACCGACAAGGGCGGCGAACGGATCACCCTGCGGCCCGAGGCGACACCCAGCATGGTTCGTGCGTTCGTGGAGCACAACCTCGAGCAGGACCTGCCGTTCGCCAAGTTCTATAGCCTCGGCCCGATGTTTCGCTACGAGCGGCCGCAGAAGGGGCGCTATCGCCAGTTTCATCAGCTCGACGTCGAGGTGTTCGGCATCACCGACCCGGCCGCCGACGGCGAGGTGATCGAGATGGCCTCGACCTTCGTGGCCGAATTGGGCATCGAGGCGGCCGAGCTCGTCATTAATTCAGTGGGCTGTTCGGTCTGCCGGCCTCGCTTCAGCGAGGCGCTGTTGGCGGCGCTGGGCGAGCGCCTTTCCGAGTTGTGTGGAGATTGTCAGCGTCGGAGCCGGACGAATCCATTGCGCATCTTCGACTGCAAGGTGCCAGCCGACCAAGCGGTCATCGAGGCCCTGCCGCATTCGGAGGACTACCTGTGCGACGCTTGTCGCGTCCACTTCGCCGAGGTCAAGCGGCAGCTGGACGATTACGGGCTGCTGTATCGTGTGTCGCACCGGCTCGTGCGGGGGCTCGACTACTACACGCGCACCACCTTCGAGATTCTCGGCGCCGGTCTTGGGGCCCAGAACGCGCTGCTCGGCGGGGGCCGGTATGATCACTTGGTCAAGCGGCTGGGTGGGCCGGACCGGGCGGGCATCGGGTTCGCGGCCGGGCTCGAGCGGCTCGTGCTTGCCCTGCCGGAGGGTAAGGGAGAGGCGCGTGCGGCCGACGCCTTTGTTGTGGCGATCGGCGACGCCAGCTGGCCCGCGGCCAGGATACTGGCGCGCGATCTGCGTCGGGCCGGGCTGACGGCCCTGATCGACTACGACGCGCACTCGTCCAAGTCGCAAATGAAGCGGGCGAATCGAAGTGGGGCACGGCGGGTGCTGATTCTCGGCGAGGACGAGCTGTCAAGGCGGCAGGTGACGGTCAAAGAGATGGAGACCGGGCACCAGCAAACCGTGCCCCGGGACCAGGTGACCGCCCATCTTCGGGCCGCGCGAGCGAACTGAGCCGTGTTTGAACAATCCCGAACACACACCTGTGGCGCGTTGCGCGCCGCCGACATGGGGGCCGAGGCGACCCTGCTGGGGTGGGTGCATCGAGTGCGCGACCTCGGTTCACTGATCTTTATCGATGTTCGTGACCGCTTCGGCGTGACACAGGTCGTGGCGCGGGACGACGAGGCGTTGCTCGCGCGGGCCAAGTGTCTGCGCCCCGAGTTCGTTGTTGCGGTCAGCGGCACGGTGGAGCACCGGTCGGACGAGACGCTGAACCCGAAACTGGCAACCGGCCAGGTCGAGATCGCGGCCCGAGAGATCACCGTGCTGAGCGAGGCCAGGCGACCCCCTTTTCAGATCGCCGAGGAGACGCCGGTGTCGGAGGAGATCCGGCTGAAATACCGGTATCTCGATTTGCGCCGTGAGCGCATGCAGCGAAATTTGCAGCTCCGGCATCGCGTCCTGATGGCGGCGCGCCGGTCGCTGGACGAGCAGGGGTTCCTGGATATCGAGACACCGGTGCTCGCCAAGTCGACCCCGGAAGGGGCCCGCGACTACCTGGTGCCCAGTCGGGTGCACCCGGGTGAGTACTTCGCTTTGCCGCAGTCCCCGCAAATTTTCAAGCAGATCCTGATGATCGCTGGCGTGGACCGGTATTCTCAGATCGCCCGCTGTTTTAGGGATGAGGACCTCCGGGCGGACCGGCAACCGGAGTTCACCCAGATCGATCTCGAGGTATCGTTTGCGACGCGGGACCTCATCTTTGGTGTCGTTGAACGGCTGATGCATGCGATCTTCGCGGCGAATGACGAATCGCTCGAGATTCCCTTCCCGCGCCTATCGTATGCAGAGGCGATTGCGAAGTACGGGTCGGATAAGCCGGATCTGCGGGTCGAGATGGCGATCTCGGACGTGTCGCAGGTGTTTGCCGGCTCGAGCTTTCGAGTGTTTCGTGACACTGTGGCCGGCGGCGGCGTTGTCCGCGCCGTCGTCGTGCCTGGCGCGGCGCGCTATTCCCGTCGCCAGGTTGACGACTTGGTCGACGAGGCTGTCCAGCTCGGTGGGTCGGGACTCGTCTGGGCGCGTCGAGGCCCCGACGGCGGCGTGCAGAGTTCGATTCTCAAGGCGGCCGGTCCTGAGACAATGCGGCGGATCCTCGAGGTAGTCGGCGCCGGCGCAGACGATCTGGTTCTCGTGGCGGCCGGATCCCAGGATGACGCCGCGCGGCTACTGGGACGGCTGCGACTGCGACTGGCATGGCGCGAGGGATTGATCGATGAGCGCCGCCGGGCGTTGACCTGGGTGGTCGACTTCCCGATGTTCGAGTGGAGCGAGACCGAAGGGCGGCACATGTCGATGCATCATCCGTTCACGGCACCGCGTGATGAGGATCGCGACCGGCTGGATGCCGACCTGGGGTCCGTCCGGGCTCAGGCCTACGACCTGGTCCTCAACGGCAGCGAGATCGGGGGTGGCAGCATCCGGATCCACGAGCAGGCGTTGCAGCGACGGATCTTCCAACTATTGAAGATCGGCGACGACGAGGCCAGGTCACGGTTCGGGTTCTTCCTCGAGGCGCTCGAATACGGCACGCCGCCGCATGGCGGGATCGCTCTCGGTGTAGATCGGATCGTGGCGCTGCTGGCGGGAGAGGCGTCGATCCGCGATGTAATCGCGTTTCCGAAGACCGCGACCGCGGTGGACCTGATGACCGGCGCACCCTCGTCGGTTACTCCACGTCAGCTGCGTGAGCTGCACCTACGCGCCGATTCTTGACCGGTTCTCCGCTCCGTGTCACCATCGTCCCTGTACGTGTCCGAAGAACGAGGTGAACCCGGAACAGCAACGGCCGTGCAGATCCCCATCCCTGACGAAGGGGTCGAGTTGCTGTTCGGCTCCTACGACGCCAACCTCAAAACCTTCCGGGATCTGTTCGACGTCCAGATCCGTACGGATGGCAACATGTTACTGGTCGATGGCGCCGCCGCCGCTGTCGCTCGGCTCGAGCTGGTGGTTCGGCAACTGGCCGCCCTGGTGGCCGAGGGCTACGAGCTCTCGCAGGAGGACGTGCGGCGGGCGTCGCAGCTCGTCATCCAGGATGACCACGTCCGGCTCCGGGACTACTTCGTACGGGCCACCGTCAAGCCGTCGAGCAAGCGGCACGTGGTGCCGAAAAGTCTCAACCAGCGGCGTTATCTCGAGGCGATCGAACGCCACGACATCGTGTTCGGGATCGGTCCGGCTGGCACCGGGAAGACATATCTGGCGATGGCCCAGGCCGTCGCGTTTCTGACCGCCAAGAAGGTCACCCGCATCGCACTCGTGCGGCCCGCCGTCGAGGCTGGCGAAAAGCTCGGGTTCCTGCCTGGTGATTTGCAGGAGAAGGTCAACCCGTATCTGCGACCGCTCTACGACGCGCTTCACGACATGCTGGACTTGGACCGCGTTAACAGGCTGCTGGAGCGCGGCACCATCGAGATCGCGCCGCTTGCGTTCATGCGCGGGCGTACGCTCAACGACGCGTTCGTGATCCTCGACGAAGCCCAGAACACGACATCCGAGCAGATGAAAATGTTCTTAACCCGACTCGGGTTCGGCTCAAAGGCGGTCATCACCGGGGACATCACCCAGATCGATCTACCGCTCGGCCGGACGTCCGGGCTCGTGGAGGTGCTGCGAATTGTGGAGCGTGTCGAGGGAATCGCCTTCATGCGGTTCGACCCACGTGATGTCGTTCGGCACCCCCTGGTTCAGAAAATCGTCCAGGCCTATGACGCCTACACAGCTGGCGATGGCAATGGCACCCAAACGGGGACCGTCCTGCCATCGGTGAAGTAGCCGAGCGAAACCCCCGGTTACATGTCAGATGACTGCTGACGACCCCGGCCTCCACCGGCCCCGCAGGCTTGCGACGAGACTCCGGGTTGCGGTGACAGACGGGCGCGGGCGGCCCAAGCCGGCCGGGACGTTGCCGGTTTGGCTCGCCAGGGCCGCGCCGCGCGCGGCGGCCGGTGTCGTCGCCGTGGCACTGGTCGGCGACCGCAAGATGCGGGATCTCAACCACCGGTTTCGCGCGATCGATCAGGTCACCGATGTACTCTCGTTCCCCGCCGATCGTGCCCCGGCCTGGGCTGGTTCGGGTCAGGCCCGGTTCCTGGGTGACATCGTGATCGCTACCGGGCGCGCGGCGCAGCAGGCACGAGTTGCCGGTCTGACCGAGCAGCAGGAGTGGCGCCGGCTCGCCCTGCACGGACTACTGCACCTGTTGGGGTACGACCACGAACGGGACGGTGGACGGATGCGGCGGCTGGAGCGTCGTCTCCAGCGACAGAGCGGACTGCCCGTGAACTGACGAATCATGGTGTTCTTGCTCCTTTTTCTGATCGGCTGCGCGGTGGTCTATGTGGCAGCGATCGAGTCCGCCTTCGGCGCGATGGTTCGGCTGCCGGAGCGGTTGACGGCGGAACGGGGTGTAAGGCACGAGTCCCTGACGACGTATCTCGACGACCCGCTGCGTCTGTATGTCGTCACGCGGCTGCTCCGCGGTCTGTTGTTCGCGTTGGCGGCGGTCGCGTTGGCACGGCTAATCGGTGTGGCGACACCGAAGGCGGTCGGGGCGTTGCTGCTGGCGGTCATGCTGTTCGTGGTGGTGTGCGAGCAAGTGGTGCCGTCGGCGCTGGTCCGACGCGATGCCGGCCGCGTGCTGGCGTATCTGTTGCCGTCGTTCGACCTCGCGCTCAGGGTCCTGAGCCCGCTGACAGGCGGACTGTTGCGGCTGGCCCGGCCGCCGAGGGTCCGGTCCAGCGGCGATGCCTCGGCCGAGCCGGCCGAGCCGGGTGGGGATCCGGCCAGCGCCGAGACCATCACCGCCGAGACCGCGGAGCGTGAGCTACTGCAATCGGTCGTGGACTTCGGTGGCACGCTGGTGCGGGAAGTCATGACGCCGAGACCCGACATCGTCGCGATCGCGCACGACGCGACCGTCGCCGAGTTCCGCGCGCTCTTCGCCGAGGAGGAGTACTCGCGGATCCCGGTATTTAAGGACAATCTGGACAACATTATGGGATTCGTGTTTGCCAAGGATCTCGTGACCCTCGGCGGGGTGCAGCCCGGGGGCCGGATCATGCCGGAGCTGCTCCGACCGGCGTATGTCGTGCCGGAGGGCCAGCGAGTGGCGGAGCTGTTGAGGGATCTACAGGTCAGGCAGGTGCAGAGCGCAATCGTCGTGGACGAGTATGGCGGGACGGCCGGGCTAGTCACCATCGAGGATCTGCTCGAGGAGATCGTCGGCGAGATTCGCGACGAGTACGACGAAGAGTCGGAGCCGATTGTCGACGAGGGCAACGGGAGATTCGTGTTTCTGGCAACGGTAGCTGTCGGCGACATGGCCGAGCAACTCGGGGTGACGGTCGAGCGTGACGGCTTCGAGACGGTAGGCGGCTACCTACTGGCTCGTTTGAGTCGCGTGCCGACCGCCGGCGAGACGGTGGAGGTGGATGACCTCTTCGTTGAGGTGCTCGAGGCCGAACATCGGCGGGTCCGCAAGGTACGTGTCCACCGCCGCGACGCGGTCGAGCCGGCGAACGGGTAGACCGGATGCGGGTTGGTTTCGTGGCGCTCATCGGCCGGCCCAATGCCGGCAAGTCTACCCTGGTCAACAGGGTGGTCGGCACCAAGCTGGCGATTGTCTCCGACAAGCCCCAGACGACCCGGAACCGGATTCTGGCGGTCCGGAACTATGCAGCCGACCCAGCGGCACAAGTAATCTTCGTCGACACGCCTGGGATTCACAGGCCGTTGCATCGGATGAACGTGCGGATGGTCGAAATAGCCTTCGAATCGTTCGGCCAGGTCGATCTGATCGGGCTGGTGCGCGATGCTACCGATAGTCTCGGCGCCGGCGACCGATTCGTACTGGAGTCGCTCGAGCAGGTGGCCGTGCCGGTCATCCTGGTGCTCAACAAGATCGACCGTATAGCCAAGCCACGCCTACTGCCGCTCATCGATTGGTATCGTCGGCAGCGCGAGTTCGCCGCTGTCGTGCCGGTCTCGGCGCTGACGGGTGACGGAGTGGAGAGTCTGGAGCGGGAGATCCTCGACCGGCTGCCCGAGGGTGAGCCGCTCTACCCGGACGACTTCTTGACCGATCAGCCCGAGCGAGTGCTGGCTGCCGAAACCGTTCGGGAAAAGGTCCTGCGGCTCACGCATGCCGAGCTACCGTTTACCACGGCCGTCGTCGTGGACAGGTTCGACGAGGACACCGAGCCCGGGCTCTTGCGGCTGTATTGTTCGATCCTGGTCGAACGCCGATCCCAGAAGCCGATCGTCATCGGGCCCGGCGGAGACAAGATTCGACAGATCGGCACCGAGGCCAGACTGGATCTCGAGCGGTTCTTTGGCACCCGGGTCTTCCTCGACCTGCACGTCAAGGTCCGCCCAGACTGGCGCGAAAACGACCACATCCTCGACCAGGCCGGGGTGGCGCCGAAGACGCGAGGCTGAGCGGCCCGGCCCGTGTCACGTTCTCATGGCACGGGCTACGAAGGTCCATCTTCGCGTCCGGTCCTCCTCCAGTTGGCATGCTACACTGGGAGGTTCTTGGTACTGACTGTGGAACATTCAGACGACCCTGACTCGTCGCGCGTCGGCGCGACCCGACTCGGACGACGAGACGATGCCGCCTCACCGCCGAATCGACGTGGTGCTCGACTCGGTCAAACGACTGCAGCGGATTGGTGCGTCCGCCAACCTGCTCAACCTACTCCAGAAACAACATCCAGCTGACCTCGCTGAAGTCTTCAGCGAGTTGCCCGACAAGGATTGTCGCGGCGCGCTCAAACTGCTGCTCGACCACAATAGCCGCCTCGCGATGGAGGCGCTGATCGAGTACGGCCCCGGGCCTGGCTCCGCGCTGCTCGCGGACCACCCCGCCGGTCAGATCGCGGTCTGGTTGCAGGAGTTGCCGTCGGACGACGCGGTAGCGCTGATCGACGAGCTGCCGGACGAGCTATCCGCCGCCGTACTCGAACTGATGCGGCGTCAGGAGTCGGGCGAGGTCGAGAACCTGCTCGAGTACGCCGAGCGCACCGCCGGGCGCATCATGAACCCGACGGTGTTTGCGCTCTCTGACGATCTGACGGCTGGCGAAGCGATCCAGGCGCTCCAGGGTTCACGCGAGGTGGAGATGGTGTTCTATCTCTATGTCGTCGACGAGCGCCGGCATCTCGTAGGGGTCGTCTCGCTGCGACGACTGTTGTTGGTGGCGCCGGAGACGCCGTTGCCGCGGATCATGACGACCGATCTGATCAGCGCGCGAGTGGGCACCGACCAGGAAGAGGTGGCCCAGCACGTCGCCAACTACAACCTGCTGGCGATCCCGGTCGTTGACGACGAGAACAAGCTCGCCGGCATCATCACCGTCGACGACGTCATCGACATCATCCAGGATGAGGCGACGGAGGATATCTATCGGCTGGCGGGGGTCAGTGGCGACGAGCACGTGTTCTCGCCGGCGCTCGAGTCGGTGCGGAAACGGTTACCGTGGCTCGCCGTGAACCTGGTGACCGCCGTGCTGGCCGCCTTCGTGGTGCGGGCGTTTCAGGCCACCATCGACCAGGTGGTGGTGCTGGCGGTGCTCATGACCATCGTGGCCAGCATGGGTGGCAACGCGGCGACCCAAACGTTGACGATCATCGTCCGGGCGATCTCCCTCGGGGAGCTGACCTGGGGCAACTCGCGCAAGGCGGTGCTCAAGGAGGCGCTCGTAGGTCTGGGCAACGGGTTGGCGCTTGGTACCGCCGGAGCCACGGTTGCCTGGTTGATGACCGGGAACGTTTTCCTTGGACTGATCCTGGCGCTGGCGATGGTGATCAATCTGCTGGTGGCCGCCATCGCCGCCACGTTGATCCCGATCGCGCTCCGGGCCTTGAACATCGACCCGGCGCTCGCCTCTGCGGTGTTTATCACCACGCTCACGGACGTATTCGGGTTCTTTGCCTTCCTGGGGCTCGCGACCATCTTCCTGCGGTATTTGCTGCCGGTGGTGTGATCTAGGAGCCCGTGGTGAGAGCCCCGCTGCATTCGACCGGCGCTGAATCACGACTGGGCGGCGTTAGTCTCGGTCGGATACTGCCAGTATCCTCCGTCGTCGCGCCTTGCACCGGCCGAGCGCGGCGTCGATCGTGACGGTTCTCGGAGCAATGCGGGGTTTTACCAGGGGCTCCTGGCCGAAAGGGCAAGAGGCCGCGGGGAGGCAGTCGATGGAGGGGTGAGGTTTCGCCGCGTTCTTGCTGCAGGCATCACACGGGTGGGGGCGCGCGCACTCGAACATTGGCCCGCGGGCTGCCCAGGGGCTACAATATGCGTTCCTCGGACGTGGGGCGGCCCGCGCTCGCGATGCCACTCTATACGACAGACGCGCTGATTCTGCGCACCTACCTGCTCGGTGAAGCGGATCGTATCGTCGTGTTCCTGACGAGCGACAGGGGCAAGAAACGTGGCGTTGCGAATGGGGCTCGGCGTCCGAGATCGCGATTTGTCGGAGGGCTCGAGCCGCTGACGCGCGCCCGGCTCGCGTACTTTGAGCGGGAGCGCCGCGACCTCGTGCGGTTGAGCTATGTCGAACCGGTGCGGTCACCGTTGATGGTCCGCGACGGGGCTGCGCTCGGGCACGTCGAGTACTTCGCCGAGCTGATCGACGAATGCGCGCCAGAGGCGGATCCGAACGCGAAGTTGTACCGCCTGGGCGCTGCCGTCATCGACTCGTTGGTTGGGGAGGTCCCGGTCGAGCGGCTGGTGCGCTACTTCGAGTACTGGGTCCTGCGTCTGCAGGGTGTCTATCCGTCCCTGCTCGCCTGTCATCGGTGCGGCGCCGACCCGGCGTCCGGCGGGCGCCTGGACCCGGCGGGTGCCGGGTTCGCCTGCGTGGCCTGCGCGACCGGCTCCGGGGTCGCGCTCTCGGCCGAGTCGGTTCAGTTTCTCCGGGCGGCGGCGGGCACGCCCCCCGGGCGGCTGTCGGATATCGAGTTGCCCGAGCACGCGGCGAGGGAGCTGGAACGGGCGCATCGACAGCTGATCACGGCGCATCTGGAGAAGGAGCTTCGGTCGGTGAAGGTGCTTCGCGCCATGAATCAGATGGCGACGTGATGTGGGTCCCGGCGGTGGCGGGCTCGATCGGCGGATGGAAAGCGACAACGTGACCCTGCAGGATCTGATCGCCTCGCTGTCTCGCTTCTGGGCATCCCGCGGCTGTCTGATCCAGCAGCCCCTCGATGTCGAGGTCGGGGCCGGAACGATGCACCCGGAGACGTTCCTGCGGGTGTTGGGTCCGCGACACTGGAGGGTCGCCTATGTCCAGCCGTCCAGACGGCCGGCCGATGGCCGGTTCGGGGAGAACCCGAACCGCCTGTTCAAGCACCATCAGTTCCAGGTCATCCTCAAGCCCTCGCCGGACGCTGCCCAGACGCTGTATCTCGGAAGTCTTCGCGCCTGCGGCATCGACCCCAGCGTGCACGACGTGCGGTTCGAGGAGGACAACTGGGAGTCACCCACGTTGGGGGCTTGGGGCATCGGGTGGCAGGTGCTGCTCGACGGGATGGAGATCACGCAGTTCACGTACTTCCAGCAGGCTGGTGGTCTCGATCTGGCGCCGGTCTCGGTGGAGCTGACCTACGGGCTCGAGCGGATCGCGATGCATTTACAGGGGGTGGACGATGTCTACGACCTGGAGTGGGCACCGGGAGTGACTTATCGCGAGGTGCGCCATCAGGAGGAGGTCGAGCACACCAAGTATGCCTTCGGGATGGTGGACATGCCCGCAACGGAGTTCGCGGCGTTCCACCGGGATCTGTTCGACCGGTATCACCAGATGACCCAGATCCTGGTGCGGTCCGGTCTGGTGTCACCAGCACTCGATGCGTGTCTCAAGTGCTCGCACATCTTCAATATTCTTGATGCCAGCGGCGGGATCGGCGTTACCGAGCGCGCGGCCTACATCCTGCGGGTGCGTCAGCTGGCCGTGGCGATCGCTGGGGCCTACGTTGGAGCGTCGGATAGGGGATGACACGTCCGCGCCAGAACGCCATGTATCGGGAGCTGCTGATCGAGATCGGATGTGAGGAGTTGCCAGCGAGCTGGCTGCCGTCGCTGATCCGCCAGATTGGGGGACGGGTCGGCGTGGAGCTGGCGGCGGCGCGTCTCGATTGTCCGACGGCGCCCGAGTCCTATGGAACGCCGCGGCGCCTCGCCGTGTGGGTCGCCAGGGTGGCCAGCCGGCAGACCGACCTGGAGGAGACGCTGACCGGTCCACCCGTGACGGCGGCGTTCGATCCCGCCGGGCGGCCGACTCCGGCGGCGCTGGGCTTCGCGCGCAAGAACGGAGTGGAGGTGACCGGGCTCATGCAGGTCGAGACGCCGAAAGGGGTGTATCTGGCCCACCAGCGGCGGCAGCGCGGCGCGGCGGCGCGATCGGTGCTGGGCGGCGTGTTGGCCGCCACCCTCCGCGGGCTCGCGTTCCCCAAGCAGATGAGCTGGGACGCGCGGCTCGCCGACGGCCGCGGCGACCTGCCGTTTGGACGGCCGATCCGCTGGCTACTGTTTCTCTATGGGGGACGGGTGGTGCCGTTCGTCATCGACCGCTCGCCTGGGGCGGTGGGCCGCGGGGTTGCGCCGGTGCGGGCTGGGTCAGTGACCTACGGGCACCGGTTCTTTGCGAAGGTGGGTACGCCTGGTCGCGGGTTTCGCGTCGGCTCGTTCGCCGAGTATCGGAAGGGTCTCAAGAGGCACTATGTGCTGCTGGCCCGTGAGGAGCGGCGTACACGCATCGATCAGAAGCTCGAGAGGCACGCGAAGCGGGTGGGTGGCGTGGTTGGTGCCGCCGGTGGGGAGTCTACGATGCTCGACGAAGTGCCCGATCTGGTCGAGTATCCATCGGTCGTCACCGGTCACTTCCCGAAGGAATTTCTGGCGCTGCCGGATGAGGTGCTGAAGACGACCATGATTCATCATCAGCACTATTTTCCGGTCGTGACCAGGCGCGGCCGTCTGACCGAGTACTTTCTCGCGGTCACCAATATCCCGCGTGACAACGTGCGGGTCATTGCACGCAACTCCGCACGGGTGCTGATCGCCCGCCTGCGTGACGCCCGCTTCTTCTGGCAGGCGGACCGCAGCGCTCCACTGTCGTCCCGGCTCGATCGCCTCGACACGCTGCGGTTTCACGTGAAGGTGGGCAGCTACCTGGCCAAGGCGCGGCGCATCGAGCAGCTGGCCGGTCGCATCGCTCGTGAGGCCTTTGACGCCGAAGTGCAGGCGGGCTACGCCGCGCGTGCGGCACTGCTAGCCAAGGCCGATCTCACAACCGACATGGTGGGCGAGTTCCCCGAGCTGCAGGGGATCATGGGCGGGATCTATGCGCGGGAGGACGGCGAGCCCGAGGAGGTGTGGCGGGCCATCTATCATCACTATCTACCGATCGGCGTGACCGCCGATGCGCCGCCGGGGTTGCGCGATCTGGGTAAGGCGGGGGCTAGCTGGGCGGCCGTCTCTCTGGCCGACAAGCTCGACACCCTGGTCGGCTTGTTCAGCGCGGGGGAGCGGTCGACCGGCTCCCGTGACCCGTTCGGACTGCGGCGACAGGCGCACGGTGTCTTCCGAATCCTCGTCGACCTTCCGGAGCTCACGGGGCTCGCGGCGAGACCCGACCTCGGAGGCCTCCTTAAGATGGCCGAGGCCCTGCAGGAGGGAGGGTCCGCTTCGGACCCGCTCGTCGACGTGGGCTTCTTCGTCGAGCGGCTCCGGTATGTGCTCGAGCAGCGTGGGCATGATATGCGCAACGTGCGTGCCGTGACCCACCAGGCGTCGCTGGCCGAAATGAAGCCCCTCGACGCCCGCCGCAAGCTCGAGGTGCTGCCGGAGTTCACCGGCTCTCCGGATTTCCTGCAGCTCGCCACCCTGTTCAAGCGCGTCCGTAACATCGCGCGTAAGTTGCCGGAAGTGGAGATAGCCGGAATCGAGACCGGTGTCATTTCGGTCTCGTCGAGCGCCGAGGACCCTGCCGAGAGGCAGCTCAGAACGGAGCTTGAGCAACGCGGACCGAAGATCGACGCGGCCGTAACCAGTGGCGAGGGTTATCGCGCCGCGTTCGCTGAGGCGGCGCGGTTCGGCCCGGCGGTGGATCGGTTCTTCACCGACGTGCTCGTGATGGCCGAGGATCTCGCGTTGCGGCGCCGGCGCCTGGCGTTGATGAAGCGGCTCGAACGGTTGATCCTTCAACTGGCGGATGTGTCGGAAATCGTGAAGGAAGAGGACCGCCTGGACTGACGGTGTGGGCCCGATCGGGTGCCAGACGGCGCGGGCGGGAAGGCACGGGACGGCATGGTGAAGCAGCGGAAGACAGCGAAGATAACGAAGCGCGGCGCGACCTCTCGCCCGACGAGACCGCGCAAGGTGGCGAAGTCGGCGTCAGGAACGAAGGGCGCGAAGTCCACGCGCAAGCAGGCAGCTTCGAGACGGTCATTCCGGCGGAAGGTCGGTCCTACGTTTGTGTACTTCTTCGGTGCCGGCCAGGCGGATGGTGACCGTTCGATGAAGGATCTGCTGGGGGGCAAGGGCGCGGGGCTGGCCGAAATGACCAACGCCGGGCTGCCGGTGCCGCCGGGCTTCACCATCACGACCGAGGTGTGCAACCTCTACTACTCGAACAATTGCGCCGTGCCGGCAGCCGTGGACAGCGAGATGCTCGCGCGGCTCGGCCAACTGGAGAAGACCGCCAACGCCGCGTTCGGCTCGGTTGGTCGGCCGCTACTGGTGTCGGTCCGGTCGGGCGCGAAGTTCTCGATGCCAGGCATGATGGACACCATCCTCAACCTGGGGCTCAATGACGCCACGGTCGGCGCCTTGGGGCGCCAGACCGGGAACAGCCGGTTCGCCTTCGACAGCTATCGCCGGTTCATCCAGATGTTCGGCAATGTCGTACTCGAGATCTCGAGGGACGCCTTCGAGGATGAGCTGGACATCGTTAAGCAGGAGTTCGGCGCGACCCTCGACACCGAGCTGGGCGAGGGGGCGTTGCGAGAGGTCGTGGTCAGGTACAAGGACTTGATCCGACTGAAGACCGGGCGAAGCTTTCCGGAGGATCCGCTGGAGCAGCTGTGGTTGGCGCGCGACGCCGTCTTCCGGTCGTGGAACAACCCTCGGGCGAGGGAGTACCGTCGGATCTACCACATTCCAGATGACATCGGTACTGCGGTGAATGTGCAGCTCATGGTCTTCGGCAACATGGGCGGCCGTTCGGCCACCGGGGTTGGGTTCACCCGCAACCCGGCGACCGGAGCGAAGGAGTTCTACGGCGAGTTCCTGGTCAACGCCCAGGGGGAAGACGTTGTCGCCGGTATCCGCACGCCGCAACCGATTCGCGAGCTCGAACGGCTGATGCCGGCCGCCTACAGGCGGTTGCGGCGTATCACCAGCCGCCTGGAGCGCCACTACCAGGACGTGCAGGATTTCGAGTTCACGATTCAGGACGAGCGGCTGTTCATGCTGCAGACTCGCAGCGGCAAGCGCACCGGGTACGCGGCGATCCGGATCGCCACCGACCTGGTCTCCGAGCGGATCGTCACCGCGCGCGCGGCGCTCCGGCTGATCGACGCGGACGCTCTGTCTCAGCTACTGGCGCCCGTCTTTGACGCCGAGGCCTGGAGCCGGAGCCCGGTCGCGACCCAGGGGTTGCCAGCCTCGCCGGGTGCGGCGTCTGGGCAGGTCGTGTTCACGGCCAGCGACGCTGTGCGGTGGACCGGCAGGGGCAAGCGGGTGGTGCTGGTGCGCAAGGAGACGGTGCCAGACGACATTCACGGCATGTACGTCGCCGAGGGAGTCCTGACGGCCACCGGCGGCATGACCTCGCATGCCGCGGTCGTGGGGCGACAGATGGGCAAGCCGTCCGTCGTTGGGGCCGGCGCCGCGGAGGTCGACGAGAGCGCCAGACAGCTCACGATCGGGGGGCACGTGCTCGGCGAGGGCGACTCGATCTCGTTTGATGGCCTGACCGGTGAGGTCAAGGTTGGGCAGGTGGCAAGTCAGCCCAGCGAGATCCTCCAGGTGGTGGCGGGGAACCTGGACCCAAAGGACTCCGACATCTATCAGCGGTTCTCGCGTGTGATGAAGTGGGCGGACCAGGTTCGGCGGCTCGGGGTGCGCGCCAACGCCGACCAGCCCGACCAGGCGGAGATCGCCTACGCCTTCGGCGCGCGAGGGATTGGGCTCTGCCGGACCGAGCACATGTTCTTCGGCAAACGTCGGATGCCGATCGTCCAGCGCATGATCCTGGCCGAAACGGAGTTCGACCGCCGGAAGGCGCTGAAGGAGTTGCTGCCCTTGCAGCGCAGGGACTTCTACGGCGTCTTTAAGGCGATGCGGGGCGAACCGGTCACGATTCGCACACTCGATCCGCCGTTGCACGAATTCCTCCCGAAGCGCGAGACGCTGTTGGTCGATATTGCCCGGCTCGAGGCTACGGGCAGCCGGTCACCGGAGCTCGCCGACAAACGTAAGCTGCTCCATCGTGTCGAGCAGCTGCACGAGTTCAATCCGATGCTCGGGCACCGGGGTGTCCGTCTCGGGATCAGCTATCCCGAGATCACCGAGATGCAGACGCGCGCCATCATGGAGGCGGCAGCGCAACTGACCAAGGAAGGGATGTCGGTCGTCCCGGAAATCATGATCCCCTTGGTCAGCGACGTCCGTGAGCTACACGACCAGAAGACGGTGGTCGACCGTGTGGCGAAGATGGTGATGGCCGAACAGGGGGTTACAGTCAAGTACCTGGTCGGGACGATGATCGAAGTGCCCCGGGCCGCAGCCACGGCGGACGCCATTGCGGAAGTGGCCGACTTCTTCTCCTTCGGCACCAACGATCTCACCCAGATGGTTTTTGGGTTTTCCCGGGACGATTCCGTCAAGTTCCTCAAGCTGTATCAGGCCCGCAAGATCATCGAACGTGACCCGTTCTCTAGTCTCGACATCGCCGGTGTCGGTGCCCTGATCAAGGTGGGGGTCGAGCTGGGACGTGCGACCAACGCCGACCTGAAGGTCGGGGTGTGCGGTGAGCACGGCGGCGACCCGGCCTCGATCCGATTCTTCGACACGGTCGGTCTGGACTACGTCAGCGCCTCGCCTTACCGCGTGCCGGTGGCTCGGCTCGCCGCTGCTCAGGCGACCCTCGACGCGGAATCGACATCGTACCCCGCACCGCGGAGAAGGCGGCCGGCGCGGCATCGCTAGTGGTGTGCCTCACACATGTCTTGACCGTGTTGCCCGCGTGCGGCGCGGAGGGTGCCACGCCGTACCATGGCTGAGCAACCGGTGACACGGGCGCCCCGGATCACGCGGCTGCCCACCGAGCTCGCAAACCAGATCGCGGCCGGTGAGGTCGTCGAACGCCCGGCGGCGGTCGTCAAGGAACTGGTCGAGAATGCACTCGATGCCGGGGCGAGCCGAATCGTCGTGACAGTGGAGCTGGGCGGCAAACGTCTCGTCCGGGTGGAGGATGACGGCGAGGGCATGACTCCGGAGGACGCCAGGCTCGCCCTCGAGCGTCACGCCACCAGCAAAATTCAGCGGCTCGAGGACCTCGCGGCCATCAGGACGCTCGGGTTCCGTGGCGAGGCGCTGCCCAGCATCGCGTCGGTCTCGCGGCTGCTGCTACGGACCCGGGCGCGGGGCGCGTCGCGTGGCACTGAGATCCGCGTCTCGGGCGGCGTGACCGATACCGCCCGCGAGGTGGGGGCGTCCGAGGGCACCACGCTGGAGGTGACCGACTTGTTCCACAATGTGCCGGCGCGCCGGAAATTCCTGAAGTCGGACGGTGCTGAGACGACCCAGGTGTCGCGGCTGGTCGCCCAGCAGGCGCTGGGCCATCCGGGTGTGGGTTTTACCCTGACCAGCGGCGTCCGCCGTCTGCTGAGATGCCCGCCGGCGGCCAGCCTGGCCGACCGGTTGTTCCAGCTCTATGGGACCCGCCACGATCTGGTCGAGGTGCAGAAAGCAGCAGCCGGTGTGCGGGTCACCGGATTTGTGGCCGCGCTGGCCGGTCCTGGACAGGGCCCTGTCCGCGGCCCGCAGAACGTCTTTGTGAACGGTCGTGCCGTCAAGGACCGGACGATCATGCATGCAGTCGCCCACGCGTACAGCACCGCCACGATCAAGGAGCGCAGCCCGGAAGTGCACTTGTTTCTCGAGCTGCCTCCTGATCGGGTCGACGTCAACGTGCACCCGACGAAGGCCGAAGTCCGATTTCTCGAGCCGTCGTTGATCCACGAGGTGCTGCGGCGCGCACTCAGCGAGGCGCTCGGGCAGGGACCAGCGCCAGCGTTCACGCTGGGGGCGGGCGGCGGTGTGGCGGCCCGGTCCTGGTCTGGCAGGCCGGGTCCGGCTCAGGACCCTGGCGGCCGGGATGGGGACGACGGATGGCAACCGGTGGCTGACACCCCTCCGGGTGACGCGCTGGCGGGTCGGGCCGTCGGCCCGCGAACCGGGCTGCCGCTACGTGACCTGGTCCGCGAGGTACGTCCGGTGGCGGTCGCCCCGGCACCGATGGTGATGGATCGGCCGCTGCGGCCACTCGGACAGTTCCGGGACACGTTCATCATCGCGATCGACGACGACGGGATCGCCATCATCGACCAGCACGTTGCGCACGAACGGGTGCTATTCGAACAGGTAATGGAACGGCTCACGACCGGCGCGCTCGAGAGCCAGCGACTCCTGACCCCGATCCTCATCGAGTTGCCACCGGCAGAACGTCAGGCGCTCGCCGCCCATGCGACGGCGCTGGAGCGGCTCGGGTTCGACGTCGCGGAGTTTGGCGGAGACACCGTGCGGATCGCGGCCGTGCCGGCGCTCGTAGCGCTGGCGGAATGCGAGGCCGCCGTGCGGGCCATGGCCCAGGATCTGGAGGGATTGGACCAGGGGAGCGCGATCGACGAGACGCTGCGGCGGATGGCAGCGACCACCGCCTGTCACGCCGCCGTCAAGGCGAACGATCGGTTGACCCCAGAGAAAATGATCCACCTCCTCGACGAGCTGAGACGGACGGCGCATTCCTCCGTGTGCCCGCACGGGCGACCGGTCATCCTGCGGCTCTCGCGCCGCGAAATTGAGAAGCGGTTCGAACGGATCTGAGACGCTCGGCGAGCGCGCACGGAGATGGGGGGCAGGAGACGGACGACGGGACACTAGTCGCCGGGGGTTCGTTTCACCAGCCAGTAGCCGATCAGGAAGGCCGCTACGCCGAACCCGAAGATGCGGGGGCTCGGACCGAGCGGGCCGGCGATCAGGATCGACTCGAGCAACGCCGCCATTCCCAAGAGCTGTAGCCCGCGACCGATGTAGTACGCCGTCCCTGGCATCGTCTCAGTCTTCGGTTCGCCGCGCGGGCCCGCGCGGCGATTTATCGGATGGGGTGACGACCGGTTCGCTCGGTGGCGAGGGGGCTGGTCTCCTCCGATGCGCCTTGATGCGTTGCCAGGCGGCCAGGCGGCGGGCGAGCGTCTTCTCGAAGCCGCGCGTAGTCGGTACGTAGTACTGCCGTCCCCGGAGTGACGGCGGCAGGCAGTCTATCGCTGCCACGGTCTCCGGTTCATCGTGCGCATAGCGATAGCCCTTGCCGTAGTCCAGCTGTCGCATCAGTCGGGTCGGTGCGTTCCGGAGATGGAGCGGCACCGGTTCCGCGACGTCCCGGTGGGCGTCGGTTGCGGCCCGCCCGTAGGCTGTGTAGACGGCGTTGCTCTTCGGCGCCGACGCCAGATACAGGGCCGCTTGCGCGAGCGCCGTGTTGCCCTCCGGCATGCCGACGAAGTGCACCGCCTCCTTGGCGGCGACCGCCACGGTCAGCGCCTGTGGGTCGGCGTTCCCTATGTCCTCGGAGGCGAACCGGACGAGGCGGCGGGCGACATAGAGCGGATCTTCGCCGGCTTCGATCATGCGCGCCAGCCAGTAGATCGCCGCGTCCGGATCGCTGTTCCGCATCGACTTGTGGAGCGCGGAGATCAGGTTGAAGTGTTCCTCGCCGTCCTTGTCATAGACGAGCGCGCGTCGCTGCATTGTTTCGGCGGCCAGCGCCAGATCGAGTCGAGCTCGGCCAGGTTCGTCGGCCTCGGCCGTGCGGGCGACGGCGGCCGCTGTACCCAGCTCGAGCAGGTTCAGCGCGATACGGGCGTCGCCATTGGCGTGTCGGGCGATCGCCGCCAGCGCCTCCGGGTCGACCTGCAGATCCTGCTTGCCCAGGCCGCGAGTTCCGTCGGTCAGGGCACGTGTGAGGATTGTGGCGATGTCCGCTTCTGCCAGCGGTTGCAGCACATACACCTGCGAGCGTGAGAGCAGTGCCGCGTTGACCTCGAACGAGGGATTCTCGGTGGTCGCCCCGATCAGCGCGATGTCTCCCGCTTCGACACTAGGCAGAAATGCGTCCTGCTGCGCCTTGTTGAACCGATGGATCTCATCGACGAACAGGATCGTCCGGCGGTCGCCGAGGCGCCGGCCATCTTCGGCGGCGGCCATCACCGCGCGAATCTCCTTGATGCCGGATAGTACCGCGCTGAAGGCGACGAAGCGCGACTTTGTCACGGAGGCGATCAGCCGGGCCAGTGTCGTCTTCCCGGTGCCGGGTGGGCCCCACAGGATGATCGACTGCAGCGTGTCACGCTCGATGGCGTGCCGCAGAGGTCGACCTCGGCCGAGCAGCGTGTCCTGACCGACCAGTTCGTCGAAGCCGGTGGGGCGCATCCGGTCGGCAAGCGGTGCGGTCGTAGCGGCGGCCTGAGCAGGTGGTTCGTCGAACAGCGAACCCGTGGTCATGCGGACCGCCTCCGTCCGCGGCCGCCGGGGGCGGCCGTCTGCGTGGCGCCGGCACGTTGCCTAGCGGCCTCGTAGACGATCAGGGCTGCGGCCACGGCGATGTTGAGTGATTGAACCGGTGGGTGCATCGGAATCGAGACGACCGCGTCGGCGGCATTGACGACGCTGGCGTCGAGCCCGACACCTTCACCCCCGAGCCAGATCAGGCAAGGCTCTCTTAGGTCGGTGGCCGACACCGTGGTCCCGCCACGCGGCACGGCCGCGAGCACTCGCAGACCGCGCGTGGCCGCTTCGACCAACGCCTCGGCCGCGTCGCCTATCCGGACGATCGGCAGTCGAAATGCGCTACCCATCGAGCCACGGAGGGCTTTCCATCCGTACGGGTCGGCGCCGCCGACGGTAACGACGCCGGTCGCGCCGCCGGCCTCGACGGCCCGGATGACAGCACCGATGTTGCCGGGGTCCTGCACACCGAGGAGTCCGAGCACCAGCGGTCCTTCCGGAGGGGCCGCCGCGTCAAAACTGGTCGTATGTAGCGTGCCGAGCGCCACGAGACCAGCCGGTGTGGAGGCCGGGCTGAGCGCATCCATCACCGTCGGCGAGACACGCACCAGCCTAGTGGCGGCGGGGTCGAGGCGGTCGAGAAGGGCAGTCGACCGGCGCGCAACCGCCGCATCCGTGCTGACAGCCGCCAGCTCGATCTGGATACCGGCCGCCAGCGCCTCTTCGATTAGACGCGGGCCTTCGAGCAAGACCGTGGAGTTTGTCGGCGTGGAGGAACGGGCGATTCGCCGGAACCGCGCGACGATCGGATTACGCCGGCTGGTGATCTGTTCCACGCTGGTGTTCCGAGTCAGAAGTTCGCGGATAGGTTGTTCGGACCGCCGTACGCGGCCGGCCGGGCTCGACACGACGCTGGTCTGGACAATGCCCCGAGGCCATTACGGGAGATTTCCAGACGTAACGCATGTCGCCCCTGAAAGATGTCCGCTTCCGGTCCCGTACCGGTGCGTGAGCCTCGCCGCCGGCAGTCAAGGGAGCATAGCAGATGTGCTAAGGTTGGCGGTCGGGTCCTGCCGCACGACGGGGGGCCGAAGACGGGGATGGATGAAGGCGGAGCTGATCAAACGGTTCGAAGACGGAATCCGCGACCTCGAGCGGGAGTTGCACAGCGAGCTGCCGAAGGAGATCAAGCGCGCGCGCGAGCTCGGCGACCTGCGTGAGAACGCGGAATATCAGGCCGCCAAGGACCGCCAGGTCTTCGTTCAGGCGCGACTTGCGATGCTTCGTAAGCGTGTTACCGAGTTGTCACTGATCAATCTGGATCGAATCCCAGAAGATCGTGCCAGCTTCGGGTCCACCGTGCATCTTCGCGAGTCGAAAGGCCAGATGGTGGTCTACCAGTTGGTCATGCCCGAAGATGCGGATCCAAACAAGGGGTGGATCTCGACCGCCTCGCCCATCGGCCGCGGACTGATGGGCAAAGAGGAGGGGGAGGAGGTCTCCGTGCCGACCCCCAACGGCACGCGTGAATTCGAGCTCGTGAAGCTCATTACCATTCACGGCGAGTAGACCGTCGCGTTGTGAGCTCCGAGCCTCAGTGGCGTGTGTCATGAGTGCGGTGGCATTTGGCCGACGATGCATCGCGCGCACCGCCCTTCTCGTCGGTCGAATAGTTCCGACATGCTCCCTTCTCGTACCTCCAGTGGACGGTGCGTGGCAGCGTACTCGCGCACCCTCGGTGCGTCACCGTACTCATGACACGGACCTTTGAGGTATCCGCTCCGTCCATGCCGTCCCGTTCGGCTACTGGTTACTCACCCCACCTCCGAACGGCGCTGGTGTTGACGGGCACCGGGACGGCCGGCGCCTATCATGCCGGCGTCCTTCGTGCGCTGCACGAGGCCGGGGTCAAGGTCGACCTGGTAGCCGGGCGTGGTATCGGTGCGGTGGGGGCAGCGTTTGCGGCGGTCGACGGCGCTGCGCAGCTCTGGGAGCCCGCTGGTCTGTGGAGTGTCCCGGGCGCGACGCGTCTCTACCGCTGGCGACCCGCGCTCCGCACCGCCGCCTGGATTCTCGGCGTCGCGCTTGGTGCCCTGGTGCTGCCGCTCAGTGCCGTAGTGCTCGCAGCACTGGTCTATCCGGTAGCCTATCTGCTACGGGTCGTCGGGTTGACCGGCAGCGACCAGCTGACCACCGGGCTCGGACAGTTGGTCGACTGGGTCTTCGCGCCGGCGGCCCTGCCGATCTGGCTACCCCGGCTGGTCGTGGTCGCGCTGGTTCTCTTCATCGCGGTGTTGGTCTGCGCGGCCGTTGTGGCTTCGATGCGTGCCCGCGCACAGCGGCGGACGCGTGGTGCGCTCTGGTGGGTGTTGCTCGGGGCGCCGCTCGACGTCGGTCGCGTGCGGGGCTGGTTCGCCGACGGCTTGTGGAAGCTGATGCGTGGTGCCGTGTCAATCGGGCGGCCCAGTCCTGTGGATCTTGGGAGGCGATACGCCGACCTAGTGTCAGAGAATCTCGGCCAGCCTGGCTTCCGTGAGCTATTGATCACGGCGCACGACCTCGATGGCCGTTGTGATCTGATCTTCGCGTTACTGAAGGAACCATACCGCCAGCGGTTCTTCCGGAGTCGGCACGGCGAGTCGGAGAGTGACCGGCGTCTGGAAGCGTTTGATCTGGCCGGCGGCGCGCGGAGACACTGGTTCGACGCGTTCGCGGCGGCGATCAGTGTGCCGATAGCCACCGAGCCGTGGCTGGTGCGGTTCGCCCCGTCGAGCAGCTGGCAGGGCGAGACCCACCGGGTCTGTGACAGGCCCGACTCGGTGGGGCGACTGCTCGACGAAGTGGCCCTGGCCGGCGCCGGGCAGGTGATCCTGGTATCGGCGGTGTCCGGTCCCTCAGGTCCGCACACGCTGGGTACCGGTCGGCGGGACGGCCGGGGCCGGATTGGGGAGTCGCTCTCGGCGATCGAAGCGGCCGCGGTCCGCGATGCCGTCACCTCGCGCGGGGGGCTGTTCGAGGCGGTGTTCGTGATCCAGCCGGTTCACAACCCGCTCGGACCGTTCGATTTTACTGGGTGCTACGACGAGCGGTCGGACCGCGAGCAGACGCTGGCCGAACTTTTGGATCGCGGGTATGACGACGGACATCGACAGTTCGTCGGGCCGGTGGTCGGCGCCAGCGGCGAGGCGATCGAACCTGCGCCAAAACCGCGTGCCGTGGCCCGTGTCCCCGGTTCTGACAGCTGATGGTCGTAGGACTCACGACGGCAGTCGGCGGGTCAGACGCGGCTACCGGTCCGCCGGCGCTCGATAGCTTGCGGCTCGTCGAGAAACTGCTCTGCGAGTCTGTGCACGATCGCATGAATCTGTTCCGGGTCGATCGATCCGAACTTCTGCCGGAAGCGGGCGAGGGGTACCACCGCCTTCGCCATGGCACGGTGACCGCCAGCGTTCCCGATGTCGCCAAAGCTACTCCGGACGAACTCGCCCGCGTTCCGCGAAGAGCCAAGGTTGCGGACCGAGACGACGAACTCTCCGTGCACGACCCCGGAGACGACCGACCACTTGATCTCCTCGACCTGCAGGAGGAAGTCAGCCACATACGCGATCAGATCTTCGCGTGCCACCGTGCCTAGATGAGTCGTGAAGAGTGACTCGGTCACCGTGCCCCGCTGCACCGCCTCCGAGATGTGGCGCAGCCGCTCGAACGTGGTTGCCGATCCCTCCATCTTGCGGACGAGCGCCGCGTCGGCTAGTGGGTACAGGAATCGGAAGGCGTCGAGGTCAGGCTCGTTGGTTTGCCGCGACAGAAAGAGCGTGTCGGACTTGATCGCGTAGAGCATTCCCGTAGCGGTGCGCTCGGAGATATTCACGTCTACCGCGCGGAGATGTTCGGTCAGGATGGTGCAGGTGGAGCCGTAATCGGGTCGGATATCCTTGAACGCGGCATTGGAGCCGGCGCGCTCGGGATGGTGGTCGATGACGAGGTCGACCCTGTTGATCAGCCCGCCGAAGTAGTGGGGTTGGACGTCCACGGTGGCGATCCGGTCGAAGCCGCTGAGCGACTGACGGTTCAACGGCTCGACGTGAATATCGAGGAGGTTGGCCATCCGGAGGTTCTCGGGTCGCGTCACCCCCTGGAACGCCCCGATGATCGCTGTGGTCTTGGTCCGGTGGAGCAGGTTGCGCAGGGCGAGACCGCTGGCCATGGCGTCTGGATCCGGCTCGTTGTGCAGCAGGATCAGCACCCGGTCGGCGTCGGTGAGATAGCGCTGGTATTGCTCTACCCGGGCTCGGGTCATCGAGCGATCCAACTCCGCACGGAGGGCACCGCGCAGGAGGTCTGCCAGCGCCAGGTGTCCAACCTCTGGAAAGCGAGAGCGCTGTGCCTCCTGCCGTTTGGGGCTGAACGGGTGCCCCACATCTAGCAGATAGATGAGGGTGCCGCCGGCGTTGCGAATCGTCTCTACCGTGGGTCTCGGGCTGCGCCGGCCGGAATCCTCGACGAGGAGGCAGGTGCTGGGGTCGATCTCGGCCCGCAAGTAGCTCTCCACCTTGCACGGGTTACCGACGTGAACCGTGATCTCTGCGTCGTGTAGTCGGCGGGCAAGCAGCCGGTCTGTGACGAGGAACTCGACGTCCAGAGCAGGCCCGATGGCTCTAGCCAGGATCCGGATGACGAGCTCGTCCTGGCACACTGCGAGACACTTCATAGCAGGGACCGCTCCGGTCGTGAGTTGGACACGCGGACCGCTGATTATACGTCGCGTTGCCCCGGGCGGGGCCCCGGGGGATCGGAGTTCGAGAAGCCCCGCCGTAACGGGTCACAGATCGGGTAGGATGCCAACCCACCCGAGAACAAAACGGGAGGCCATCATGCTCAGATTCCTGACGATCCCGCTGTCGCTGACACTATTCGCACCGCCGTTGGGGGTCCAGCCCGTCTTTAGAAGTGGTGTCGACCTGGTTTATTTAGGGGTGACCGTGGTGGACGGGGACGGTCAGCTGGTTTCGGGACTGACTCGCGAGGACTTCGTTATCGAGGAAGAAGGACGGACGCAGGGCCTCGCCTACTTCTCTAGGGGGCTCGAAAGCGATCTCGAGACGATGCCGGTGCACGTCGGTGTGTTGTTCGACACCAGCGGCAGCATGGGCCGTGACGCTCGCTTTGCGAAGACCGCTGCTATCAGGTTTCTGCGGAGTCTCGATTTCGCGACGGACATGACCCTGGTTGATTTCGACACGCAAGTGCGGGTGAGCCGGTTTGGTCAGGCCGACTTCCCGCGGCTCGTCGAACGGCTTCGGAGTCAAGAGGCCGGTGGCATGACGGCGCTGTACGATGCGCTGGGCGTCTATCTCGACGGAGCCTTCACCCAGGTCGGACGCAAGGTGCTACTGCTCTACACGGATGGAGGCGACACGCGAAGCCGGATGCGGCTCGACGAGCTGCTCGATCTAGTGCGGGCCTCCGACGTGACGGTCTACGCGATCGGCTTCCAGACCCAGACACGCATTGCCGACCAGTTGTTGGAGCGTCGGCGGTTGGAGGAGATCGTCGACCTCACCGGGGGCCAATGCTACTTCCCGACCTCGGTGGACGAGCTCGAAGAGATCTACGGACAGATTCGTGCCGAGCTGGCGGCGCGCTACTCCTTGGGATATGTGTCTACCAACCCGACTACCGATGGGGCATGGCGCCGCGTAACGGTGCGCTTCTCCGACTCGCGGCCGGAGCTCGCGGACGTTAGTATCCGTGCCCGTCAGGGTTACTTCGCGCCTTACGTCGAGGTCGAGCCGAGAGGCCGCTGACGCATGTCGTTGGCCGGCCGCTTTCCGCGGGACGGCTTACCCGCGCGCAACCGGAGACCGCGGACGCCGCAGGCGCTCGTTCCGGGTCTCTGGAATCAGGCGATGCCACGGTCTGGGCGGTCTTGGCGCTGGCGGTAGGCGTCGCCATTCCACCCCTGCCCCCCGGTCCCCCAGCTCCCGTACCCTCCGAGTCATCGCGTGGCGGGAACCGGCATGGTACGATCGCCGGTCGCGTGCCGGCCAGTGAGTCGTCGGTGCGTGTTGTCTGCAAGGAGCACCACCGTGTCGTCGACCTACGATCGCTTCAGGCTGGTCAGTGACTTCGAGTTGCGCGGTGACCAGCCGCGTGCCGTGGAGGAGCTGACCGACGGGTTGCTGCGGGGCGACAGGCACCAAGTGTTGCTCGGTGTGACCGGGTCTGGGAAGACGTTCACGGTGGCGCAGGTCATCGCCCGGCTCAATCGGCCAACGCTCGTCGTGGTGCACAACAAAACTTTGGCGGCACAGCTGTACGTCGAGTTTTGCCGGTTCTTTCCCGACAACGCGGTCGAGTACTTCGTCAGTTACTACGACTACTACCAGCCGGAAGCTTATGTCCCCTCCACCGACTCGTACATCGAGAAGGAAGCGACGATCAACGACGAGATCGACCGCATGCGGTTATCCGCGACGCGGTCGCTCTTCGAGCGCCGCGACGTGATCATCGTCGCCAGCGTATCCTGCATCTACGGATTGGGTTCGCCCGAGGCCTACTACGGGCTGCTGCTGCCGCTCGAGAGAGGCCAGCGCGTCGAACGTGAGTGGATCCTGCGCAAGCTGGTCGAGATCCAGTACGAGCGGAACGACCACGATTTCGACCGGGGCACATTCCGGGTCCGGGGCGACATCGTCGAGGTATATCTGTCGTATGAGAACGTTGCGCTCCGGATCGAGCTCTTCGGCGATGAGGTGGACGAGCTGATCAGCTTCGACCCGGTGACGGGACGCACGTTGCGGTCGCACGACAAAGTAGCGGTCTACCCGAAGTCGCACTTCGTCACGCCTCGCGCACGGACGGTACAGGCGGTCGAGACGATCAAGGCCGAGCTGGTCGAGCGGCGCGCCGAGCTGGAGGCGGCGGGAAAGCTGCCGGAGGCCCAGCGGCTACACCAGCGGACGATGTTTGATATCGAGATGATGCGCGAGATTGGTCATTGTCACGGTATCGAGAACTACGCTCGGCATCTTTCCGGCCGGGCGCCCGGCGAGCCGCCGCCGACGCTGCTGGACTATCTGCCGACGGACGCGTTGACCATCGTCGACGAAAGCCACCAGACGGTGCCGCAGGTGCGGGGGATGTATCATGGCGATCGGTCACGTAAGGAGGTGCTGGTCCGCTACGGGTTCCGGTTGCCCTCCGCGCTCGACAACCGACCGCTGAGCTTCGACGAGTGGAACCGCCGGGTCGGCCAGGTGGTGTTCGTGTCCGCGACGCCCGGACCGTACGAGCTCGCGCAGAGCAAGGGCGTGGTGGTGGAGCAGATCATCCGGCCGACAGGTCTGGTCGATCCGATGGTGGAGGTCAGGCCGGTCAAGGGACAGGTTGACGACCTGCTGCACGAGATCCGGCTACGCGCCGGCCGCGGCGAGCGGGTGCTCGTGACGACCTTGACCAAACGGATGGCGGAGGACTTGACGGAGTTCTATCAGGAGCTCAGCGTACGGGTGCGCTACCTGCACTCGGAAATCGAGACTCTCGAGCGGGTGCAGATCCTGCGGGACTTGCGCCGCGGTAGCTTTGACGTTCTCGTGGGGATCAATCTTCTGAGAGAGGGGCTCGATCTGCCCGAGGTGTCGCTGGTGGCGATCCTGGATGCCGACAAGGAGGGATTTCTGCGGTCGTCTGGGTCGCTCATACAGACGTCTGGGCGAGCGGCCAGAAACATCAATGGCCAGGTGCTCATGTACGCCGACGTCGTGACGAAATCGATGCGGGTCGCGCTGGAGGAGATGGATCGCCGGCGTTCCCGACAGGTGGCATTTAACCGAGAGCACGACATCACCCCGGAGTCGATCGTGAAGGAGATCGACGACGTCCTCTCCAGCGTTTACAAGCGGGACTACGTGACAGTTCCTGTCGCACGGGAGGCCGAGGAGGAATTTACCACGCAGGCGGAGCTCGACGCCTATCTGCAATCCATGGAGGCGGACATGCGCGCCGCGGCGGCCAATCTGGAGTTCGAGCGGGCGGCGACCCTGCGTGACAGGATCCACGCGTTGCGGAGCCCAGGGTATGCCGTGTCCTGACGAATTGGTTCTTGTTCCAGACGAGTGTGAGATGATGGGAGCGCAGGAGAGTGTAATGATGAAAGATCACGATGGACACGCTGGCGCGGTCCTGATGGCATTCGTGCTGGGCGCCGTGAGCGGTGCCGCGGTGGCGCTGCTGTGGGCGCCGACCGCCGGTGACGAGGCGCGACGGGTGCTCAACGAGAAGGCGAGCGAGGGTCGTGGCCGGGCCACTGACGCGGCTCGAGTGGGCCGGGAGTTCGTGAGCCAGCAGCGAGACAACCTCGCGACCGCGATCGACGAGGGACGGGAAGCCTATGAGCGCGCGCGGAACAAACGCAAGGACTCGACCGAGGCCCCGGCATGAGTGACTGGCCCTCCCTGTTCCTCGCGGCGATCGCTGCGGCGACCGGGGTCATGGCCCTTATCCAGGTTGGTGTGCTCATCTATGGCGTGCGCCTAGCGCGACGCATGAACCGGCTTGCCGACCGGGTCGAACGCGAGGTCGATCCATTCATCGGCAAGATCCAGGAAATGAGCAACGACGCCACTCGCGCGACGAAGCTCGCCGTGGCCCAGGTCGAGCGGGCCGACCAGTTGATGTCCCGGCTCGCGTTGCGCGCCGAGGAGACGATCGAAGCGGCGCAGCAGGTGCTCGTCACGCCGGCCCGGCAGGGGCTCGCGTTCATCGAAGGATTCCGGGCCATGTTTTCATCTCTGCGGCCGCCGGTGGAATCTGGATCAGACGACACCAAGTCGACCGAGGAGGACGAGGCGCTCTTCATAGGGTAGGAGGTAGCATGCTGATAGACGTTAGATGTGTAGCGGGACCCGCGGTCGTGGCGGCGGTTGCGGTGCTCATCGTAGGCGGTACCGCCTCGGCCCAGCAACAGGATTCGGCAGATCCACCGGTCGAGTTGCAGGGATCGGACTCGTCGGTGCTGGCAGTCGAGCTGGCGGCGGCGCTCGAAGCGGCGCAGCTCGATAGCATCGCGGCCAAGGACACCGAGGGTGAAGACCGGTTCGTGGCGGCGCTCGTGTTCCCGGGGCAACTGCTCGTCGTGTCGGCTGCAATGACGACGTCGATCTACGTCGAGGAGAAGATTGCGGCCCGTAACTATCGGGATGTCTACATCGACCTGAACACGGCGTCGATCTCCGAGAGCAAGGTCCTGATCACCGATAGCGGCGCGGACGGTCTACGGGACGGTGACGCCGCCGACAGTGCCGACACCGGGGGGACTTTCGTCCGGTTCAGTGGGGAGTGGGAAGAACAGCAGCTCTCGGAGAGTGACTACACGTCGCTGACCAGCGAAGCCAACACCGGTTACGTGCGCATGCTTCGGGCATTGCTGGCCGAGGTGAACTGAGCCGCACCGTCTCCCCGGTCCGTTCGGTTGTGGTGTAAGCTGAGGATCCTGCTCGTTCAGAGTGGGCGCTTGGCTCAGTGGTAGAGCATCGCCTTCACACGGCGGGGGTCAGTGGTTCGAATCCACTAGCGCCCACCATACTCTTACCCTCTTTGTCCGGCACCGTGATGCCTTCATTTGACACTAGCCATGTGTCCGTGCGGCTGCGTGTCGTGTGGCCAGGAGGTTGCGATCTTGCTGGGCCACGCAGCCCATCGTTGGCGTGCCGGAGTGGCCGGTCGTGCTCGCCGCCGAACAGGTTCGCGAGAGCCGGCAGCCTCGGCGGTGATCACCACCCGGCATCCTGACGCGAGTGGGGGCGGCGACGCCTATAGTACGTCGGTGTGCCCATGACGCGGATGCTGCGGATGCTGAGGATGGCACAGGGCGGTGTCTAGCTTCCCACGTTGAGGACGTCACATCTGCGCGCCGCCCAGGCGCGCAGATGTGACGTCAACACGGTCATGGTGATAACACCCAGGCGGGTGATCGCGGCGATCGTCGTGTCTGTGCTGGCAGCCGGCAGCTCGATGGTGCTGGGGCGGCAACCGGGGTCGCACCCGAACCTGGAGCGGTTCTTCCTGACTACCGCCGCCGACGATGGTGTCGCCCAGGTGGCGCTCGACGAGATCGCGGCCGCCTGGCGCGACGGCTACGCCGGCATGATCTGGGACATGCTGCGCTTCATGCGGCCGCCGCACCCGCTGACAATCATGGCGCCGAGTCCAGGCGACCCGACTGGCCCATTCAACGACCTGGGCGCGGGCCTCGCCGAACCGGAACACCAGACCACACGGGTCTACCGGCGGCTCATCCGGTTGCTCGAAGAGCAGACCGGTGAGCGGTTCGGCAACGACACCACGCGTTGGCATCAGTGGATCTGGCGACAGGCCTACGACCCGCACCCCGAGTACGGGCGCTTCAAGGGGTTGTGGTACGGGGAGCTGGACCCGAGATTTCGCGAGTTCTTTCGACCGAATGTCCTGTCCCTGATTCGACTCGACGAGGTGGACTGGGGTGGGGTACCCCCGAACGGTATTCCACCGCTGGAGTACCCCGAGCACGTGGCGGCGGCCGGGGCGGAGTATCTCGATGACGACCACGTCGTGTTCGGCCTGGTCGTCAACGGCGAGGCACGGGCCTACCCCAAGCGGATCCTGGCGTGGCACGAGATGGCGCTCGATCGGGTCGGCGGGCTTGAGCTCACCATCGTGTATTGCACGCTGTGCGGCACCGTCATCCCGTACGAGAGTGTCGTCGACGGACAACACGTCCGGTTCGGTACCAGTGGACTGCTGTATAGGTCGAACAAGCTCATGTTCGATCACGGGACTAAGAGTCTGTGGAACACCTTTGAGGGGGTACCGGTCGTCGGCAGTCTCGTCGGTAGCGGGATGCAGCTAACCCGACGTTCGATGGTTACCACGACGTGGGGGGAGTGGCGCGCACGGCGCCCCGAGACCATGGTCCTCTCGCTCGAGACCGGACACGTGCGCGATTACTCCGAGGGAGCGGCGTATCGGGACTACTTCAGCACTGACCGGCTAATGTTTCAGGTGCAGGCGAAGGACGACCGACTCGACAACAAGGACGAGGTGGTGGTGATACTCTTCGACAACCCAGCGGGCGGGGCGCGGCACCCAGTGGCGCTCTCGGTCGATTTCCTCGAGGACCGTCCGGTGTTCCAGGCCGAAGCGGCCGGTCAGCCGTTCGTGGTCGTGACGACCCCGGACGGCGCCAACCGCGTGTATCGAGCCGATGCAGTGCAGTTCGATCGACGGCTCGACGATGCCCGACTGGTCGACGAGGACGGTCGGATGTGGCGGGTCACAGAGGACGGGCTCGTAGCGGCTGCCGACGCTAGCGCACGACTCGCGAGGCTGCCGGCGAACCGGGCGTTCTGGTTCGGCTGGTACGCCCAGTTCCCTCAGACCGAGCTGTTCAGTCAGTGACCGGTTGCCGGACCCCGGGCCGTCGACGCGGGGATTATTGCCAAGGAGGCCTTGAGTCTGCTACCGTATCCAAGGTTTTGTGTATCGAGACACCGCGTTACCCAAGGAGCTGGAGACGATGAGAATGTCGGTAGCGCTTGGTGTTATGGTCGTCATGGCCGTGGGCACGTTCGGCGTCGGGGGAGCAGCTGGCCAGGGACTCGAGGTCGGCGACATGGCGCCGGGGTTTACCCTGCCTGGCTCTGATAGCAGGACCCACAGTCTGTCCGACTATGCGGGCCGGACGGTGGTGCTAGCCTGGTTTCCCAGGGCGTTTACAGGTGGTTGAACGGCCGAATGCAAGTCGCTGCGTGATTCCAGCGACGAGTTGAAAGAGTTCGACCTGGCCTATTTCATGGTCAGTGTCGACGATCCGGAGACGAACAAGGAGTTCGCTGAGTCGCTCGACTCCGATTTCCCCTTGCTGAGCAATCCCACCAAAGAGGTGGCCGAGGCCTACGGCGTCGTGACCGCCGAGCGGGCCGTGGCGTTCCGTTGGACTTTCATCATCGGCGGCGATGGGACGATCTTGAAGATCGACAAAGATGTCACCCCGGCCTCGGCGGGGCAGGACTTGGTGGCCGCGCTTCGGGATCTAGGAGTCGGATAGAGGCACTGTCCGGCTGTGGGTGTCGTCGGGTTTGCGGCCCACCGCTTGGAAGAGAGACAACAAGGGCCGGGACACACGCGAGCGCGTGGGTTCCGGCCCGTTGCCTGTACGCGCGCACACCGGAGCGCGGGGTGCCCCAGCGGTGTCAGGCGTCGCGGGGCGGCTTCGCATCCGCCGCCTTGTCCTTCGCGTTGCCCATTTCGTCCTTGAAGCCGCGAATCGCCTGGCCCATGCCCTTGCCGAGCCCGGACAGACGGTTGGCGCCGAAGATGAGCATCAGGATCGCGAAGATAATGAGCAGTTCCGGTATGCCGATCGGTCCCATGTCAGACACCTTTCCTGATTAAACGCTAGGCTCCTTGAACCGAGTTTAGGATACCACGACTGGCTCGGGGCGCCGGCGGTGTTGGACGTGCGGCGGCCTTGACTTGTTCTCCCCAGGCGGGACTGATGACACCCGTCGCGGCGCCTCTTCAGGAGACAGCCGCAGCCAGCGCCGTGCTCGATCCGATGGGCGCGATCTGCCCAGAGACACGGTTGTCGGCGTCGTCCAGAGGCTTTCAGTAGGCGGCGCTAGGATTGACGGCGGCGCCGATGTGATACAGGGACGGACCCATGTCTATCGACCTCACCACGCCGGCCAAGACCGACGCCGAGACCCGGTTTGACGAGGCGCGCCGAAGGGTGGGCATCGTCGCCGGGCCGTTGGTGTTCCTGCTCGTGCTGGCGTGGCCGTTCGTGTCGCTGACGCCCGAGGGGCACCGGCTGGCGGCGGTCATGGGGCTGGTCATCGTCTTCTGGGTCACCGAGGCACTGCCGCTCCCTGTCACCGCGTTGCTCGGACCGGTCCTGGCGGTGGTGTTACAGGTGGCGCCCGTGACCGACACGTTCCGGCCGTTCGCCAGCCCGACCATCTTTCTTTTTATGGGCAGTTTCATCCTCGCACATGCGTTGTTCGTGCACCGTGTCAATGAGCGGATCGCGTACGGCGTGCTGTCGTGGCGCATCATCGGCGCCCGCCCGACGCGCATCCTGATCGCGTACGGCGTGCTGGCCGCGTTCTTGTCGGCCTGGATGAGTAACACCGCGACCGCGGCGATGCTCGTGCCGGTCGGGCTGTCGCTCGTACGCTTCATGGAGTCGGAGGCAGACATTCCGAAGAAATACGGCACCGCGCTGATGCTGATGACGACGTACGGTTGCTCGCGAGGTGGCATGTCGACGCCCGTCGGGACGCCGCCGAATCTGATCGCCATCGGCATGATCGGCGACCGGCTCGACGTGCGGATCACGTTCGTCCAGTGGATGTTGTTCTCCGTGCCGATCATGCTGGTGCTGATGACGGTCGTCAGCGTCTATCTCATCTGGGTGGGGCAGGCCGGTGTGCGCGAAATCCCTGGCACCGAGCGGATCATTGCCGAGCGGAAGCGCGCTCTGGGACCGTGGAAGCGGGGTGAGAGGAACGCGCTCGCCGCCTTCTGCGTGACAGTGTGTCTGTGGGTTGGTCCTGGCCTCCTAGCGCTCGTACTCGGTGTCGACCATCCCCTGGCGCGGTCGGTGCTGGCCAGCGTTCCGGAGTCGGTGGCGGCCCTGGCCGGCGTCGTTCTGCTCTTCCTGCTGCCGAACAGCGAGACGGAGCGCACGACCATCACGTGGCGACAGGCGGCGCAAATCGACTGGGGCACGATCGTGCTGTTCGGCGGCGGGCTCGCCCTTGGGGCCCTCGCGGCGTCCACCGGGCTCGCGCGGGTCGTGGGAGAGGGGATCACAGGGCTGGTGCCAACCAGTGACTTGACCGCTCTGACGTTCGCGGCGGCGCTGTTCACCGTCGTGCTCTCCGAGACGATGTCGAACACCGCGGCCACTACCATCGCCATACCGATCGTCATCTCGATCGCCCAGGCCGCAGGTGTTAGCCCGATCATTCCGGCTGTGGCGGCGGCGCTCGCCGCCTCCGTGGCGGACGCCCTGCCGGTGTCCACTCCGCCCAACGCGATCGTGTACGCATCCGGCCGCGTCACCATCACGGAGATGATCAGATACGGCGTGCTCATGGATCTCATCGCCGTCACGCTGGTCCCGGCGCTGGTTCTCACAATCGCCCCGCGCTTCATCGGCTGACCTAGCGTCCCGATCCCGTAGTTCGTGAAACAAGTCCCGGGCGGGGCATCTCGTCTGGCGGCCGTTGTTCCTCGGTTACACATCCCCAATGTGCGCCCTCGTCGCGCCCGGCCAGCCGGGCGCCGTGCCAGGGATTCATTCCACGAACTACGAGGTAGGGACCGGGAGAGGAGGCGGACCATTTCCAGTGCGCAGAACGGGGAGTCGGTAGCTGGCCAGCTGCGACGTGCATCGCCGTCATGACGCCGGCGAGCGGGATAATACGCACACGATCGTGGGCGGCGCCTCACTCTCGTGCCACCACCGTGACGCCGTCGGCGATGGCGTCACTCGGGTAGGCGATGACCCGATCGCCGGCCGCCAGGCCAGCGATGATCTGCGCCTCCAGCCCGTTGCGCTGGCCGATCTCCACCCGGGTGAGCACCGCCGTATCCAGGTTGACCCGGTAGACTGCCCATGCGTCACCTTCTCGAAAGAGGCTGCTGGTCGGAACTTTCGGCACATCCGCCTCCTCCCAGATGATCACGCGCACTTCAACACGGTAGCCGTCGCCGAGCGCCTCCCAGGCCTCGCGGATGTCCTCGAAGTCGATGATGACGTTGACGCGCTGCTCCTCGACGCCGAGCGCCGAGACCTTGGTGAAGCCATACGGCTCGACGCGGCGGACCAGGCCAGCCAGCGAGCGGTCGCCACCCCACTGTTCGATCAGTACCGGCTGACCCGGCTTGATGCGGACTGCGTCGGTCGACAGGTAATCCGACACGATCTCGAGCTGGCTCGGGTCTGCGATTTCCATCAGCGGCTCGCCAGCCGGGACGATCGCCTCACTCTGACGTAGGCGTTGCAGCACCACGCCGTCGATTGGCGAGCGGAGCGTGATGGTGTCCCCGTCTCGAAGCCCACGCGCCTGCAGCAGACTGGCCTGGGCCACTTCCAGCTCGTACCGGGCGTTACTTACCGCGAACTCGGTCGAGCGGAGAAGGTCGGCCGCGATGCTGGCCCGTAGCTGGGCGGAGTCGAGTTGCTCCTTCGAGATTAAGGCGCTCGCGTCCAGATGCTGGTACCGCTCGAGATCCAACTCGGCGAACTCCAGCTCGGTCCGAGCTCGCCCGCGCTCGACCTCGGCGCGACCCGAGGCCGCCTCCGCCGCCCGAACCCTTGCCTCGACCTCGGCTCGCGTGCGGGCATCGAGCAGCGTTGGGTCGACCGGCAGGAAGGTGGCGAGTATCGTCTCGTTGGCCGTCACCGGGTCGCCAGGCTCGAGCCCGATCCGGAGTACTCGACCGGCGAGCGGCGCCGACACCATGAACCGGTCGCGCACGCGGGTCTCGCCCTCCTCCTCGAGCGTAACTCGCAACGGCCCGATGCCGATGCTGACGATGTTGGCCTGCAACGGCTGCGGCTGCAGCGCGTAGACCAGCGCGGCGACCACCAGCAGCGCCACACCCCAGACGATGAACCGTGTCGCACGAACAGCCATTCTTACCTACAGTATTCTCCCAGAAGGAGGGAAACAGGAGACTGAAGACTGGCGAAGGCGGAGGACTGTGCCGCGTCTTCCAACCTCCGCGAAGTTGGTTGAGAGCAGTGAGTAGGCACAAGTCGGAAACGGGACGTCCCTCATTCGCGTGTCTTCAGTACTTCCACCAGGTCGAGCGTGTCGAGCTTGCGCCTGACGATCAGCCCGGATAGTACCGTGGCCGCCAGCACTGCCAGCGTGGAGAGCGCGTACGTGCGTGGCGCGACCGCCAGCGGGAACGAGTAGAGCTCGGTGTCGAACAGCGTCACCACGAGTGCGGCCAGCCCATAGCCGAACAGCAGCCCGATCGGGATTGCCATGCAGGTAAGTACTGCCAGTTCTCCAAGCAGGATCGACGAGATCTCCGCGCGCGTGAACCCGATGACCCGAAGACTTGCCAACTCGCGGCTTCGTTCAGACAGCGACATGCGGGCGGCGTTGTAGACGACCCCGCAGGCGATGATACTGGCGAACAGCACGTTGAAGAAGATCATCACGTTGATGTTTTCTGCGAACGTTTCCTCGAAGCTCTCGAGCGCAGCCCCTCTTAAGGTGACGCCGGCGACGAGGGGGGTTTCCTTCAGAGCTCGATAGAATTCGTCGAGCTGGGACGGGTCCACCGTGACGAACCCGCCCGACAGCGTGTCGCTCTCACGGAGGAGCCGTCGCACACTGTCGATCTCCATGTAGGCGGAGAGCCCCATGTACTCTTTCACCACGTCGGCCACCACCACCTCACGTACTGGTCGTGCGCCATGCAGAATCTCGACCCGGACGACGTCGCCGCGGTCAACGCCGAGGATCTCCGCTAGCTTCCGCGACACGACCAGCCCGTTCGGTGGCAGCGTGACCGCGCTGAGGTCGGTCACCTCGATCACGCGGTTCAGACGCGGCTCCTCGGGTAGCCCGCTGAGGGCAAGCTGGCGTGACCGGCTGCCGAACCGGAGGCGCGCCGGAATCGATCGGGTCGGCTCGATCGACACGACCCCTGGTAGCCGCTGCAGCTCGTGCCGCGCTGCAGCTGACGCGGGCTCGACGAAGCTCACCGTGACGTCCTGGCGCTGTGCGATGCTGAACTGTACGTCCATCATCTCGTTCATCGCGTCGATCGAGAAGGTGCCGACGATGAGCATCGCGACCGAGAAGGCGATGCCTGTCACCGAGGCAAGCGACCGCACCGGCTGGCGCTGGATGTTGCGCAGCACGATACGCGCCGGTTGCGACAGCACGCCCCGGATACCGAGTCGTTCGATCAGGCTGACCCGGTAGCGGGCGGGCGGTTGCGGTCGCATTGCTTCGGCCGGCGGTAGACGGACGGCTCGGCGGACTGCGGTGGCAGCGCCGAGCACACCGGCCAGCAGGCTGATCACCACGCCGCTCGTGACGACGCTTGGCAGCAGGCGATATGTCAGCTCAGGGAACCGAAAGAAGTCGTTGTAGATCGACGTCATGGCGGTGCCCATTGCGGCGCCGCCGGCGGTGCCGATAACCGCCCCGGTCAGCGCGATCGCCAGGGCCCACTTCGTGTAGTGCCAACCGATCACCGCGTTCGCGTAGCCCAGCGCTTTGAGCGTGGCGATTTGTTCCCGTTGCACCGATACCATGCGGGTCAGCACCACGTTGAGCAGGAACGCCGCGATACTCAGAAAGACCAGCGGCACCATCTGTCCGACTCCCTGTAGGCCGTTCAGCTCCTGGGTCAACGACCAGTGCGAGAGCTGTAGATCTCGCGGGATGGCGCCAAACCCGCCGTAGTTTTCGATCAGGGTATCGAGCTGCTGGATGACCTCTGATTCCCGCGCGCCGGGCATCAATGACAGCGTCACGTCGTTGAAGCCGCCCTCCATGTCGAAGGCGGCGGCCAGCGCGCGCCGTTCCATCCAGAACACGCCGAACCGGGTGTCATCCGGGATCAGCTCACCAGGGCGAATGGTGTAGATGAACTCGGGTGACAGCCCGAACCCGACCACCTCCATGTCGCGGCGGCGTCCGTTGATGATCGCGCTGACGGTGTCGCCCGGGGTCAGGTCGTGCGCGAGCGCGAACGCCTCGTTGACGATGACCTCGTCGGGTCGCGTGCCGTCGATGTAGCGGCCACGCTGGATAACGATGTCGTTCAACATCGATCGGCGCAGGGTGGGAATCGAGATAAGCCGACCGGTTGCCGGTTCGCTCAGCCCCTCGACGTCCAGCGTGACGTCCACCACTACACGCGTCTCGACCTGCGCTACTCCGGGAATGTTGGCGATCCGGTCGCGCAACCGCGACGGCGCGCGCTTGAGCGTGACGAAAATGTCCGCGAACCGCTGGCGCTCGTAGTAGCTCGTTTGTGTCAGCCGTAGCGAGTCGAAGGCGCTGCTGTACATCACCAGCATGACCACACCGACAGCGATGACGAGGCTGATGGCGACCGCCTGGCCCTTGACGCGCCACAGGTCCCGGAGCAGCTTGCGGTTGAGCGCCTGCATTCGTGTTACCACTCGAGCGTGTGCGCGCGCAGCTTGTGGTCGTTCTCTCGAACCGACCCGATACGGCCATCCGAGAGCGTGATGACTGTGTCCGCTATCGCGGAGACCGCCGCGTTGTGGGTGATGACCGCGGTCGCGGTGCCGAGCTCGCGGTTGATCCGTTCGATCGCCTCGAGCACCACGATGCCGGTCGAGATGTCGAGCGCGCCGGTGGGTTCGTCGCAGAGCAACACGTCGGGTCGCTTTGCGATGGCCCTGGCGATCGCGACCCTCTGCTGTTCGCCGCCGGACAGCTGTGAAGGAAAGTGATCGAGGCGGTCGGTCAGGTTCACGAGGTCGAGCGCTTCGGTGGGTGCGAGCGGGTGCTCGGCGATGTCGGTGACGAGCGCGACATTCTCGCGCGCCGTGAGGCTCGGAATCAGATTGTAGAACTGAAACACGAAGCCAACGTGGCGCCGGCGGTAGTCGGTCAGCTCACGGTCCTCGGCGGCGGTCAGATCGTGACCGCGATAGAGGACGCGGCCGGCGGTCGGGACGTCGAGTCCGCCGAGGATGTTCAGCAGCGTCGACTTGCCGCTGCCGGAAGGACCCAGCAGCACGAGGAACTCAGAGTCGAGTAGCGTCAGGTTCACGCCCCGCAGCGCGTGCACATCCACTTCCCCCATGTGGTAGACCTTCGTGATGTCGCGGGTCTCGAAAACGATCTCGCGTCCACGAGGTGACGTTGCGGCGCCCGCTGGGTGTGTGGCGGATGTGGCGTCGACTGTGGTCACGGTGGGCCTTCCGAACAGATCCGCGGAGGACAACAAGAGACCCGACTGGACACCAAGACCTTAGGATACTTGGACTTATCGGTTGTATGGAAGGCGATGTGCTTACTTTGACGACTCGAGGACGTATGTGCCATCTGGCGGAGACTCGCTGGTCTGCCCACGACGGTGTTCGGTGTTACACTTTTAGTGAGCGGGCTCCTCGGCGTGGCGGTCGTCCGGTCTGCAGGCCGCAACGAGCGTGCGCGGTTTTCGACACGCCTGGCTCTGGTTCGTCCCGTGTGAATCGGGTCACCAACGGCCCCGATCGGGCCCCGCTGACACGACAGGTCGAGGCGCCGCGTGGGACCACTGCTTAGCATTCCCGTCATCCGGACCCTTCACGAGCGGCAGTTGTTGTTCCCGGTGCTGGTGATGTTTGTGGTCTCGGGGGTGCTCGTCCAGGGGGTCTGGCGACGCGATCGACCGATCGACAGGACAGAGCAACAAGGCATCTCTTCGCTGTTGCCGCCACCCACCTCGCGTCGGCCCGACCTTGAAAAGACACCGCTAACCTATTTTGACGACTACTGGAGCCAGCTCCGCGAACGCGTCGAGGCTAAGGTGGTGCTCGTCGGACCCGACGCGACAGCGGCGGTCGTCGTCATGCCCGGTCTGGCGCTGACGTCGACCGCCGCCGGCGCGGCCGTGCTGGCCGAAGTCGAGCGGGCGCGTCTCGTGGCTCCACCAGACGAGCCGCCGGACGTTGCAGGTGAAGTGGATGTCGGCACGGATGGTGGCTCGCTGACCGGTGAGGGACGTGAGGAGCAATCGGATGAAACTGGCGTGGAGGCACCCGCTGACCCGGCGCCGGTCCAGGCGCTGCGGCCGGGTGGGTTGATCGCGATGGACCGTGATCGCGGATTGTCGCTCTTCGAGGTGGATGCGTCTCGAATCGAGGCGTTCGAGTTGATTCCGCCGGCGGCGGTGCCGTCCGGGTCCTATGTGGGCGCAGTGACGCGTGATCGGTCGGGTCGGTCGGCGATCACGCCTGGGTATCTGGTCTGGGCCCGAGCCGAGCCGGACGAGCTGGGTGGGGCGTCGCTTGAGGTGTCGATGGAACTGGCGGGAGCGGGCGCGACGGCGGTCGTCGATCTCGACGGCGCGCTCGTCGGGGTGGCTGTCGGGATGGGCGAGGTTGGGGACAGACCGCGGCTGCTGTCGTCGAGTGCCGTGCGCCGCGTGGTGGCCGAGCTCCAGCGCCAGGCCCGCTGCCGGGCCCTTGTGGTCTCCGAGTTGGCGCCGCCGGTACTGGCGTTACTTGGGATCGAGAGCGGCCTGCTGGTCGAGCAGGTCCGGCAGGACGCCTTTGTACCGGAGCCGTCGCTGCGTGCCGGCGACGTGATCATAGAGTGGAATGGGGAGGCAGTGACCACGGTCGGGGCGTTTGAAGCCGCCTCAGACGCCCTTGGGCCTGGCACGCTCGCACGCTACCGGGTTCTGCGCGGGGAGCGCCGACTGGCCGGTGGTACGGTGCTGCCGGGGGACGACTGCCGTCCGGTGGGCGAGCCGCCGGTGCGGTTGGCTCGCTTCGGTCTCGCGCTGTGGTGGGCGTCTGGCGCCGAGGCAGCGCGGGGTGATGGGTGGCGGGTCGCCGCGACGGTGGCGGGTGGGGCCGCCGCGGCGGCTGGTCTGTTACCAGACGACGTCGTGCTCGCGGTCGACGGCCGCCGGGCGGAGGGTCTCGACGCGCGGGCGGTGTTCGAGCAGATGGATCGGCGGGGCGAGCCGACCCTGGTGACCGTTCAGCGTGCAGACCGAGTCGTGATCCTCGCGCTCGACCCCGGCGACTGATGGCGAGGTCGCGCCGCAGGTTTTCGTTGGAGTCCGTGACGGACGCCGGTGTCCGGTTGGGCCGGATGCTGGCGGCGGGCTGGCCGAGGCTCACCAGGTCGCTGCAGATCTGGCGCTGGACGAAGGTCTTCTTCCGCGCTTCGTTCCTGCCCGAGCAGAACTATCTCATCATCCTCGCGGTGGTCGTTGGCATCCTGACCGGGTACGGGTCGGTCGGGTTTATCTTCGTGCTCGAGCAGATCGCTGATTTCGCCCTTGGGCCCGTCGCGTCGGCCCTCGACCTGTTCGGTCCGGCCAACCTGGTGCTGTTGCCGGCACTCGGTGGACTGATGGCGGGACCGCTGATTCACCGGTTCGCGAGAGAGGCGCGAGGCCACGGCGTACCGGAGGTCATGACGGCGCTGGCGAGCCGGGGCGGCAAGATACGCAAGCGGGTCGCCACGATCAAAGTTATCACGTCGTCACTGACGATCGGGTTCGGCGGCACGGCGGGACGCGAGGGCCCGATGGTGCAGATCGGGTCGGCCATCGGCTCGGCGGTGGGGCAGTGGACCAAGCTGACCCCCCATCGCGTGCGGACACTGGTCACCTGCGGCGCCGCCGGTGGTATCGCCGCCACCTTCAATGCGCCGATTGCCGGCGCCATCTTCTCGATGGAGGTGCTCGTCGGCCGGGTGCAGACCGACTTCCTGCTCGTGCTGCTGACCTCGCTGAGCTCGTGCATGGTGGCGAGATCTTATCTCGGCAACTACCCGGCGTTCACCGCTCCGGCGTACGATCTCGTCAGCGGTCAGGAGCTGCCGCTCTACTTCGTGATGGGGCTGGTTCTCGGCTGGGCTGCGATCCTGTATGTGCGGGCGCTCTACAAGGCCGAGGACCTGTTCGGAGCCTGGCGTTTTCCGGACTACCTGAAACCGGCGGTCGGCGGGTTGATGGTGGGGTTGGTCCTGCGCTATTTCCCGGAGGTGTATGGCTCTGGCTTTTCCGCGATCGAATCAGCCCTTTGGGTGCGGTTTCCCTGGACACTGCTGATCGGGTTGTTCGCGGCTGAGTTCCTGGCCAACTGCGCGACGCTCGGGTCCGGCGGGTCCGGCGGAGTATTCGCGCCTAGTCTGTACATGGGCGCGATGCTAGGTGGCGCGTTTGGTTCGCTGGTCCACGTCCTGTTCCCTGAGTGGACTGCTGGCTCCGGTGCTTACGCGTTGGTGGGGATGGCGGCATTCTTCGCGGCGGCCGCAAAGGCACCGACCACGTCGATTCTGATCCTGTTCGAGATGACGAACGACTACCGGATCATGCTACCGCTCATGGCGGCGACGGTCGGCAGCGTGTATCTGTCACACTGGTTCTCGCCGTTCAGCATCTACACGCTGAAGCTGCACCGACGGGGGATCAGCTACCCGGGACGCGAGGAAGCTGAACGGGCGATGCAGCGGGCGGCCGCGCCGCAGGCCGCGGCTCCCTGACTTACTGTGCTGCGGTGATGGCGATGCCCTCGAGGTCGTCCATGTCCGTGGGGAGCTCGGTGTCGCCGGGCGGCACCCTGTTTGCTTGCAGCAAGAAGGCGGCGATGTCGGCGTAGCCGGCCGGGCTCAGGCTGGCCGGGGCGCCCTGTGGCATGGTCGTACGAATTGCGGCGTACATGTCGCCGATGGAGAGATCGCTCCAGCGGAAGAAGAACGAGGACCCGACCAGGGCCGGCGCGATACCGTCGCCCATCATGTCGTCAAGGTGACAACTCGCGCACTCCTGCCCGTAGACGCGTTCACCTCGTCCTGCCTGGTCCTCGGTGTAGACTCCGTCCCAGATTGTCGTCTGGGCTTGTGCGGCGAGCCTGGTCTCGACGGTGGCGTGCTCCGACTGGCCGGGGACGACGACGAGCGATGCGACGAAGGGCCACAGCGCAGTGATCAGCAACGCCGCGAGCAGGCGGCGGCGCGGCTTCGAAGACGAGTTCGGCATTGGTCTGGTTCCTCGTGTGTTTGTGGCGGTTGTGGCTGCTCCGGCGGTGCACTCGGTCAGGGCGACGGAGACTCGAACAGGCAGCAACGACAACGCACAGGCAGTTTCAACTATACCATCGACTATCTGCCGCCGATGTGGTCGCCGATCCCGAACGTGTGGTCGAGTATCAGCCCCTTCATCCTGTCTGCGACCGCCCGTCTGCGGCCTGGTCGATGCTGTCGGCCCCGGCGCCGGTTCGACATCCAGGCGATGAAGACAAGCGCCGTCGGGTCGGCGCTGCCGGTGTGGATGTTACGGACGATCTTCGCCTCGGGCATCGGGCCGATCTGATGTCGGTGTTTTGCCACGTACCACTGCGGTTCCGGCAGCGTGATCCTCTTCGTTCCACCGGTGCCGCATCGCAACATGCAAGCGGATTATAGTCCGCGATCCGCTGTGGTATCGTGATGATCCCCGCTCGGAAGGCTGTGACCGGGGCTGGTGGTGCGGCGCCAGATCTGACCGACGAAGGCGATGAGCAAGGGGATCCAACCAGTATCCACGGCGCCGACGGCGGTCGACGAGCGGTCCGGGCCAAACGACGCCGGCGACGCACAGACCGCCGCTCCGATCAGGGCACCGTCCGGCTCGGACGAGTGCGAAGCGTGTCGCCGCTTTCTCGCTGAGGTTGCCACCTTCGCGTACGTGAGAGCCGTCAAGCTGTATCGGTTGCGTGTCGGTCTGCCCAAGAAGGTTCCCGGTTTGCCCTGTCTCGACCACGAGGCGATGCTGCACGAGGGCATCGCACCCCACGCAGCGGCGTATGTCGAGGAGCACGAGACCGGGGAGCTGCACGAGCTCGTGCTGATTCCGTCCCGGCATCGCGTCGAGATCGACACGGCATCGACGCTTCACGAGCACACTGACGTAGGCCAGGCACGGTTGCTGGAGCGGCTACGCGAACGGTTCCCGGACTTCACCTGTAAGGTCAACGGGGTGTCCTGGCTCCGGGGCGACCGGCGAGTGGCGCGGGCCTGCCGGGCGCAGGTCACGTTGCGGGACGTGCTCCTGGCCGCCGATTTCGAGCACATCGCCGCCGGACTCGACCGGCTGCGGACCATAGGCGCGCTGATGGAGAAGCAGTCCCGTGTGGCCTCCTGGAGCGTGCGCACCGTGACCGGGCCATTCCTGGCAGTCGTCGGCTTCATCGTCTACCAGGGGATTGGTGAGTTGGTGCCGGAGATCGGTGGGCGGGTCGTTACCTTTCTCCAGGCGCTGGTGGTCGGCACCGCCGGCTCGCTGTTCCTGTATTTCGGGCTAAAGGCGGTGCATCTGACCGAGATGGCCAACCGGGTCTGGAAGCGCGCCTCCGAGTACCGGCTGATCATTTCCGAACGTCAACGACTGGCTTCCGGCGGGCCCGTCGTCCGAAGCGCTCCGTAGTCCGGGGTAGGTCCAACCAAGCCTACTTTCGTGCCCGGCTTGTCCAGTCGCGCGGTTCCGCGTACGGCGTGGCTCCGGACGGGCGAGTCGGGGCCGTTCTCCGCCTCCCGTTGGGGCACCGGTTCCGGCCGGGCCGTCGCGCGTGGCCGTCAGGGCCGGACCAGCAGCGTCACGAACAGGACAAGGTTAATGGTGTGCGACGTGAAGCAGAGCACGCAGTTAACCCGCGTGACGAACAGCAGTGACCAGGTGAGATAGACACCCAGCAGGACGGTGGCTCCGCTGGCGCAGAGCAGGGCGTAGTAGGGCGGTGCCCGGTCCAGCGCACCGCTCAACGCCGCGGTTGCCAGTGCCGCGTAGAACAGCTGGCCGAGCACCGAGTTCGGCACTCCGAAGATCCGGGCGCGCGGCGTGAACACGATCGCCGCGCACGCCTGCTCGCCCATCCGGCAGATGGCCGGGATCCAGCTGGTCTCCGGGCGGACCCAGTGGTAGGCCACGCCTGTGAAGTAGCTCGAGATGACGAACCCGACGAGGCACAACCCGATCAGGACACAGACCATCGCATGACCCAGTATAGAAGGCGGAAGGCACGGTTGTCCGCTTGATCGTGTAGCACCGAAACGCTCGCACGCAATGCCGGGAGCGGCCAGCACAAGGCGCGACGAGGGAGTACACCGGATAGTATCCGACTGGGAAGCAACACAGGCTGGCGTGTAAGGCCTGCTGCTCTAGATGCCCTACTGCTGACGATGCCGGGTTATAGCGTCCAGTGGGCCAGCTGGTCGCGGCACGTGCAAAATCGGCCGAGCCGGCAGATGGCGATCTGCCTGGCGCTGAAGCTGAACGGGTCGATGCTGATGGGGTTAGAGCCGATTCCGACGGTGATGTGCGGGTCGAATCGCGCATAGCTCGAGTCGGCGCGGAACCGGGCCACCCAGGCGACATTGGCATCGAGTGGCGAGGCGTCGTCCTGCTGGAACGCGGCGGCGCTGCCGGGCACCTCGTACGGGGCCAGGGTATCCATCAGCTGCTCGTGCAGTTGCCGTAGCGCTGGCGTCGGTGCGACGACGAGCACTTGCGCTGTGCGTCCCCGCCGCACACCTGTCACCCGTAGCTCCAGCGGCGGTCGGGCGGACACGACCGTGCCGACCGCAGTACGGACCTCGATAAGTTGGTCACTGGGGACGAAGTGTTGTCCGAGCGTGACGTGAGGATGATGGGTGTCGTTGAACCGAAATCCGGCGGCGGCCGAGACATCGAAGTAGGCGTTTGCCCGTTCAGCGACGGCGCGAGCATCTGCGGTTAGCAGGACCGCGACATCGATCGCAACGGCCGGCATGGGGTCCCGTCGGCTACCGATGGAACTGAGCGGCCCGCGTTGCGCGACGTCGTGCAACCGGAGTGCGTATCATTCCGGCCGGTAGCCACCCTGATCGGGTCAGTGCCGTTTGCAACCGCACGGTAGCCGCGTAGAGCGCCACGCGGCTGGCGCAGCACTCAGCGTACAGGTCCCCATCGGGCTCACGTCGCACCAGCCGGAATCCGGCGTCGGTCTGCTCGCACCACACGTCGGTCTGCTCGTCCGTCGGTCGGTTCGGATGGAGAAAGCGCACCATGACAGACTGTGGTATCGGTCGGTAACGCCGCCGGCTGTAGATCGGGGTTGGCGGGGCATACGCCCATCCCACAGGAATCACGGCCGGAGGCAATGTGCACGCGGGCGGGCGGCGGCCCGAGCGATCCACGGGAGGGTCGGGATGACAGAGTCCGTTGATGGTGGCACCTATCGGACCGGCTGAGACGGTCTCGGGACGAGTTCCCCAACCTGGCCACTCTGGTTAGGCAGTTTGCGAAAGATCTCGAGTAGTACGAACGTTAGCTCGTCCTCGGTGTACCAAAGATCGACAGGTCGTCCGTCGTCATCGCGTGGCGGCCGACGGGGCGCGCAGGATGTCGCGCAGGGCCTCGACCAGCGCTGCGTGGTCGTCGTCGGTGCCGACGGTGATGCGAAGTGTGTCCGAGAGCGATTCCTCACCAAAGTACCGTACCAGGATGCCGCGTGTTTCGAGCTCCAGAGAAACCCGTCCAGCATCGCCGGCGGGTGGCCGCACGAGGAGAAAGTTCGCCTGACTGGGCCAGACACGACAGCCAAGGGTTTCGAGCGCCGCCGTCAGGCGCGCACGGCTCTCCTTGATTTGCGCAACGACCCGTTGCGTGTGATCGACGTCCCGGATGGCTGCGGCGCCTGCCTTGGCGGCGATCACGTCAACATTGTAGCTGTCCTTCACCTTGGCCATTCCCTCGACCACCGCCGGCTGAGCAACGGCGAATCCCAGCCGAAGCCCGGCCAGCGCGTGGCTCTTCGACAGTGTTCGCAGGATGACGACATTCGCATGATCTTGGACCAACGCCAGGGCGTCGTCATCGGCGAACGCGACGTAGGCTTCGTCGACGACGAGCAATCCGTCGAGCGCTGTGGCCAGCGCGGACAAGTGGTCGGGCGGCACGGCGGTACCTGATGGGCTGTTCGGGTTGGCTACCAGCGTCAGCGCTCCCCGCGCGGCCAGCAGTTGTTCGGCCGGCAGGTGGAACCGATCGTCGAATGGCACCTCCACAACCGGCGCGTTCTGAATCTGGGCCAACGTGCGATACAGCACATAGGTCGGCGTGGGATAGACGACCGGTCGCCCCGGACCGGCGACGGCGCGCACCAGCATGGTCAGTAGATCGTCGCTCCCGTTACCCGGTAGTACCCAGGTGGGGTCGATCGTGAGCACTTCGGCGACGGCCTGACGGAACTCGTTGCCACGCGGGTGCGGATACCGGCGGAGCCTGTCCCCATCAAGCTGCCGGAGCACGTCGAGTGCCCGCGGGCTGGGAGGGTACGGATTCTCGTTGGTGTTGAGCTTTATGACATCGGTCTCCGGCGCCGGTTGCCGGCCTGGCAAGTAGGGGTGCAGCGTGTCTATTGTGGTCCGGAAAAAAGACATCAGCGGGATCTGCTGGGTCGTCGAGCGGTGTGTCGGTCAGCGCGTCCACTCGAGCGTGTGCTCGACAGTGACGACCTTGGAAGCCCCGAGTGACGTGACGTTGTCGCCGGTCAGGTGTTCGCCGAAGTCACCGTACCGCGTACGTACCCCGTCGGGCTGGGGGGCGACCGGAAACTGCACCTCCACGTGAACAGTTCCAGGTGGCCAGTAGGTCGTGTTGAGCCGGGCCCAGTACTGGCCCTCCTGGACCACCGCAGTGCCGTCGGCGATAAGGTTCTGGGCGGGCCATTCGCTCGGCGGCAGTCCCGTGGCCAATGCATGAGTCACTCGATATGACACGACAGCCCCGTCCGACAGATCTGTCGTGCCCTCGATGCGTAGCTCCCGCCACTGTGCCCGGTGGTCGACCGCCAGTGCCACAATCTGGTCGCCCTCCGGTACGCTCGCATCAGTGTCGTCCGGGACGCTCTGGGCGCACCCGCTCACCGCCAGGGCGCAGCTGGAGACAACCGCGATACCCACCCTACGCATATGGCTTGATTATAGTCGTGACATGGACGCATAGTCGCCAAATCCCGTCTGACGACGTGGCCCAGGACGACTGCGGATTGACCGGCGATATCGAGGCTGCGCTGGCAATGACCGGAGTGTGTGCCCGACCGGTGAAGATATATCCAGACGGCGGGAGTGTTACTATGACGTCTGAAGTCTGGTCCGGCCTCGTTGAAGCTAGGTTGGCGTACGCGCGACCCTGCAGTACGCTGAGTTTCGGATACGCTGGACGGGCGATTCGCAGCCTAGCCGGGGTGGGCAGACCGGCAGTTCGAGAGTGCAGGGTGATGGAACCACCTGCTATTAGCAGCGGCAGGCGTACGTCACATGAGACGGTCAGGATGTCTGGGGGGGGGCGTGGTATCGATGCAACTCCTGCAGCTTCGCATGGCGAGGCCTGCGAGCCTATCTCATTCCCATCATCGCAAATGTTTGGTGGCCCATCAGGTCGCCTGCGGCTCAGCGCGAGCCCGGCGACGGAGCTCACTCCGACCGGCGGTGATCGGACGACGAATGGGATCGTCCGATCGGCATGGTGAGACCACGCGTGGCATCGAGAACGGCGCGACGGCTGGCGCGCAACGGGCTCCTGCAGGTCGCACCGGCCTGACAGCGCTCTTGGCTTATGGCTGACGAACAAGACGACAGGTTGGGGCCGCTGCGGCAACTCGCCGAGGCGACCGAGGAGCTCCGCGTGCTGGATGCCGTGATCGCGACGGTCGAGGTCCTGGAGAAGGACACCACTCTGGTGCTGGACCAGACCAACATCGCTCGCGACATCGCTGCTCGCACGAAAGCCGGCGACTGGTTCGGGAACACTGAGTTGACCGAAATTCTGTCCGACGCCGATCACTTCCTGCGGGTCTACAAGCAGCAACGGGAGGGATTAGGGCGGCTCAAGACGGAGTTGCGGGAAAGACGGAGTCGGCTTGACAGACCGGACGGCGAATAGGTCTCTTGGTCGTGCGGAACGTTCCGCAGCATTCGGCCGACACTGCATCCGGTCTGAACGCCGTCGCTCCCTGGTCACGTTCCCCAATGTGTTCCCGCGTTGCGCCGTGGCAGAGGCCGCCCGCGGCTTCTGCCACGGCTGGTCTCGGCGCGAGGCGGGGTGTCACGACGGGCTGCTACGCTAGCCGGTTGTGCAGCCGTGTGATGCGTTCGGCAACCGGGGGGTGGGTGGAGAGGTAGGCGCCGAGACCCGGTGCTTCGGCCGGCGGCGCAAGCGCGCGGAACCGCTCCAGCAGCTGTATCGGGCCGGTCCGGTCGAAGCCGGCCGCGCGTGTCAACAAGGCCGCGAGTTCGTCGGCCTCGTATTCCTGCTCCCGTGAATAGGCGCGCTCCAGCCACTCGAGGCCGACACTGCGAAGCCAGGGGGCGATGGCGCCGCGTCCTGGCATGACCACCGACGCCGCGGCATACGCGGTCTGGCGGAGCACCCGGTTGATCGCGTGCCGGCGGAGGACGTGCGCCATCTCGTGGGCGACCACGAACGCCAACTCGTCCCGGTTACGATCGCAGAGGTCGGTCAGCGACCGCGTGACGAAGATGAAGCCGCCCGGCAGCGCATAGGCGGTCGACGGGTCGTCGCTCACCACGCTCACTTCGAACCTGTACAGCTTGTTGCGGACCGCCGCAGCCAGCTGGTCACAGGTCTCATCGAGCAGCGCCTGCAGGGCTGGGTCGGCTTCGCACCGGCTGTGCTCACGGATGACCGCCGCCATGTCCCGGCCGACACCGTACTCAGCCAGAACCGCTTCGGTCTCATCTCCGGTCACCGCGTTCCACATCCACTTGGCCTTGCGGGCCTTGCCGCCCGCCAGACGGCCGAGCTTGTAGAAGACGCTCTCGGTCATCTTCGGTTGTGGATGCTGAGGGGGGTGACGTGGACGCTGACCGGGCCCGTCAGGGCCAGACCGGCTCGCAGGCGCGAGTGACGGCACGCACCAGGGCCGCCGGATCGATCATCCAACAGAGCACACCGGCGCGATTGGGCCAGACGGGATCCGTTAAAAAATCAGGCCGGCTGCCTCCTGGCTGTCGCAGCCGTTGACCTGATACCGCAAGTGCTCTCGGATCTGCTCCACAGGTTCGCTGCTACGAGGGCAGGCCGGTCTCAGCGCAGACGCCGTCGAGGAGGCGCCAGTAGGCGACGAGCGCGCGTTCGGTTGCGCCGGTGACGACATCAGCCTGGGTGCCCGACTCGATGCAGGCGGCCAGCGCGTCGCGCTCACCCTGCCGGTGTCTGACGTCGGTCGTTTTGTGAACCTCGAAGTAGGCCAGTGCGAACGGCGCGCAGATGTCGTAGTGGGCGCGCAGGCCGTCGACTTTCGTTTGTGCCACCTCGGGTTGCTGCGATTCGTAGGCGTAGAGCGCCGCCAGCCCGGTCGGCAAGCTTTCGCTCGTGAGCGCCTCGTAGGTGGCGACTATGGCTTCGGCGGCCGGGTGACGGCGCGAAGACGTCACGTCGTGGCGGTTGAGTCCCAGGTGTTCGGCGAAGTCGAGCCACAGCTCATCGTGGGCCGCCGGGTTTTCCCGCTCGTCCGCGAGGTTGTGCGCCAGCTCTGCGCGAATATCCGGGTCGTCGGCATGACGGATCACCGATTCGAGATAACCGGGGAAGGCGTGGACGTGCGGATAGTAGATGCGTGCATAGGTCGCCAGTTGTGCTCTCGTCAGCACGCCCTGCTCCCACGCTTGATAGAAGGGATGCCGCAGGATTGACCGCGACCGGATCGTCTCGTCCAGGTCGCACAAGACGTCGAGGGATGGCATATCGCGTTCCGTCTCCTTCGCCGGCCGGCCGCCGCCGTGTCCAGCGGGACCGAGGGCTGATCGAACGACCGGTGCACCCGGCCAATGACTGTGCCATGCGAACGGCAGGCCAATGCCGGAATCTTACTCTAGTCTGGCGCACTTGGGGAACCCGCCGGCTCGAGGGCGGTGTGGCGGACGAGAGGGTGTGACGCTTCGTCGTGTCGTTCGATTGTGAGACGTCGTTGCCAGCATCTCCTGTTCCATGCCGTGGGCGTCAGGGGTTACAATCTCTGACCAGGGAAAGACATCAAACACAGGGAGGCACCTGGATAGTGGTGAAGAGAATCGCGGGTCTCACGTTCGTGGTCGCGTCGGTCGTGAGCTTCGCCTGCGGGTCCGCGGCGCCGGGTCCAGAGGTCACTGAGGCGTCGGCCGGCGCGTCGATCGAGATCTCGGAGCTTGTCGGCCAGATACGCGACATGGCGTGGGCCGAAGAGGTTGACGCGGCGCAGGCGCTCATCGAACAACAGCGCCCGTATCACGAGTCGTCGTCCCTGGGCTGGTTGGTCGCGGCGTCGTGGCTCGGTCGCGGAGCCAGCTTCGCCGAGCGCTGGGACGTGGCCGAGCAGTATGCGCGCGAGGCCTACGAGGGCAGTCTCGCCGTGCTTTCCGAGCGGGAACTAGACGCCGAAGGTCAGCTACCAACAGCGCTGGGCGCGGGGATCGAAGTACTCGGCCACGTGCAGGATGCCACAGGCGATCGCACCGGTGCGGTTGAGTTCCTGCGTGCGCAACGCGAGCGCTACAGAGGAACCTCAATCGAGACTCGGATCCAGAAGAACGTCATGCTGCTTAGCCTGGAAGGGCAGCCGTTTCCGGTGCTCGATGTTGAACATCATATCGGTGTCACGCTGCCGTCTGCCGACGGTCTGAGGGGGCACGTCGTCGTGGCGTTCTTCTGGGCCCACTGGTGCCCGGACTGCAAGCAGCAGTTGCCGATTCTCGAGCAGCTGCACGAGCGCTACGGCGAGCGCGGCTTGGCTATCCTCGGCCCGACCCAGCTCTATGGCTACGTGTCCGGTGGGCAGGACGCGACGCCGGACGCGGAGCTGGCGTATCTGCGAGGCGCTTACCAGGAGCGCTATCCCATCCCGCCGTGGATGAGCGTGCCCGTGAGCCAGCAGAACTTCCTCGACTTCGGTGTCAGCACGACGCCGACGGTGGTCGTCATCGACCGCGAAGGTATCGTACGGCTCTACCATCCAGGTACGGTGCCGTACGAGGAGCTGTCGGCCCAGGTCGAGCGGCTACTGGCGGCGTAGCCAGACGTTGGTGCGTGAGTACGGGAACAGTCGCAGCTTCCCAGACCCAACGAGCTATCTTCCGATCGCGAGCGAGGTCGGCCGACCCAGCTCGGCATTCGGTTCGGTCGGGCCGGTCTTGAACGCCTGGGCCTCACGCCGGCACTTAGTCAGCCTGTCCACGGCGACGGATCTCGGCCAGACACTCGCCACACAAAGACGAGTTATTCAAGCGGCTACGCCTTCATATTCCAAAGTCGATCTATCCCTGCACCGTACGTGTTTCTCAACTCTCTCAACTTTCGCAGGTCCCCCTGAAGCTCCTGCATCACATCCGCTCGTTCTCTTCCATTTAGCACGAATCTGCCATCGACCTTACCGTGAACCACGCTGTTCATGGTTTTTCTTACATGCCCAGGAACACATCGTGTAGCGATGCACTCAAGAATCGAGATATTCCTCACAACGCGTGCGTGTGGACGGATCATCCGGACGGGTCGTCGTTCTCGAGGAATAGGGGGCACACGAGCCTCCGGCCGCACGCTTCGCGTCCGTGCATGGCCACGTGGCAAGTTCTGGCGTCTACGTGTCGTTCACGATCTCGTCGTAGAAGGCCACGAAGTCCGCGCGATGCTCCCCAGCTCGAAACTCGATGGCCGCACGCGGGTGGCGATTCAGCTGACCAGTGATGTTGTAAGGAACGAGCGGGCCCCATTCGACAGTCTTTCGAATCTCCGGCATGTGCTCCTGTAGCAATCTGATGACCGGTCGCAGTTTGAACTTCGGATTGCGAAGGAAACCGAGCAAGAGCTCCATCGGACAGTTACCGGCACCGCGTCCGAGCCCCGCCATGGTTGCGTCCACGCGATTCGAACCGAGGATGATCGCCTCGATGGTGTTCGCGAAGGCAAGCTGCAGGTTGTTGTGTGCGTGAATGCCGATTTCCTTGCCCGTTCCCTTCATGGCGTCGGCGTACCGGCGGTACAGCCGGTCGACCTGCTCGCGATAGAGGTGCCCGAAGCTGTCCACGATCACCATCGTGCCCGCGGTTGTGGGTGCAATTGCTTCGAGCACCGTGCCAATCTCTTCTTCGGTGATGCTCGAAACGGCCATCAGGTTGGCCATGGTCTCGTAGCCCTGCTCGCTGGCGTGTTGGATCATGTCCACCGCCTCGGATACCTGATGGGCATAGAACGCGACGCGGATCATGCCCAGCACGCTTTCGGTGGCTGGGCCGATGGCGGTTTTCCAATCGCTCTTGCCGGCATCGGCCATGGCCGCCAGGGTTAAGCCGGTGCTCTCCGCATCATGGTCCCCGACGACGCGCCGTACGTCCTCTTCGTTGCAGTGACGCCACGCACCGAACCGGTCCGCCGGAAACAATCGCTCCGAGTTCTTGTACCCGATCTCCATCGTATCCACGCCCGCCGCAATGCACGTGTCGTACACCGCGCGAACGAACTCGTCACTGAACTGATGGTCGTTGATCAAGCCACCGTCGCGGACCGTGCAGTCCAGCACCTTCAACTCGGAGCGGTAGGTGATCCAAGGGGCCTTCTCGTGGGAACTGTCGTTGCTGCTCATGATGTCCTTTTTAGCGAGCTCAGGACCATTGGAAGTTCATAAGTCTCTGAGAATCAGCTGATTATACCTGTCTGGAACTCATCGAGAGAATCCAGACTCGTCGGGAACGGCCGAGGCCGTGCTCGACCACGCGCGTCCAGGCGCGCGCGTGGTGTTCTCGTGCGGGTGGCACATCACGCGCGACGGCCAGGACGCGTACTCTCGGACGTTCAAAGGGGTCGTGAAGGCGATCGGCTGGCTCGCGCCGCTGGTTCGCGGCGTCGTAGACATCGACGACCAGGTGGAGGCGTGCCGGCGGGTGTTCGCCAGCGACACGCGGTGGATCGTCGTGCGCGGGATCGACCTCGAGGCGGGCGAGAGCCAGGGCCTGCCCGTGTGGAGCCGGCATGTGGGCGACCCCATCCTCAAGAGCAACATCACGCGGCGCGTCGACTTTGCCCTGTTCATGGTGGAGGCCCTCGAGAACGATGCGCTCGTCCACGAGGCCCCAGCGATTGTCGGCCGCCAGACACCCTCGGCGCTCGCGCACGCTGCCGGCGAATGAACCCTCACGTCTGAGAAGAAGCGTTGGCGCACGGCGCTACAGCCGCGTCCTGGAGACGCCGACCCCTCAGCGGTCCGGAACGCTTCAGAAACGAAGCAGGCGGTTCACTTTCACGATGAAGGAGCGGCTCGATAGCCGTGGGAACGACGGTGCCAGCGTATCGCGCTCATCGTTGTATACGATGAACAATTCGCTGCCCGGCCGGTATTCCCACCGCAGGCGCATGTTGGTCGTCACGGCGTTGAGGCTCGAGCTGTACTGGAGCAACGCGCTCACGAACATCCGAGGAGTCGTGGTATAGGTGACACGGGAGCCGACCAGGTGCGTGGTGAATCTCCCCTCGGCCAGCGTCACCCGGTTCACCGTGTAGCTTGGCTCCAGGGCGAGCTGCGGACCGAGGTTCAGCCGACCGCGGCTGGCACTGAGGCCCAACCGGCGGCCGTTGTAGAAGGTCCCGCCCTCGATCGCGAGGTTCGCGGAAAGGGCGCGCTGCTGCCCGAGATCCCAGCCTACGCGAAAGAGGTTGAAGTCGTAGGACCCGACCGGCAGCGTGATATCTGACGCAATTTCGAAAGGTTGTGGGAGGAATTCGTACGTCCCCGTGTAGCCAAGGCTGAAGCGGTCGCTGTTCTCCAGCTCGATCGCGAACTCGCCGGCGTGCTCGCGCGTTTCGAGACGGCCCGCCGTGTCCTCGATGTAGGCGGTCGACCAGATCCAGGAGAAGCGCCGAATCGCGGGGATCGAAACGGGACGCGGGCTGAAGCGCACCTGGCCATACGTCCGCCGCATGTTGTCCCGCCTCAGAAATCCAACCGCCGGGTTGAAGTGTTCGCCAACCAGAAGATGTTCGACCTGGACGCCGTACCGGTCCCCGGCATAGTCGAGTTGCGCACGGTAACTTGTGTCCTCGCCGGCCAGTCCAGCGGTGCGCGTGTGCGCCCAGTAGGTATTGATCGACAGGTCGTTGAAGAACCCGAAGGTGCCGTCCAGCCCCGTCGTGGTATTCATGCTGGCGCCGGGTTGTCCGGCCGAGCGGCCGGTAAAGAGCACCCCGACACTGCTGCGCCGGAGAATGTCGCGCTTGACCCGGACGACCGAAAAGTTGATGCCGTCTCCGCGTGAGGACGGTTCCTTGTCCGTTTGGATGTTCAGCAGGCCGAGGCTGTAGCGCCCGACCCGGCCGGTGAGCCGGCCGCCCGCCTGGATGGGCACGGCGCGACTCTCGTTCAGACCGATCCGGCGGCTGTAAAAGAGGATAGGGGTGTCTCCCCCCCCCGCGGCCCGGCCACTGGTCGCCACGCCCCCGAACGAGAACGTGCCCTGATTTTCGAGGAAGAACTCGCGTTTCTCGGGAAAGAACAGGCTGAAGCGCGTCAGGTTGACCTGGGCCTCATCGGCCTCGACCTGCGCGAAGTCGGTGTTGTAGGTGAAATCGGCGATGAGGTTCTGGGTCACGCCGTACTTCACATCGAGTCCGACCTCCCCGTTTAGGTCATTGGTCGGGCGCGGGCGCGCGTTCACGTCGGTCGTCAGGCTCGTCGTCACGTAGGGCTTCACGTCAAGGTTGCGCGAGCTCTCCGGTGCCGTCAAGCCGACCAGGGTGGCAGCCAAGGATGCCTGCTGTACGCTCTGCATGCCGCGTCCGGGGGGGATGCGCGTGATCGTCGACAGCTCGTTCTTCCAACGGTTCGTGCGGAGCGCGTTGAACCCCCAGATCTGGGCCTGTCCAGCGCTGTAACGCAGCGACTTGAAGGGAATCGCGACCTCCACCGTCCAGCCGCCCTCGAAGTCGCCAGTCGAGAAATCCCAGATCGGGTTCCAGTCGCCCGCGTACTGGCGCTCGTTGGTGATCTGGCCGTCGTTCCGGCCGCCGATCGAATTGATCGTGAAGCTGAGCCCGTTGCGCCTGTCGTAGAAGGGGTCGATGAAGATTGAGATGACATCGTTGCCGTTCCACGTGGTACCGCTGTCGCGGCGCATCTCGGTGGCGACACGTCGATCGGGGCGGCTGTCCCAGCACCGAAACGAGACGTACACCTGCTGGTTGTCGAAGGCCAGCCAGACCTCGGTCTTCTCGGTCGCCGGCGCCCCTTCACGTGGCTCGACCTGGATGAAATCCGAGATGGGTGGCACCTCGTCGTAGAGCGGGTCGTCGAGCACGCCATCGATCCGGAGTGGCGCCTCGACGCGTACCGCTCGAATCGTCGCCCGTCCGGAGCCGTCCCGTGAAATGACGGCCGGCGGGACCGGCATGGGAGGACCGTCAACTGCGAACGGCTCAGCGGACGCAACGCCAGACGAGGCGGGGACGGGTACCTGGCTCTCAGCGCGGCTTGCGGCCAGCGCTGTGGCGAAGACCATGAAGAGGCCGGCAGCCACGCGGACTATTGATCGCACTGAGCCTTGACCGATGTCTGTCAGATGGTTTGCGAAGTGACACGCCTGCACGCATCGTGGCGGCGAGCCTCCCCTCCAGGGTGCCCAGGCCCACCCAAAAGGTGTCAGTGTACCGTAACTGGCTGGTCGCGAGTACGTCCACGCCGAGCGATGTGGGTGCACGCCTGATTTCGACCGCAGGCAGGTATAATCTGAGGATTCTCTCAGGTTACGCCTCTACCACCCGTAGTTCGCGGGCCGATCTGTGCCCATAGCGATCGGTGGCTTTCAGCACCGGCCTCCGTGGGTGAGATGAACGCGCTTCAAGTCGGGAGGAAAGATGGTCAGACGTCTGTTCGGTATCGTCGCTTTTCTTACGCTGGTGGGCAGCCAGGCGCCCGCCCAGCAGTTCCCCCCGGGTTACGTCGATCCCGAGCCGCTCCTGGCCGCCGTCGCCGAGGAAATAGGCGAAGCCAATCTGCGGTGCATCACCTACTCCGGTTCCGGCTACAACGGTGCCGTCGGCCAGACGTTCGAGAACGCCGTGAACGTCGACTGGCCGCGCATCGGCTCGATGGCCAACTACACGCGCACTATCAACTGGGAAGCCGGAACGAGCAAGGAGACCTTCGACCGTGATCCGGGTCGGAATCCGGCGTCATGGAAGTATGGGGTCGGTTGGGTTGGTGGTACGCCGACCCAGACTGCGGCACGTCAGACGCACATCGTCAATGGCGGATTTGCCTGGCACCTGGACGGCGACGGACCGCCGGTGGCGGTCCCGCCCGAACTTGCCGAGGTGTACCGGTTGGAGATGTGGATGAACCCCCATGGGTTTCTCAAAGCGGCTCGCCTGCCGGGAGCCGACCCTGTCGCGCTGTGGCGGTGGGAGCAGATCGAAAAAGGCCGCGACGGGAATGTGGTCAGTCCAGAGAAGATGCACGTCGTGGCGATTACCATGTTCGGGAAGTATCGCGTGGACGCCACGATCAATTCACAGAATCAGATACAACGAATCAAGGCGACGGTGAACATCCCCGCGCTGGGCGATTTCAACATCGAGCACGAATCTACCAATCAGATGACGTTCGGCAATGTGAAGTGGCCGATCGCCTGGCATTCGCACCAAGGCTGGGACGACAACTGGCAGTTCTACCGGAAGAGCACCGGCCACAACGCCTACGGCGGACAGTTTCCCGATGTGCAGCCGAACGTGTGCGATGACCCGGTGCCCGTCCCCCCGTCGGTGACACAGGCGACCTTTCCCCCGCCGGTAACGGTCGAGCAGATAGCAGAGGGGGTGTATCTGCTCGGTGGTGGTCCCGCCAACAGCTACATGGTTGAATTCGACGATTTCGTGGCGGTGTTCGAGGCGCCCGGGAATGAAGCACGCAGCCTGGCCGTCATCGAGGAAGTCGCGACACTCGCTCCGGACAAGCCGATTCGGTGGCTGATCACGTCGCACCCGCACTTCGATCACATTGGAGGGTTGCGTGCCTATCTCCACATCGGCTCGACCATCGTGACGCACGTTCAGAACGTCGAGTTCCTGAACAGCGACGTGTTGAGCTACGAGCCGAGGACCGTCGAGCCTGACATCGTCTCGAAGTGGCCGCCGACCGAGTTGTCCGAGGGCTACAACTACGAGGCGATCCAGGAGAACTATGTGATTACCGACAATTCCCGGATCTTGCGTGTCTACTACGTACAGCCCCTGCAACACGTCACCGGCATGTTGATGGCCTACCTGCCGGTCGAGCGCATCGCGTTTCAGGCAGACCTGTTCGACACGCATGAGCCGCCCAGAACGGCGCAGTTGCCAGCGATGCGCAGCCTCTACAACCAGGTAGAGCGCATGAATTTGGATGTGGAGACGCTCGCGCCGGTGCACGGGTCACCCGTTCCCTGGAGCGACTTCGTGGCGGCGCTCAACTCGCTGGCTGGGCCGAACTGAAGCCGAGAATCTGCGCGGAAGGGAAGCCCCTGGGCTTCCCGCCTTTTTTCACCGGGGTCATCGAGGTGATCGGCTGGAGCCGCAGGGCTCCAGATCAGCGGACGATAGGAATTTCTAGAGTCCCCCGATCGCCAAGCCAAGCCCTCGACCCCCACCTCGGTCTCGACCGGTGGTCAGCCACTCGGCGGGAGTCGAGGCGCGCAACGCGCCCTTGGACACACCGTCGGACTGCTGCGCGGCGCGGACCTGCGCGGGGGCCAGGGTCACCGACCCGGCCAACAGTGCGACCACGACCCGGCCGCGCATCTCTCGGGGGACACGAACCATCATCTGCAGCTCCTTCGTTGGGACCGGCAATCAGCGCGCGACCCAAGGTGTGCCGATGATCAACGCCGGATCGGCATCAGGCTTGGGCACGAATTTCTGGGAGCGGCCGTACTGATTGTCTCCGCCGTAGAGGTTCCCGTCGGAATCGACCGTGATTGTATGGACTTCGAGGTATCCGTTGGGCAGCTCCCGCGGGACGTTCCATGTGTAGAGATGATTGCCGTCGAAGTCCAGTTTGACGAACCTGAGCGGTCCGAGGTCGGTGAGCCAGAGACTGTCCTCGTTGACGATGATGTCCAACGGCAGGGTGAACCCGGGGAACGCCTTCAGGAACTCGACCCGTTTCGGATCGTCTGTGGTCCTGAACACGTTGATTCGACCACCCGAGCGGTCGAGAGCGAAGATTAGGCCGTCGGGCCCAATGCCGATTGCGTGAATGCCGTTGAACTGACCCGGCCCGTCTCCGGCTCCTCCGAACTCCGACAGGTAGTTGGCGTCGCTGTCCAGGATGATGACGCGATGGTTGTCCAGACCGTCCGCCACCAGAATCCTGCCGTCGGGTAGGAACGCCACATCCTGGGGTCGTCCGAAATGGGTCTCGTCGTCTCCCGGGACGTCTTTCTCGCCAAGCGTCATCAGCAGGTGTTCGCCGTCGTTGGAAAACACGTAGATCTGATGAAAGGTCTCGTTGACGACCCACACGCGGCGCTCCGGATCATAGGGACTGATGCGCACCCGGTGCGGCCCGGGCCCGTCCGACCCGGCACACAGGTAGTCCCACTGCTCCCAGACGTCGGTGACGTTGCCGTTTCCATCGACCGTATACAGACAGTTCTGCCAGGCGCGCAGATCGGTGGCCCGCAACGTGTTGATCCCGAGGGAGCCCGCATACCCTGCGAACTCGGGCGGGATCGGGATCGGTAGCCTGGTTTCTCCACGCTGCGCGACGAAGATACGGTCTGGCGATTCCGCGAAGAGACCCGAATTGCCACCGAACGCAAACCCCTGCTTGGCAAACGGCTTGTGCCACCCCTCGATGACGTCGTACGGGCTGGGGCCGGTCGGTCCGACATCTTGCGATGACACCGCTCCGGAACCCAACACGGCCAGTAAACCAGTGACCGTTGCAACCGCTAGCAGCCTTGAATCGCGCATCGTCGAACACACTCCAGTATGTGGATTGGCGATGACTTCGATGTCCGGCCACGCAGCCTATCACGTCGCGGCGCATCGTTCAGAACTCAACGCTGTGGCGATTTCCGCCTGTCGCGGGGGCAGGTCAGGGAGCGTCTGAGGTGAAAGCCGAATGGCGTCGAGGCGCCGGCCCCGTAAGGTGTGAGGAGGCAGCAGACCGGCAATAGTCGACCGCGGAGCAGCGAGGTGGGATGTGCCGGCGGCCGAAGCCAGTCGTACGCTTGATATGGGCCACTCAGTCGCGGAAAGGCCTTGATACGTCAACCTGTACCTGGAACCGGCGGAAGTGGCTGTACGTGGCCGTACCGTCAACCCTGGAGTCTGGCCGGCGAGCGTCATAGCGCTCGCGCATCTCCACGGGAAGGAGGTGGCCCATGGCGTCGTCCGCGTCGTATCTGACGGTGATGGTAGCGTTCACGGCGTCGTCGTCGACGATCAGTTCAGTGACAAGTACTCGGCCGGTCTCGGCCTCGATCCAGAAACGTCCTTCAGCAGGCAGGTTCCGACCGTCGCGCCCGCGAATCACGGTGGTCGGCCAGACCTCCGTATACCGGATTACCCAGACGTCTGTGAGGTCGGCCGGAGGGTCAAGCCCGAGGGGTGGCGACACGTCTATCACGCGATCGAACTCGAAACGCAGCTTGTACGACAACTGGAGAAAGAGCAGGGCAAATGTCGGGGTGTTGAAGTTTCGCTCGACACCACCGATGTTGTAGCGGGCGCTCTCGGCCCGGATGCCACGGATCTGCCGCTCCGCTGATACCGATGTGTCGAGGAACAGCGTCGTCAGCCGCTCCTGGCGGTCACGGACCGGCCGGCCGTTGACCTCGAAGACGTCGCGGAATCCGTAGTGCCGTTCCTCTCCCTCGGGTCGGATGAGCAGAAAGTCCGATCGCAGCACGCGGCGCCTGACGTCATAGTCGCCGAAGCCACACGACTCCAGCGTCCTCGAACGTTGCTCATACCGCTCTTCGGAAACGATCCCGGACAGTTGGTCGTCGAGCTGGTCAACGTAGTCGGTCGCGAGCGCGAGCACGTCGATCAGAGAGGGCGCCTGTGCCCGACCCGTTTGCGGCGCTAGCGCCACGAGCCACAATAGGACGAGACCGGTGCTCCGGCGGCTCGACCGGGTCCTCGCCGCGGATCCGGTAATCGGACGCCACTGGCGAGTCGGCGGTCCGAACGCCGAGTCAGAATGCAGGGCCATGGATCAAGGCCTCGGGATGGGCCGTTCGGAGATTATCATGCGGGGCCGGGGCCGAAGCAGGCGGGGAGCCATCCGTCTTCCGGCTCGGTATGTGTGGTCGCCCCGTCTGATCTCGCCAACGCCTTCTCTTGAAAAGGAATAGGATGCATCGACAGGATCGGGAAAACTCAATGTACTGCCACGCCCACACCGTGCTCGCGCGGCGTAACCCGGCCCGTCTGGTCACCTTCCGACGCCATCCGGCGGCCCTCATCACGGTCGTGCTACTCGCGGGCGCGGCGCTGGTAGCTCAGCCACCGCAGCGCGCCGAGCGCGTCGACGTCACCCGTGTGCTCATCGACGCGCGCGTGGTCGATGGTGGCGGGCAACCGGTGCTTGGCCTCGAACCGGCCGACTTCGAGGTCAAGATCGGCGGCCACCCGGTTCGCGTCGAATCGGCGCTCTGGATAGGAGGCGAGGGTCCAGCACGCGGTTCCGTGCCGTCCACCCCGCTGGCCGGAGTGCTCGTCCCCGAGGTGAGGGGCCGCTTGATCGTCCTGGTCGTGCAGAAGAGCCTCGAGTCGGTTCGCACGATCGGGCTGTTGCGTCTGCTTCAGGATGGTGGGCGGCTGCTCTCGCGCCTGACATCCGACGACCGCGTCGCCATCCTGTCCTTCGACGCCCACCTCAAGATCTGGCTCGACTTCACTGGCGACCTTGACCGTGTTCGGACGGTGCTCGCCGAGGATGTCATGTTCCGTGAGCCGGCCCCGATCGAACCGGCGTCGGGCGTCTCGTTGGTCTCCCGCCTTAGTCAGGATCGCGGCCGTGAAACGTACACCATCGAGGCCGCGCTACGCCTGCTCGGCAACGCGCTCGAAGCGTTACCCGGATCGAAGTCGGTGGTCCTGGTCGGCCACGGCTTCGGCCGTTTCACCACGACGCTCGGCATGTTCGGGGCTACGCTGGACCGCGAGTATGATGCGGCACGCGCGGCGCTCCTAGCGGCGCGGGCGGCCGTCTTTTGTCTCGACGTCACCGATGCCGACTACCATACGTTCGAGTTTGGTCTGCAGACGGTGGCGGGTGACACCGGGGGGTTCTTTACCCGGACACACCTCTTCGCCCAGCGAGCCATCGACCGGGTGGCCAACGCGCTCGTTGGGCATTACGTCCTCTTTACCGAGAAACCGGACCTGGACCCCGGCACGCACCGTGTCCAGCTCCGGCTGGTCCGGGCGCGTGGAACCGTCTTCGCGCGCAGCAGCTACGTTAACTGACGCCGGTCGCTCCTGATAGAAGTGCTCCTCATCAGCATCGGCACGCTCTCCGTCGGTGCCGCCGCCGGGTGGCCGTGTCTGGTGGCCGGCGATAAGCTGACGGGTGAGATCGTCGGCTCGCTCGATCCGCCGCTGGCGCGGTCGGCACTCCGATGCCCTACACTGCATGACAAGCGAACCGGTGCGAGAGCTGATCGTCGACGCGTCCCAGACATCTCCCATGGGCCAGATCATGACGTCTTAGACTTTTTTCGTGGCACGAGAAGAGATGTCTAGCCCCTGCGTATCGGGGTTGTGGGAAAAGCCTGCTCGTGATGCGAAGGCGAGGTTGTCTGGGCGGAGCGTCGCTAGCGAGACACGCTGGGTCCAACCAGTCGAGGCAGATGCCCCTCGAGCCGGAGCAGCTCCGTGCGGGCTACCGTGAGACACGCGCCATCATCGTCAACGTCGCCCATGAACGGTGCCAGCCGGATGGCGTCCCACCAGAGCATTGACGGCGCCGCGTGATCTCTCACGTGGTGAATCAGCTTCAGCGTACGGAAGCCGTCGAACCAGATGTGAAACCGTCGAAGCCGGTCCGCCGCGTTCGGCGCCTGCTCTCGCAGTGTCGGCCAGACCCGACGGGCGCCTTGTGACTCGAGGAAGCCCCTGACTGCAGGGCTCATTTGAGCCAGTAGCGTGTCGATGTCGTTGTCGTCGGCGTCCCCTGGATCGGACGAGCGCTGGGCAGATGATCCTCGTTCGGCCCGCGGTTGGTCAGACGCGGATGGTAGCACCGACAGACACCGCAGCCCCCGCATTACCTCACGCACGGCCGCGAAACAATCGGGATGGTACAGCTCCAGCGCTTCGCCACGGGCCAGCCGGGCGCTTTTCGGGCCGGTCCCGAAGGGCACACGGTCGGACATGCGACTGCGCAACCTGACAGGCTCTCCTCGAAGGCGCGCCAGGGGGCGCACCTTGCTCAGCTTGCCCAGCAGATAGAAGTCCTCGCCAGCCTGCCGCAAGGGCACGCCCCGGACCTGGGCGTAACAGAGCGCGTGCACCACGATCGTGCTACCCACGGTATGAAACGCATACGGTGAGCTTGCCCATTGGAGGCCCCGCTGGTAGTACCGGAGGTGGACCTCGTAGAGCGCCGTGGCACGATCCACGTCCCCCGCGCCACTCGGCTCATGCCAGAGCGGAAACAGCGCCGCCGAGCACTCGGGCTCGAGCCTGGCGATGCGCCCGAAGTAATCGACAGGCAAGCTTGCGTCGGCATCCATCATCGCGAAGAACGGGTGGCGGACCCGTCCGGCCGTGATGAGCTCCAGCGCGATGTCCGCACCGATCTTGCGCGCCAGGCCGACACCCTGCCGCGGCGGGAACCGACGATCCGGCGTGAAGCGGTCGACCACGAGCAGGCTCATGCTCGCCTCGCGGCCCAGCCAGCCACCGCGGCCGAGCTCGCGCAGCGAAAACCGCGTACGGAGATTACGAAAGCACGCCGCGTTTAGCGCGTGGACCGACGCGTCCGTCCCGATGCGGCCGTTGAGCACCGCGACGACGAGCAGGCGGCCCGCGCCGTGCGCCGCAGCGCAGTACCCGTTAACGAAGGTCCCCGATTCCGCACACACCGGGACGACCATGACGAAATCGAACGAGCCCGGGACCAGGAACGCCAGGCTCGATTCTGGCTCGGCGTAGCGATTTCGGTACTGCAGGGACCCCTCAGCGAGGCGTATCAGGGTAGGACCTGGCGACCCGGAGCGCGACGAATAGCGCGCTGTCATCAGAACATTGTGACCCGCGACGGACGATTCTGGTTGCGGTACGTGGCGAGGTATGAGAGATTCGGCACGACTTGTAGTCTACTAGGAGGGGGATCAGGTCATCCCTGACGCGGTATGCGCTGTTCGTTGGATGCTCGGTGTGGTGGGCCGGCTGCTGGATCGCGGCCTGAGAAGACGTCGGTGAACGGGGGAGGTGATCGGCCATGAGCCAGGAGATCATTGGGTTAACGGAGGGGACGGCCCAGCAGGGTGTGTCCAGACGGAGCTTCATCAAGGGCGCCATCGCCGCGAGCGCGGCGGTGTCCTCGTCCAACTATCTGTTTCGCGCGAACGGCGGGGCAGTGCTGGCGCAAACGCCGGCGGCGGGCGCGGTCGAGCGGCTGATCACGGTGAACGTCAACGGCCGGAGCCGGCGGATCGAGGTGCCGCCGATGGAGACGCTGGCGACGACGCTGCGGTACAAGCTGGGGCTGACGGGCACGAAGCTCGGGTGCGACCGGGCCGAATGCGGTGCCTGCACGGTGTTGGTCGACGGCGTGCCGCACTATTCCTGTTCGCTGCTGGCGCACTCGGTGCAGGGGCGCGAGGTGACGACGATCGAGGGGCTTGAGGCCGAGGACGGCACGTTGCACCCGATGCAGCAAGCGGTGCTGGAGGAGCAGGGGTTCCAGTGCGCGTTCTGCATGTCGGGGTTCATCATGAATACGGTGGCGCTGCTGGAGAGCAACCCGAATCCCACGCGGAAGCAAACGGCCGAGTGGCTCTCGGGCAACCTGTGTCGGTGCGCCGACTACGACAAGATCCTGACGTCCGTCATGCGGGCGGCGGAAATCACGCGGGGGGCCTGACGTGGCAGATTACAAACTGCTTGGGAAGAACTACCAGACACCGGATATGTACGCGAAGGTCACCGGGCGCTCGAAGTATGCGGAGGACCACCGTGCCGAAGGCATGGTCTTCTGCAAGCTGCTGGTCAGCCCGATGCCGCATGCGCGGGTGCGGTCGATCGACGCTAGCGCGGCCGAGGCGTTGCCAGGCTTCGAAGGTATCCTGACGGCCGACGAGTTGCCGGACGAAGTCGAGGCGCCGAACGAGGCGTCCCTGACCAATGAGCCACTCTACGAGGGCGAGCCGATTCTCGCCGTGGCGGCGGTCGACGAACAGACGGCGGCCGAGGCGATCGAGCTCATTCACGTCGACCTCGAGCCGTTGCCGTTTGTCCTCGACCCGCTCGACAGCCTGCGTCCCGGCGGGCC